>JBDTUR010000008.1:0-26750 GCA_040007635.1 Chloroflexota bacterium
CCTCATCGATGAGGATGTTGTCGACCTCGTCGACGATGCCGAAATAGCGTTGACGTTGCACTCTCTGGTCGAGCTCGGTGACCATGTTGTCGCGCAGGTAGTCGAAGCCGAACTCGTTGTTCGTGCCGTAGGTCACGTCCGCGGCATATGCCTCGCGGCGCTCGACCGGGCGCAGGTTGATCAGCGTCTCATCCGTGCCGCGGTGGGCTGGGTCGTAAATGTAGGCGCTCTCGTGCTGGATGATGCCGACCGTCAGGCCCAGGCCGTGGAAGATGGGGCCCATCCACTGCGGGTCGCGCTTGGCGAGATAGTCGTTCACCGTCACGACGTGGACGCCACGCCCAGACATCGCGTTGAGCGCCGCAGCGAGAGGCGCGACCAGGGTCTTGCCCTCGCCGGTCTTCATCTCCGCGATCTTGCCCTGGTGCAGCACCATGCCGCCGATCAGCTGGACATCGAAGTGACGCATGCCCAACTTGCGCGTACTCATCTCGCGCCCGGCCGCGAAGACCTCGGGCAGCGCGTCGTCGAGCACGCCCTGGAGGTGCTTGACGTCCGCTTTCTCACGCGCGCGGCGCAATTCGCGGCGGCGCTCCGATGACTCGGCGTGGAGCTCGTCTTCGGCTGGTTCGCTGGGCGCAGCATCCGCGCGGATCTGGTCGCGCAACTCGATCATGCGGGCGCGGATCTCGTCGTCGCTCAGCGCGCTGAACTCTTCTTCGAGGGAATTGATCTCTTCGACGACCGTGCGCAGCCTGCGCACCTCACGGCTGTTCGAGTCAAAGAGACGGGAAATGAGGTTCGGCATGAGACAGCCAAGTATAGGTTGGGTCCTTCTGGGGCCTGCCCGTAAGGCAGGGCTGTGCCACACTCACCGGCGAATGTCAGGCGGATCGGAGTGGATTGCTGGGGAGCGCGGAGGGGCCGTGCCCAATGGTGGCGTGCCCGATGGTGGCGTCCGCGGGAGCCCCCGGCCTGTCGCCGCACCGGCACAGGAAAGCTCTGACCGCAGACGTACCGTGGCCGTTGCGCTGACGCTGTTCATTGTCAGCTTCCTGATCTACTTCGTGAGCGGGCCCGGTCACACGCCGTACGACTTCCAACTGTCGCAGGCGAACAACATCGTCCACGGTCACCTCGACATGACCGAGGAGTACACCCACAACCTCAACGTGCTCGAGCGGGTGCTCTACGACGGCACTGGCTTCTGCCTGCCACTCAACGACCCGCGCGGCCCGGACATCGACGCGCTGATCCCCAACGCGCGCTACAGCGCCGACTGCAAGCACTACATGCAGCACGCCCTGGGGCCGGCGTTCATGCTCGTGCCCCTCGTCGTGCTATTCGGGCCGGACATCAACCAGACGCTCATCTCCGCCCTCGTCGGAGCGTTCACGATGGTGGTCATATTTGCCATCACGCGACGCTTTGCGAGTGATCTGCGGACTCAACTGGCGCTCACCGTTCTGGCCGCCTTCGGCACCACAATGTGGTACAGCGCGGCTGACGGCAGCGTGTGGCATTTCGCGCACATCACTTCGGTCATGTTCCTGTTCGCGGCCATCTGGGCGACGGTGGACCGGCGCAACGCGCTGCTCGCTGGAGTATTCATTGGCGTGGCGTTCACCTGCCGCCCATCGACGCTTCTGGCGGGCGTCTTTCCACTCATCGCCTTCGCCGACATGTGGCTCGACAGCTCCCCCGGCACGCCTCTGGTGCGGCGCATCAACTTCCGGCCGCTGCTCGCCATGGGGCTGGGCGTTGCGCCGTTCCTGGCCCTCACCGGCACTGTCGACTATCTGCGCTTCGGTAACCCGTTCGAGACCGGCTACAACCTGTCTGAGCAGATCTACCAGACGAACCTGGCGGGGGTCTACGACCAGGGCATTTTTGCGCTGTCGTACATCCCGCGGCACATCCCGGTCGTGTTCGAGGCGATGCCCAACTTCAGCACTCAGGGGTCGTTCATGTGGCCGTCGTATGGCGGCACGGCACTATGGGTCATCTCACCCGCACTGCTATTGGCGTGCTTCGTGCACCTGCGGCGCTACCGGCCGGCGGCCCTACTGGGCGCCGCGGCGCTCATCTTGGCCGGCGTAGTGATGCTCATCGCCGCCGTGGGTCACGGTCTCCAGTTGACGGACTGGTCGACGGCCAGTCTGCCGTTCGCGCTGCACCTTCTGCCCTTCTGGTTGCTCATTGGGCTTGCCATCGCCCTCGCGCTGGGATTGCGGGATCGGCTGGCCATCGCCGCCTGGGCAGCGGTTGTGATCATCGCTTTGGGCGACTGGATGTTCGCCGCCACCGGCTGGGCGCAGTTCGGCTACCGCTACGGGCTGGATTTCATTCCTTTCCTGTGGTTGCTTGCCGTCAAGGCCGTGCCGCGGGTGCGCTGGCACCACATGCTGTTGATCGGTATGTCTGTGGTGATGAACCTATGGGGCGTGCTGTGGGTGTTCAAGTTCGCGCCGGCGCAGTTCTTCGGCTGGACCTGGACCGGCTGGTGACGACGCCCGTGAATCGCCCGCCCGCGGCGCCCGCGCAGCAGGTCGAGCTGACTATCCTGATGCCCTGCCTGAACGAGGCCGAGACGCTGGCAACGTGCATCCGTAAGGCGCGCAGGTTCCTCGCGCTGAACAACGTCAGCGGCGAGGTCCTCATCGCCGATAACGGCAGCAGCGACGGGTCGCGCGAGATCGCGGCCGCGGAAGGGGCGCGCGTCGTGCCTGTGCCCGCGCGTGGCTACGGGGCGGCGCTACTCGGAGGCATCGCGGCCGCACGCGGCACGTACACGATCATGGGCGACGCCGACGACTCATATGACTTCGAGAAGCTGATGCCGTTCCTCGAGCAGCTGCGGGCGGGCAACGACCTGGTCATGGGCAATCGTTTCAAGGGCGGCATCGCGCCCGGCGCCATGCCCGCATCGCATCGCTACCTGGGCAACCCGGTGCTCTCGTGGCTGGGCCGGCGCTTCTTCCGTATCCCGATCGGCGACTTCCATTCCGGGCTGCGCGGCTTCAACACTGCTTCCACGCGCGCTCTTGGCCTGTCGACCATGGGCATGGAGTTCGCGAGTGAGATGGTCGTCCGTTCGGCCCTCGCGGGCTACAAGATGACCGAGGTTCCAACGACCCTGGCCAAGGACGGCCGCTCCCGACCGCCGCACCTACGCACCTGGCGCGACGGCTGGCGCCACCTGCGCTTCCTGCTCATCTACAGCCCGCGTTGGCTCTTCCTTTACCCCGGCCTGACGTTGTTCGCGCTAGGGCTGACGGGCGTCGTGCTTCTCTACCCGGGCGAGCTGCGCGTGGGCGCCAATGCTCTTGGCGTGCACACCTTTGTCGCCGCGTGCATGGTCCTGTTGATCGGCATCCAGGCCACCACCTTCGCCGCCATTGCGCGCCGGTACGCCACCGCACGTGGCCTGCTCCCGCCATCAGCGCGCTACTCGGGCTTCCTGCGCAGCCTGGCGCCGGAGCGGCTGCTAGTCGTTGGTCTTGTCCTGTTCCTCGTCGCGCTGATAGGCCTGGTTTGGTCGGTCTGGCAGTGGATCGAGGCTGACTTCGGGCCGCTCAGCGATCAGCGCATCCTGCGCGTGCTGGTGCTCTCGTTCACGGGTTTGGCTGCTGCCGTGCAATTGTGGCTGGCGGCGTTTCTGGCCAGCCTGATCGAGATCGCCCAGCAGGATCAACAGGCGCCCACGGACCTGGCAAAAGAGGGGGACGAGCCACGAGCCAGCTAAAACCGCTCGATCGCTGGTTGCGCGGCCGACGTATTGCACAAGTCAAGCGCTTCATTCTGCCCGGCTCAACTCTGCTCGACATAGGTTGCGGAGACGGAGCGTTGATCCACGATCTATCGGGGTATCTGACGCACGCCGTCGGAATTGATCCGAGCCTGACCGGACTAATTCGCGGGCCCGGCTACGAGCTGATCCCGGGCCAGTTCCCGGCCGATATGCCTGCCGGCGGGAAGTTCGACGTAATAGTCATGCTGGCTGTGCTTGAGCACCTGCCGCAGCACGTGCAGGCGTTGATGGCGGACTCGTTCAGCTCGTACTTGAACCCGGGCGGCCGGCTCATCATCACCGTCCCGTCGCCACGTGTCGACGACATCCTGCATGTCCTCATCCGCCTGCGGCTCATCGCCGGCATCGCCGTCCACGAGCACCACGGCTTCCAACCAACCGACACGCTTGGACTGTTGCCGGAGCCAAGGTTCCGCCTGCTCAGGCACTCGCGCTTCCAGCTTGGCCTGAACAACCTGTTCGTCTTCGAAAGAGCTAGCTGATCGGCCCCCAGAAGCCGCTCCCGTAGCCGACCAGCAGGAAAACGAAGGTCACCACCGCCAGCACCAGCCAGAAGAGCACGGCCATGCGTGAGCTGGTTGGCGCCATCTCGGGGTTCTCGAGAGCCGCCGGCTGCCAACGCCGTGAACCCAGCCGACTGCGCCAGGTGCGGTGCTCGACAGGGTTGGGCTCGAGGCCGCTGGGCGTGGGCCGGTAAAGCTTGAGGCTCATCGGTTGGCGCTCATGGCCTCCGGCTTGACCAGGTGGCCGTCGTCACGACGCGGCGTCTCCTCGTCCCACAGGATCATCTCCTGGACGAGCGACATGTCGCTGCCGAACAGCGCCCCAACCGACTCGCCGCGGTGGATGCGCTGGATTGCCTCGCCAATGAGGGGCGCGACGCTCAGCACCTTGATCTGCGGCAGGTGCTTGGCCGGCGGCAGCGGGATCGTGTCCGTTATGACGAGCTCGGTGATCTCCGACGCGCGCAACCGGTCGGTCGCCGGATCGGATAGCACGCCGTGGGTAGCGCAGGCATAGATCTCGGTCACGCCCTCGCGCACCAGCGCCCGCTCGATTTCCATCATGGTCGACGCGGTGTCGATCTCATCGTCCACGATGATCGCCCGTTTGCCTTTGACCTCGCCGATGACGTTGAGCAGCTCGGCCTTGTCTTGGTTGCCCTGGCGGCGTTTCTCAATGATCGCGAGGGGCGCCTCGAGGATCTCGGCGAACGCTCGGGCGCGCTTGGCGAAGCCAAGGTCGGTGACCACGACCAGGTCCTCGAGCTTGAGCCGCTTGAAGTAGTTCGACAACATGTGCACCGCGGTCAGCTCGTCGACGGGGATGTTGAAGAAGCCCTGGATCTGGCCCTGGTGCAGGTCCATCGTGAGCAGTCGGTCGGCGCCGGCAACGCTGATCATGTCGGCCACGAGGCGCGCCGTGATGGGCACTCGGGGCTGGTCCTTCTTGTCCGACCGACCATAGGCGTAGTACGGGATGACCGCCGTGATGCGTCCCGCGCTGGCGCGCTTGAAGGCATCGACCATGATCAGCAGCTCCATGATCGACTTCTGCACTGGGCGGCAGGTAGGCTGGATCACGAAAACATCGCGGTCGCGGGCGTTGTCCTCGATCTTGACGAAGATGTTCTCGTTGGCGAACTCGAACACTTCGGCATTACCCAACTCACGCCCCAGATAGCGCGCGATCTTGCGCGCCAAATCAGGGTTCGCGTTGCCTGTGTAAAGGTCGTAGTTGTCGCTGTAGACGCTTGCGGCCCGCCCGCCGAATGCGCTCACGAGGTACCTCCGCCAGGGCCGTCATTGTCAGGCATCGGTTCCCCGTCCGCCAGCCCCGGCACGACCGAATCGCGCGTTTCGGCCCGGAAAACTGCGATCCCGCCGATGACATCGCCGTCGTTCAGGCGCATCACGATCACGCCGCGCGCCTGGGAGCCGTAGCGATTGACGCTCTTGACGTCGGTGCGCACGACCTGGCCCTCGCGGCTGATGAGCAGCAACTCCTCATCCGACTCATCGACCAGGGAAACGGCTGCGACCTTGCCGGTCTTGGCGCCCTCGAGCGCGATCAGGCGCACGCCCTGGCTGCCGCGGTGCATGCGCCGGAACTCTGTTTGCGCGACGCGCTTGCCGTAGCCGGTCTCGGTCAGGACCAGGATGTCGTTGGTTGGCTTGAGGATGCCCATGCCGACAACCTGGTCGTCCTTGTTCGCGAGTCGAATGCCGATGACGCCGGCCGCGTCGCGGCCCATGGGCCGCACTTCGGTCTCGTTGAACCGGCCGATGCGGCCCAGCGCAGAGGCCAGGATGACATCGTCGTTGCCGGACGAGACACCGACCCAGGCGAGTTCGTCACCTTCGGCCACCGTGATCGCCCGTATGCCGGTCGAGCGCACGCGCTCGAATTGCTCGATCGGCGTCTTCTTGATCATGCCCTTACGCGTGGCCATGACCATGTTGTCGCCCTTCTCGAAGTTGGGGATGGTCACGATCGCCAGTACGCGCTCATTGGGTGGTTCGAGCTGGACGCCGTCGAGATTCACGACGGGCATGCCCTTCGAGGTGCGCTCGGTGGGTGCGGGGATCCCGTGCACCTTGGATGAGAATACGCGGCCCTGGTTGGTGAAGAACAGCACCCAGTCGTGGGTCCCGGCGACGAGCAGGTGCTCCACCGCGTCCTCTTCGACGGTGCGCGCGCCGATGATGCCCTTGCCACCGCGGACCTGGCGGCGATACGTCGCGAGCGGCTGGCGCTTGATATAGCCGCGCGTCGAGACGGTGACGACGACGTCTTCATCGGCGATCAGGTCCTCGTCAGTCAACTCACGACTCGAGTCTTCCTGGACCTTTGTCCGCCGTTCGCCCGCGTACTTGTCGGAGACCTCGTGCAGCTCGTCCTTGATGATCGCCAAAACGCGGCCCGGGTTGGCGAGGATGTCCTCAAGCTCGGCGATGAGCTTGATCGTGGCGAGGTACTCGTCCTCGATCTTCTTGCGCTCCAGGGCCGCGAGGCGGCGCAGCTGCATCTCGAGGATGGCGTTGGCCTGGATCTCGGTCAGCTCGAAGCGACTGATGAGGTTGTGCCGCGCGGCGTCGACATCGGCCGATTCGCGGATCGTCTTGATCACCGCGTCGAGGTGATCAAGCGCGATCTTGAGGCCTTCGAGGATGTGCGCCCGGTCGCGCGCGCGACCCAGGTCGAACTCCGTCCGGCGGCGCACGACCTCGCGCCGCCAGTCGATGTGGTGCTGCAGAACCGACTTGAGCGGCAGTGTCTGGGGCTGGCCATCGACCAGCGCGAGCATGTTCATGTTGAAGGCGAGCTTGAGGGGCGTGTGCTTGAACAGGTTGTTGAGCACCTTGCGCGGCGCCGCGTCGCGTTTGCACTCGATCACCAGGCGCATGCCGTCGCGGTCCGACTCGTCGCGGATGTCGGCGATGCCTTCCACCTTCTTCTGCTGCACAAGATCGGCGATCTTCTCGGCGAGAGTGGCCTTGTTGACCTGGAACGGCAGCTCGGTCACGACTATCGCCATCCGCTGCTGGCGCGTTTCCTCGAACGCGACCGTCGCCTGCATCACGACACGGCCGCGGCCATGTGCGTACATCTCGCGGATCGCGTCGAACTCCTCCACCTGACCCGTCAGCGCGTTGCGCCGGGTGTCGCGCCGGAAGATGGTCGCGCCGGTCGGAAAATCGGGGCCGTTGATGTAGTTGCACAACTCGTCGTTGGTGAGCTGTGGGTTCTCGATCAGCGCTATCGTCGCCGCGGTCACTTCGCCCAGGTGATGGGGCGGAATGTTGGTCGCCATGCCCACCGCGATGCCGGACGAGCCGTTGACGAGCAGGTTGGGCAGCTTGGCTGGCAGAACAGATGGCTGCTGGCGCGTGCCGTCGTAGTTCTCGACGAAGTCGACCGTCTGCCTGTCGATATCGGCCAGCACCTCGGCCGCGATGGCCGTCATGCGTGCCTCGGTGTAGCGCATCGCCGCCGGGGGATCACCATCGACCGAGCCGAAGTTGCCCTGGCCGTCGATCAGCGGATAGCGCAGCGAGAAAGTTTGGGCGAGCCGAACGAGTGCGTCGTACAGTGCAACGTCGCCGTGCGGGTGGTACTTGCCCATCACCTCGCCGACGATCGCCGCGCACTTACGGTAGCTCGCGGACGATGTGAGACCCATCTCGTGCATCGTGTAGAGGATGCGACGATGAACGGGCTTGAGGCCGTCGCGAACATCGGGCAGCGCGCGGCTGACGATGACGCTCATCGCGTAGTCGAGATACGAGGCGCGCAGTTCGTCCTCGATACGGATGGGAACGATGCGCTCGACCTGTTCTGTCACCGTTGGCTCCCGCGCGCGCCCTGGCGCACGCCCTGTTGTGCGATCGCGGCATCTGCGAGGCGCTCATAGCCGACAAAGCCGCGCGTCGTTTCCGCTGCGCGACTCGTTGCCGTCGCGCGGCCGTCGCGCCGCACACCTTCGAGGCGAGCGCGAATCTCGGCCGCGAAGCCGGGTTCGGTTCGGGGCGAGGTCAGCGCGTCGCGCAAGACCCACGCCCGGTGACCATCGCTGGTCCTCTGCGCATCGGCCGCCTGGGCGCGGATCAGCTCGTTTACGCCGCGCGGATCGACTTCCAGCCACGAGCGCAGCGCCCACGACAGGGATTTCTGGACGTCTCGTTCGGCGTCGCCAAGGAGCGTTTCGATGAGCGTCAAAGCGGGTGTATTCAGCAATCGAGTCCGGTCGGCGCGGGTGATCTCGTACGGCAGCCGAGCAACGGTCGAACCGACCAGCCGACGTTCCCATTTGCTGGCCGAATAGACCAACTGCTCAAGCTCCGCCCAGCGATAGGTTTCACGCAGGATGCCCGCGGCGTAGAGCTCGGCCAGCGAGTCGACACTGATCCACTCGTGCGCCGCGCGCGCCAGGCCACGCATCAGCTGCCAGGTCCGTTCCGGATCGTCGGGCAGCGAACGCAACAGGCACGTGTGCGCCACAAGGTTGAACTCGCGCTCAGGCTCAGTAACGAGCCGCTCGGCGAGCCACAGCGCGCTCGACGGCGAACCCTCGCGGAGGGCAGCTCGGACCTGACGGGTGACGGCGCCGAGCAGCGGGTTGCGGACGCCGAAGACGGCACCTGAACCAGGCACTACGCGGCCCTGTTCGGCGCGGTAGGGCTCGTCGGCAAGTTGCATCAGGCCGTCGCGCGCTACGGCGACGAACTCCTCGGGCTGGTCGGTGAGTTCGCCCAGAGCTTGGCCCAGGCCCCGCGCCTGGGGCAAGCGCTCGGCAACGAGTGCCTGGGCGCGTAGCGTCGTATCAGAGGGCACGGTCGTGCTCCGCAGCTGACGCTGCTGCGCGCGAAACGCTCGACTCCCAGCGTTCCGCTGGCCCTCGAGCGTCGCTTGCTCCCTCAAACATCGAGGTTTTGCACCTGGCGGGCGCGCGCCTTGATGAAGTCGCGCCGCGGCTCGACCTTCTCGCCCATCAATGTGCTGAACATGCGATCAGCTTCGGCGGCATCCTCGATGTCCGCCCGGAGCAGCGTCCGCGTCCCAGGGTTCATCGTGGTCTCCCACAGCTGATCGGCGTTCATCTCACCCAGGCCCTTGAAACGCTGGATGGTCAGGTTCTTGGCCTTGAACTCCTTGATCACCCGCTCGCGGTCGCGGTCGTCGGCGGCGTAGCGCGTCACTTTGCCCGTGCTGACGCGGTACAACGGTGGCTGGGCGATGTAGAGATGGCCGTTCTCGATGACGCTCGGCATGTGGCGGTAGAAGAAGGTCATCAGCAGCGTTCGGATGTGCGCGCCATCCACGTCCGCGTCGGCCAGCAGGATGATCTTGTGGTAGCGCAACTTGGCCATGTCGAGCGACTCGCCGATGCCCGCGCCCAGGGCGATGATCAGCGGCCGGATCTTCTCGCTTGACAGCACCTTGTCGATGCGCGCCTTCTCGACGTTGAGCATCTTGCCGAACATGGGCAGCACGGCTTGGAAGTGGCGATCGCGGCCCTGCTTGGCCGAGCCGCCGGCGGAGTCACCCTCGACGATGAACAGCTCGCTCCGCGCCGGGTCGCGCTCCTGGCAGTCGGCGAGCTTGCCCGGCAGCGCGCTGCCCTCCAGGGCGCTCTTGCGGATGACCAGATCGCGCGCCTTGCGGGCCGCGTCGCGCGCCCGCGCCGCCAACAGGGACTTCTCGATAATGCGCCGCGCGTCCTGCGGGTTTTCCTCGAGGTACTGGTTGATGCCTTCGGTAACCGCCGCCTGCACCTGGCCCTTGACCTCGGCGTTGCCGAGCTTGGCCTTGGTCTGGCCCTCGAACTGGGGGTCGGTCAGCTTGACGCTGATGACCGCCGTCAGGCCCTCGCGCACGTCGTCGCCCGACAGGTTCGCGTCGCTGTCCTTGAGGATGGCGTTCTTGCGGGCGTAGTCGTTGAGCGACGAGGTCAGCGCCGCGCGAAAGCCAGTCACGTGTGTGCCGCCGTCGACCGTGTTGATGTTGTTGGCGAAAGCGAAAACGCTCTCGCTGTAGCTGTCGTTGTACTGGATGGCCACTTCCACTTGAGTGGAGCCGTCGCGCCGCTCGGCGTACATGGGCCGCGGGTGGAGCACGTCGCGGCCCCGATTGAGGTGGCGGACGAACGAGATCAGGCCGCCTTCGAAGTAGAAGCTCTTCTCGCGCCTGGGCGTGGGCCGCTCGTCTACGAACTTGATCCACAGGCCCTTGTTGAGATAGGCCGACTCACGCAGTCGCTGGGCGACAGTGTCGAAGTTCCACTCGAGGGTTTCGAAAACCTGGGGGTCAGGCATGAATGAAGTCAGCGTGCCGGTGCGGCCGTTACTGGGGCCGATCGCGGTGACCTTCGTAGTGGGCTTGCCGCGCTCGTACTCCTGGAACCAGACCTGGCCGCCAAAGGCCGATTCCACGCGCAGCTTTTCCGACAGCGCGTTGACGACGCTTACGCCCACGCCGTGCAGACCGCCCGACACCTTGTAGCCACCACCACCGAACTTGCCCCCGGCATGCAGGACGGTATGGACCACCTCGAGCGCGTCGCGCCCTGTCTGCTTCTGCTTGCCCACCGGCACGCCACGGCCGTTGTCGCGGTTGGTGACGCTGCCGTCGGGGTTGATCGTCAGCTCGATGAGCGTGGCGTGGCCAGCCATCGCTTCGTCGATGGAGTTGTCCACGATCTCCCAGATCAGGTGGTGCAGCCCACGCGCGTCGGTCGAGCCGATGTACATGCCGGGCCGCTTGCGAACCGCCTCGAGCCCTTCGAGGACCTGGATGCTCTCGGCGGTATACGCGCCGTCGGCCACGCCCTTGGACTTGCGGCCGTTGCCCGCGCTCTTTGGCGCCGCGGGCTTCGTGAGTTGGTCCGTCACGCCGCGCCACCGGTGAGCCGCTCGTACAGCCGCTCGAGTTCTTCCTGGGTGTAGTACTCGATCGTGATCCTGCCCCCCTTGCGGCTGGTGCTGAGCGTCACTTTTGTCGCGAGCGCCTCGCGCAGGCCGCGTTCGACCCGCTCGAGGTCGGCGGGCCGCGCCGGCTTTGAGCCCCTCGTTCTGGGTGTGGACCTAATCGAACGGCGTACGAGTTCCTCGGTTTGCCGCACCGACAAGCCACCGGAGACTACCTCAGATAACGCTTCCGCCTGTCGCGTAGCGTCGGGTAGGCCGGCCAGCGCGCGGCCGTGGCCTTCCGTGATCTGGCCATCCGCGAGCGCCACCTGGACGCGCTCGTCGAGATCGAGCAAACGCAGCGTATTGGCCACCGCCGAGCGCGACCGCCCAACGCGCGACCCAACCTCGTCGTGCGTCAACCCGAACTCATCGACCAGCTGCCGGAAGGCATGCGCCTCTTCCAAGGGATTGAGATCCGACCGCTGCAGGTTCTCGATCAGCGCCCAGGCCAACTGCGCGCCTTCATCGGCGTTGCGCACTAGCGCTGGAATGCGGTCGAGTCCGGCAATCTGAGCGGCGCGCAGCCGGCGCTCGCCCGCTATGAGCCGGTAACCGTCGGCGCTGGGTGTAACCAGGATCGGCTGCAACACGCCATGCTCGGCAATGCTGTCGGCGAGCTCGGCTAGGGCATCCTGCTCGAAGCGCTTGCGCGGCTGGTACGGGTTGTGGCTTATCGCCGCGATTGGCAGCTCTACTGACGCAACCGGCTCGTCACGCTGCGGGATCAGCGCCGCGAGGCCGCGCCCCAATCCACCCGGCCGGCGCGCATCGGCGGTCATGCACCCACCCATGCCGGTGGCTCGCTTGCCGACGACGCGGGGTGGCGCCGCAGCACTTCGTCGGCGAGCGCGGCGTACGCCTGGGCGCCGCGCGACTCGGGGCTGTAGCGCACGATCGGTCGGCCGTATGAAGGCGCCTCGGCGAGACGCACTGAGCGTGGGACAACCGTCTCGTACACTGTTCCATTAAGGTGCCGACGCACCTCAGCCGCGACGTCCGAGCTCAACGTCGTGCGCGAGTCATACATCGTCAGCAGCACGCCGGCCAGGCGCAGGCGCGGATTTAGGTTGTCACGGACTAGATCGATCGTCGCCAGCAGCTGGCCCAAACCCTCGAGCGCGTAGTACTCGCACTGGATGGGCACCAACACCCCGTCGCTGGCCGTAAGGGCGTTCACCGTCAGCAGCCCAACGGCGGGCGGGCAATCCAAGACGATGAAGTCATAGCTGTCGCGCAACTTGGCCAGGGCTGCGGCGAGTTTGCGCTCGCGCTGGGGAACGCCAACCAGTTCGACCTCGGCTCCTGCCAGATCCTGGCCTGACGGGATCAACCAAAGGCCGTCTATCTGGGTCGCCTGGACCACCGACCGCACGGAAGCGGGGTCGAGCAGGGCCGGATAGATGGAGCTGGCACCGCCCAGACGGTCGAATCCGAGCCCGCTCGTCGCGTTGCCCTGAGGGTCGAGGTCAACCACGAGCACGCGGCGTCCCGCCAACGCCAGGTACGCGGCAAGGTTGATCACCGTGGTGGTCTTGCCAACGCCGCCTTTTTGGTTAGCACAAGCAATGATGTCGCCCACTCAGCGGCCGGGGCAGGAAGCAGCATTCACGTCCATTGATTCTATCGGAAAGAAGGCCGCACGAGGCCATTGTCCGAACGCCCGCTTCCCTGCGACTTGCTGGGGGCTTCACGCTCAATCAATGCGCATCGACTTGAGTTTCCACGTGAAACAAAACACCCGCCCCGGCCCGTCATGGGGCTGTCGTTTCACGTGAAACAGCGTCGCTGGGGCAGTCGGTCCGGACTCTCAGGGACCCCGCCTATACTCGCCCGGAAGGACGCGCAGCAGTAGGCCACGCCAACTGCGGAGTTGGAGCACATCGCGTGACCGTCGTGCCGCAATCTCAGCTCGCGATCACAACATCTCGGAGTCCAGTTTGACTATCCCGTTTGCGGCCTTCTTCACATTGCTCGCGGCGCTCATCGAGGCCACCGTCCTGCCGGAGCTGCCGATAGCCGGCGCAACCGCGGATCTCGTCCTCGTATGCGCCGTGTGCGCGACGATTGTTCTAGGCGTCGAGGACGGCCTGGCCGCCGCGTTCCTGGGCGGGATGTTGATAGATCTGCTTATTCCCGACCGTCCGCTGGGCGCCGCAACGCTCGCGCTCTTGCTTGTGCTCGGCCTGGCGATCGTCGTCGCGCGCATCGGCGGACCAAGCCGCCGCTGGCTGTCAGTCGCGATGGTCGTGGTCCTAACGCCGCTCCTGCACGGATTGATGGCCGTGACCCTCGTGGCAGCCGAGGGTGTGCCCTTCGCCTTTTCACTTGAAAGCGTGCTCGTCGCAGCCTTTATGAACGGCATCATTGCCATCCCGGTCGCGGCCCTTTTCACCGCCATCGAAAGGCGCTTTGGCACACCAGAACGGGTCGACTGGTGACGAGCGCAGGTCAGGCACTTGTCTGATTACGTGCTCGGCCGCCCGGAACCGCCGCAGAACCGGCTGGGAGTCCGCTTCGGCGTCTTTGGATTGATCATCGTGCTGGTCGTCGGTGCCCTCACCACCCGGCTTTTCTACATGCAAGCCGTCCAGGGCGGCTACTACAGCGATCTTGCGGCGCAGAACCAGAACAAGACGATCCCGATCAAGTCGGCGCGCGGCATCGTCTACGACCGCAACGGCCGCGAGCTGGCAATAAACGTTCCGTCCTACGTGGCCTACATCCGACCCGCTGACCTGCCGTTCAGCCAGCGCGATAGCGTCGCTTCACGTCTCGCCACGCTGCTTAACTTGAACCAGGCCGACATCATCGCGGCGGTCGATAGGTACGCCAGCCAGCGCTTCGAGCTGGTCCGGATCGCATCGGACATTTCGAG
This sequence comes from Chloroflexota bacterium, assembly GCA_040007635.1. Classification (GTDB taxonomy): domain Bacteria; phylum Chloroflexota; class Limnocylindria; order Limnocylindrales; family CSP1-4; genus JALYGJ01. Next base: position 14,156 of record JBDTUR010000008.1, read on the forward strand.
TGACACCGCTCGGATCATCGTCGAGGAGAGTCGCAACCTGCCCGGCGTCGAGATTGCGATCGAGGATAGGCGCGAGTACGAGTACGGGCCGCTGCTCTCACACGTCATGGGCTACGTCTCGCCCATCAGCGCCGATCAGTTGAGCCTACTGGCCGACCAGGGCTATCTCGCCGACGACGAAATCGGCCAGACCGGGGTCGAGGCCAAGTTCGAGAGCGTCCTGCGCGGAACATACGGCCAGGAAACAGTCGAACGGGACGCGTCGGGTCGCATCGTGCGCACCGTTGAGATCACCCAGCCGCCGGTGGCCGGAAATTCGCTCGAGCTCACGATCGACACCAAGATCCAGCAGGAAGCTACTCAAGCGCTGCAGTGGGCGACCGACATCATGAACCTGCAGCACGGCGTCATCATTGTGGGCAACCCGCAGACTGGCGAGATCCTGGGGATGGTGTCGCTTCCTACCTATGACGACAACATGTTCGCCCGCGGCATCACCAACGCCGAGTACCAGGCGCTGATCGACAACCCCAATCATCCGCTCGTGAACTACGCAATCTCCGAGCAGTACCCACCGGGCTCGACCTACAAGCTCGTAACCGCGTCCGGCGCGCTGAGCGACGGGCTGATAACTCCGACCACTCAGCTCGAGACGGCCGCCTACCTCGAGATCGGTACCCAGCGCTATTACGACTGGAACCGACGTGGCTTTGGGCCGCTCAATGTCACCCAGGCGTATGCCATCTCGAGCGACACGTTCTTCTACCAGGTCGCGGGCATGCTTGGCGTGGACCGGCTGGCGTACTGGGCCGACCAGTGGGGCTTTGGCAAACGCACCGGCATCGACCTGCCCGCTGAAGCCAAGGGCATCATCCCAACCAACGCCTGGAAGCAGGCCACGTTCGGCCAGAACGTATACCCGGGCGAGGTCTACCACGCGGGCATCGGCCAGGGCTACGACGCAGTCACGCCGCTCCAGTTGCTCAACGCTTACATGGCGCTTGCCAACGGTGGCACGCTGTATGAGCCGCAGATCGTGCGCCGCGTCCTCGCTCCCGACGGCACCGTCGTGCAGGACTTCCAGCCACAGGTTTTATCGACGGTCGGCATCGACCCGGACATCCTCCAGACGATGCGTCTCGCGGCGCGCGAGGTCGTGACCAGTCGCCACTCAGGCAATCTCGTGGACGAACCACTTGTCGTCGCCGGCAAGACAGGAACGGCCGAGTTCGGAGTCCGCGACGGCGAGGGCCGCCTGCCCTTCCACTCTTGGTTCGTCGCCTTCGTGCCGAACTTCACTGCCGACACGCCAGGTGACCCGGCGAAGACCGACTCACAGTTGGCAATCGTGGCGTTCGCATACGACGCCGTCGTCAAGGCCAATGCCGCGACCGAGATGGTCAAGTACTTCCTTCAGGAGCACTACAACCTGGGTGTTGACCTGACGCGGCCTGATCTCATGCAGGGCGGCAACTTGTGGGGCGGCAACTAGATGACCGCGATGCGCATCGAGCGCTCGTCGGCGAGCACTTTCGCGGCGCGGCCGGAGTCCGGTAGCTGGCGCTCATTTGACATTCAACTCGCGGTGGCTGCGCTCGCCCTGGCGGTGATCGGCCTGCTCATGGCGTGGACCAACAGCCCCGATGGCCCCCTGAGTTCGGGTTCGATCTTCACTCGCGGCCTGATGTGGTTCGCGATCGCGATCATCGCCTTCGCCGCAGTGGCCGCGTTCGACTACCGCTGGCTGCGCACCTTTTCGGCGCTGATCTACCTCGCCAACGTGGGCCTGCTGATCTTCACGCTCATCATCGGCGTGACGATCAACGGTGCGCAGCGCTGGATCTCGATTGGCGGCCTCACGTTCCAGATCTCCGAGATCTCCAAGGTCGTGATGATCGGCGTGCTAGCCACGTTTCTGCAGGCGCGGCGCGACAAGCTGGGCAACCTCTCGACGCTGATCGGCGTAGGCATGCTGATTGCGCCGCCATTCATCCTGGTGATGATCCAGCCCGACCTGGGTAGCGCCCTGGTTCTCGTGGCGATCGCCGCTGGCGCGCTCTTCTTGAGTGGCGCGAGCCTGCGCTGGATGGGCTTGGCGGCGGGTTCAGTGGTGGCGATGGTGCCGGTGATCTGGTCGGTCTTGCAGGACTATCAGCGCCGCCGGCTCCTCTCCTTCCTCGACCCGAGCTCTGACCCCCAGGGCGCCGGTTTCCAGGTGATCCAGGCGCAGATCGCGGTGGGCTCGGGCGGCATATTCGGCAAGGGCCTTACCGGCGGCGCCAGTGGAGCGAGCTCGCTCTTGCCGGTGCAGTCGACCGACTTCGCCTTTGCCGTGCTGCTCGAAGAGCTCGGCTTCATCGGCGGGATCGTCGTATTCCTGCTGTTCGCCTGGCTGTTGTGGCGGGTGATGCTGATCGGCTGGCGCTCCGGGACGGTGTTCGGGATCGCCTTGGCGGCCGGTACGGCGTCGATGATCGTCTTCCAGATCTTGGTCAACGTGGGCATGATCGTGGGCCTGATGCCGGTCACGGGCATTCCCTTGCCCTTCATCACCCACGGCGGCGCGTCCATTGTCAGCACGGCCATCGCGCTCGGGCTGCTCCAGAGCATCTGTATGCGCGGCGAGGTGCCGCGCTCGCGCTGGTGACGCCCTCTTTACGAGTCAGGAGCGGTTAGCGCCGGCTGAGCAACGCCTCGATTTCAGCGCGGTATGCGCGGCCCATGGGTGCATGCATAAACCACTCGAGGAACTGAGGGTCGCGGCGCTTGATCTGGCCGAGAGTCCAGCCGCTGTAGCGTCCAAACTCGATCAGGCTGCCGCTGGGCGGCCCAACCGCCGGACCGGCCTCACCCACAGGAAGCTCTTCAGCCGTCCGGATCAGGCGGTCACCGGTGCGGCGATCGCGCCTCGAAGCAAGCCACTGGTCGTATTTGCGACGTTTGTCCGGATCGCGTAGGACCGCGTACGCCTCGTTGATGTCAGCCATTCGCAGGGCGGCCGCCCGCGAGGAATCCACGTCGGGGTGGTAGCGCTGGGCGAGCTTGCGATAAACCGTGCTGATGATCTCCCGGTCGGCTATCTCGGCCAGCATCAACACCTTGTAGTGGGTCATGCGCGGATCTGAGCTCATCTGTGGCTGCATAGTCGGCTTCGATCACGAGTGTGGATAGGTGACGATGGGTTGGGCCGCGCCCGGTACTGGGGTCCCACTCTTTCGTCCCAGGCAACTCTTGCTGTATGCTTCTCGTTCGCGCCCAAAACCCTATTGACGTCAACCGACCCATCAACCGCACGCCTCCGGAGAGCCATGTACGCCGTCATCGAAACAGGTGGAAAGCAGTACCGCGTCGAGCTCGGTAGCGAGTTCGCCGTGGAGCGGCTCGAGGGCACTCCGGGCGACACGATCAAGTTTGATCGCGTACTTCTTGTCGCCGATGGCGACAAGGCCAGCGTGGGCACTCCGGTCGTCGACGACGCGCTCGTGACCGCGAGCCTCGTCCGCCATGACCGCGGTGACAAGGTCATCGTGTTCAAGTACCGGCCCAAGGCGCGCCACCGCGCAAAGAACGGCCATCGCCAGGAGCAGACGGTCGTGCGCATCGCGGACATCAGCTTTGCCGGCCGCAGCGCAGCCGACGAGGCCAAGGTCGAAGAGAAGGAAGCCTCCAAGGCGAAGGCCAAGGCGGCCACGGAAGCAGAGAAGATGGCGACTGCCGACGCGGCGCTCGCAACCAAGCTCGATAAAGACGCCAAGGCGAAAGCCGCCGAAAAGGCCAAGGCCGACACGAAGCCGGCACCCAAGGCCAAGTCGGAGCCAAAGGCAAAGGCTGCGCCCAAGGCGCCAGCCAAGCCCAAGCCGGCAGCAAAGAAGACAACCGACACCGCTCCGAAGAAGTCGGCGCGCACGAAGAAGGACGCGTAACCATGGCTCACAAGAAGGCAGGCTCAAGCTCCAAGAACGGCCGCGACAGCGTCGGCCAGCGCCTGGGCGTGAAGGCCGGCGATGGCCAGCTCGTCTCAGCCGGCTCCATCATCGTGCGCCAGCGCGGTATGACCTTCCTGGCTGGCCCGGGCACGTCATTGGGTCGCGACTACACCGTGTTCGCGACGCTCGACGGCCGCGTCAAGTTCGATAACCAGACGCGTGCCAAGAAGCGCATCAGCATCGTGGCCGATGCAGGGACGCAGGCAGAGGCAAAGCTATGAAGCCGGACATTCATCCCAAGTACCACGCGGCCAAAGTGGTCTGCGCGTCGTGCCACACCGAGTTCGAGGTTGGCTCGACACAGCCCACGCTGCACGTCGATATCTGCTCCAACTGCCATCCGTTCTTCACGGGCAAGCAGACGATGCTCGATCGGGCCGGCCAGGTCGAGCGCTTCCAGAAGCGCCTCGAGCGCGCGGCGCGACTCTGATCGCCCGGCCCGGACGCGCTCGGGCCTAGACTTTTCGGCACATGGCGCGAACTGATTTCGGCGGACAGGCCCTGCTCGAGGGCGTCCTTATGCGCGGCCGCAATGCGATCGGTGTGGCGCTGCGCCACCCTGACGGCTCGATCGTTTCCGGGCAGGAGCAGCTCAACTCGATCCTGCATCGCAACCGTTTCGCGCGCGCTCCGTTCTTCCGCGGCATCGTGCTGCTGTACGAGACGCTGGTCATTGGCACGCGCTGGCTGATGCGCTCGGGTTCCGTCCAGGCTGAGGGCGAGGGCCAGGAGCTGGGCAAAGGCACGATCGCATTGACACTGATCGTCACTCTGGGTATGGCCGTCGGGCTCTTCGTGCTCCTGCCTCTATTCCTTGCCGGGGCCGCGACGACGGCCGTGGCCGGCCCGGGCCAAACCCTGCTGGCGCACCTCGTCGAAGGCGTGATACGCGTCGTGATCTTTGTCGCTTATCTGTTGCTGGTGAGCCGCTTTGGCGACATCCAGCGCACTTTCCAGTACCACGGCGCCGAGCACATGAGCATCCACGCGCTCGAGCACGAGGATGCGCTGACACTCGAGAACGTGCGCAAGTACCCCACCGCGCACCAGCGTTGCGGCACCGAGTTCCTGGTGATCTTCATCATTCTGTCGATCCTCATGTTCAGCCTGCTCGCGGGCCAGAGTCTCTGGATCAGCATCCTGGGCCGTATTGCCCTGGTGCCGGTCATAGCCGCGATTGCCTACGAGCTGCTGCGCATCGGCGCGCGCTATCGCCAGCACTGGTATGTGCGTTGGCTGTATCTGCCGGGCATCTGGCTCCAGTCGATCACGACCAAGCAGCCTGATGACAGCCAGATCGAAGTCGCGATCGCCGCCATGCAGGAGGCGCTGGCCGCGAACGGTGAGGCGGCGCCTGAGGGCAGCTCTGATCCGCCGCGCCGGCCCATCCCCATGGTCGCCGCCGAGGAGAAAGCCGGCTCGGCGACCGACCACGCCGCCTGATGTCCCTCGAGGAGCGACTCGACGATCTCGAGCGACGCCTGACCGAGATCGAGATGGAATGGACGCGGCCGGAGATTGCCCCAGACGCCGAGCAGCGCCGCGCCCTTGGCCGCGAGCAATCGCAGATCGAACCCATCGTGGGCACCTACCGCCGCCTGCGCGCTGTGCGCGCCCAGCTCGCCGCAGCGCACGAGGCTGAGGGCGATCCGGAGTTGCGCGAGCTCGCCCGCGATGAGATCACCGCTGCGCAGGCGGAGGAGCAGGATCTGATCGAGTTGCTGCGGGTGCAGCTCCTGCCGCGTGACCCCAACGACGACAAGAACGTGATCGTCGAGATCCGTGCGGGCACGGGCGGGGAGGAGGCCGCGCTCTTCGCGGCGCAGCTTTTCCGAATGTACAAGCGCTATGCCGAGCGCCGTCGCTGGCACAGCGAACTGATCTCAGCCAACGAAACCGGCATTGGCGGGTTGCGCGAAGTCATCTTCGAGGTGCGCGGCCAAGGCGCGTACAGCCGGCTCAAATACGAGGGCGGTGTGCATCGTGTCCAGCGCGTGCCCGAGACCGAGTCGAGCGGCCGCATCCACACGTCCACGTCCACCGTGGCCGTGCTGCCCGAGGCGGACGAGGTCGAGGTACAGATCGACGACAAGGACCTGCGCATCGACGTGTACCGCTCCCAGGGTCCAGGCGGCCAAAGCGTGAACACCACCGACTCGGCCGTGCGCATCACCCATTTGCCGTCGGGCCTCGTGGTGGCAATCCAGGACGAGAAGAGTCAGCACAAGAACCGCGCCAAGGCGATGAGTGTGCTCCGCGCGCGGCTGCTCGAGCAGGAACAGCGCAAAGCGCATGAAGCAGAAGCGGAAGCACGCCGGTCGATGGTGGGCTCAGGTGAGCGGTCGGAGAAGATTCGCACGTACAACTTCCCGCAGGACCGGGTCACTGATCACCGCATCAACGTGGACCTGCACAACCTGCCCAACGTCCTCGATGGCGACCTCGACGGACTCTTGGACGAATTGATCTCAACCGACCAGGCGGAGCGCCTGGCGCATCTCGAGTAGGCCAACGGGGCAACAGATGGCCAAAGCGACCGAGCTGGAACCCAAGGGCACGGATATCTTCGACGCGCCGCCGGCACCCGGCGCGCCGGCGCCGCCGGTCGTCCGCGCGACCGACCTCACCGGCGTGCACGTCCTGAAGTCGGGCGACATGTTCATGCTCAACAACGCCCACGGCGACGTCCGGCCCGATGGCAGAGGGCTGGGACTGTTCCTGGGTGACACGCGCTTCCTGTCGACGTACGACCTGTTGCTCAACGGCACTCACCCAGTCGTATTGCGCGCAGGCCCCGCCGCATCCGCGCACAGCACTATCCAGATGGCCAATCCAGATCTGCTCGATCAGAGCGCGGACGTCGACAGCGACGAGATCATCCTCCGGCGTCACTCTCTCGGCATCGTCCGCGACCGAACCGTCAGCGATGGCCTGCGCGAACGGATCAGCGTCACCAACTACACAACGCTGCCCCAGCGTGCCCGGCTGACCCTGATTTTCGACGCTGACTACGCGGACATCTTCGAACTGCGCGGCCTCGTCCGGCCGCGGCGCGGAGATCGCCTCGCCAACGTGTGGACCAGCGACGGCGTGACGTTCAGCTATCGCGGTCTGGACTTACTCGTACGCCGTACGAGTATCGTTATCACGCCGCCCATGCACCGCGCCGCGGTCACCGTGCCCGACCCGGTACTCGACGTTGCAGGCACGACATTCGAGCTTGACTGGCTCATCGAGCCGGGTCAAAGCGAGACGTTGGCGATCGAGGTTCGGGCGGAAACACTCGATGGCGGCCCGGCCCATGTGCCGCCGCGGCCGTGGTCTGCCGGGGCAACGATCGAAACCAGCCACGTACTGGCCGAGCGGGCGCTGGAGCGGTCACAGGCCGACCTCAATCTGCTGGTCAACGATGGCCCAGCCCCAGGCGAGCGCTACGTCGCCGCGGGCGTGCCGTGGTTCAGCTGCCTCTTTGGGCGCGACTCGATCATCACCAGTCTGCAGCTGCTGGCCGTGCGGCCCGAGATCGCCCAGGCGACACTTGCGATCCTCGCGCGCTTGCAGGCAACCAAGGTGGACGAGTTCCGCGACGCTGCACCGGGCAAGATCCTGCACGAGCTGCGCACCGGCGAGTTGGCACGGACCAACGAGATTCCGCACACGCCGTACTACGGCACGGTCGATGCGACTCCACTCTGGCTGATGCTGCTCGATGAGTACGAGCGCTGGACGGGCGATTCGGCGCTGGTGGAGCGGTTGTGGCCCAACGCCCTCGCAGCACTCAACTGGATGGACCGGTACGGCGATCTTGATGGCGACGGCTTCATCGAATATCAGCGCCAGTCTGAGCGCGGCCTGGTTAATCAGGGCTGGAAGGACTCGGCGGACTCGGTCCGCAATCGCGATGGCAGCCTGGCGGACGGTCCGATCGCGCTGGTCGAGGTCCAGGGTTACGCCTATGCCGCGCGGCGTGGGCTCGCCCGGCTGGCCCGGCTGAAAGGTGACGCGAAGCTGGCCGCGGAGCAGGACGCAGCTGCGGACAAGCTGCGTGAACGGTTCGAAGAAGCGTTCTGGATGGAGGACGCGGGCACATACGCGATGGCGCTCGACGGCGCCAAACGCCAGGTCACGGGCATCGCCTCCAATGCGGGCCACGCGTTGTGGACGGGCATCGCCAACCTTGATCGCGCTGCTCGGACGGCCGAAGTGCTCACCAGCGGCGGCATGTGGAGTGGCTGGGGTATCCGCACCCTCTCGGCCGACACTGTGGGCTACAACCCGATCGGTTATCACCTGGGCACAATCTGGCCACACGACAACGCCATCTGCGCCGCCGGTTTCGCTCGTTACGGCCTGTTCGAGGAAACCCGTTTGGTTGCCGGCGCGCTCTTCGAAGCGACGGCTCACTTTCGCGAGGCACGCCTACCCGAGCTCTTCTGCGGCTTCACGCGCGCCGCGTCGCCGCTGCCGGTGCCGTATCCGGTCGCGTGCTCACCCCAGGCTTGGGCGGCGGGTTCGCTTTATCACCTAATGACCGCAACCCTGGGCTTGCGCCCGGACGCGCGCGCCAAGCGACTGGAGCTGGTGCGGCCGGCGCTGCCCACGTGGCTGCCCGGCCTCCGGGTGCGCGGGCTGCGCGTGGGCGATGCTCAGGTGGATCTCGAGTTCGCTGCACAGGAAGGGTCAATCTCGGTCGAGGTGCTTCGGCGGACGGCTGACCTCGATGTCCTCGTCCGGCTCTAGCGTCGCCGACCTGCTGCGCGCCGGCAGCCAGACGTTGGACGCGGCCGGCTCGGAAACGCCGCGGCTCGATGCGGAACTGCTGCTAGGTCACGTGCTTGGGGTGGGCCGGGCCACGCTGCTGGCGGAGGGCGACTCCGATGTTTCACAGGGGCAGCGCGCCGCATTTGCCAACTTACTCGCACGGCGTGCGAGTGGTGTTCCGGTGGCCTATTTGCGCGGTTTGAAGGAGTTCTACGGCCTCGCACTGAGCGTGGACGAGCGGGCGCTGATCCCCCGGCCGGAAACCGAGACGCTCGTGGGCCTCGCGCTCGATCGTATCGCGGCGCGCCTGACGGACGCTCCCCGCCCGGCGGACGCGCGGCCGTTGCGGGTGTGGGACGTGGGCACCGGCAGCGGCGCGATCTGCGTCGCGTTGGCGGTCGAGTGCCGGCGGCGCGGCTACGCAGGCGACGTTGCGTTTCGGGCGAGCGACCTTTCGACTGATGCGCGGGCGTTAGCGATCGAGAACGCGGTCGCCCACGGGGTCGCAGATGCGATCGAATTCGCCCAGGCCGACTTGACCGACATCCCCGGCGCGGATCAGGCCGACCTCTTGGTGGCCAACTTGCCGTACATCCCTACCGACGTCGTCCCGACCCTCCCGATCGCAGCCAGCTTCGAGCCGCGTGTTGCCCTCGACGGTGGCGCGGACGGGCTGGCGATCGTCCGCCGGCTCCTGGCACAGCTGCCGGCCGCGCTCGCCGACGATGGCCTGGCGCTGCTCGAGATTGGCGCCGATCAAGGCGACCCCTTGGGCGCCGCGGTTGCCGCGCTCCTCCCGGACTGGATGCTCACGATCCATGATGACCTGGCCGGGCGGCCGCGCGTCGCCGAGCTGACGCATGGCGACGACGCGTGATGGAAGTTTTGTTAAGTAGCGCGGTTGCGGCGACTGATCGAGCGGTGGCGGCGTTGCGCCGCGGCGAGGTCATCGCCATTCCCACCGAGACGGTCTACGGCGTCGCCACGCTGCCGCTGCTCCACTCGGTTGAGCGGCTCATCGCCGTCAAGCAGCGCTCGCCCGACAAGGGCATCCAGCTGCTGATCGACTCGATCGACCAGGCGCGCCAGCTCTGCGTGCTGCCGCCAACCGCCGAGAAGCTGGCCCGCGCCTTCTGGCCGGGCGGCCTGACGCTTGTGCTGGATCGGCGCCCGGACAGCGAATTGCCGCAACTCCTGGGCGGCGGCCGCGCGACGCTGGGCCTGCGCCTGCCCGATCACCGCGTGCCGCGCGAGCTCGCCGCACTGCTTGGGCCGCTTGCCGCAAGCTCGGCCAACGTCACCGGCCTGTCGCCGGCAACTACCGCGCAGATGGTCATCGACTCGTTGTCGGACGTTGTGAGCTTGGTCGTCGACGACGGTCCGGTGCGGGGTGGCATCTCCTCGTCGGTGGTCGACTGCTCCGGGTCGGCCGCCTTGTCGCCGGTCGTGCTGCGCGAAGGCGCGGTCGCCTCATCTGCGATCTTCGCCGCGCTCAGCGCGGACTACACTTTCGGCCCGTGAGCGTTTCCGCACCCAACAGCATCGCCTGGGCGCCGCTGGCCGAGGTCGATCCCGACCTATGGACTCAGATGCAGCGCGAGCGCGAACGGCAGCGCTGGAACATCGAGCTGATCGCGAGCGAGAACTACGCCTTCGCGGCGGTGCTCGAGGCGCAGGGCTCGTGGCTCACCAACAAGTACGCCGAGGGTCTGCCGGGCCGGCGCTATTACGGTGGCTGCGAGTTCGTTGACGAGGTCGAGCGGCTCGCCCAGGAGCGCGCGCTGGCTCTCTTCCCCGGCGCCGAGCACGTCAACGTTCAGCCGCACTCTGGTGCTCAGGCCAACATGGCCGCGTACGTGTCCGTGCTGGAGATGGGCGACAGGGTGCTCGGTATGAACCTGGCCCACGGCGGCCACCTGACGCACGGGTCGCCCGTCAATTTCTCGGGCAAGTGGTTCGAGATCCATGCCTACGGCGTACGCGAAGAGGACGCGCGGATCGATTACGACGCGCTCGAGCAGCAGGCGCACGAAGTGCAGCCAAAGCTCGTTGTCGCGGGCGCAAGCGCCTATCCCCGGGTGATCGACTTCGAGCGCATCGGCGCGATCGCGCACAGCGTGGGTGCCCTGTTCTTCGTCGACATGGCGCACATCGCGGGCCTCGTTGCCGCGGGCCAGCATCCCAGCCCCTTCCCCCATGCCGATCTCGTCACGACGACCACCCACAAGACGCTTCGTGGGCCGCGCGGCGGACTCGTCTTCTGCAAGAGCGAGCTGGCCAAGCAAGTAGATAAAACGGTTTTCCCCGGCTTGCAGGGTGGCCCGCTGATGCACGTGATTGCCGCGAAGGCGGTGGCGCTCCACCTGGCCAATACCGCGGAGTTCCGGTCCGACATCGAGCACACGGTCGGCAACGCCAAGGTGCTGGCCGCGACTCTCCAGGACAATGGCGCGGCCGTTGTGTCCGGCGGCACGGACAACCACCTGATGCTGGTCGACGTGACGCCACTGGGCGTTACCGGGCGCGAGGCCGAAACACTGCTCGACACGATCGGCATCACGGTCAACAAGAACGCGATCCCGTTCGACAAGAACCCGCCCAACATCGCATCGGGCGTCCGCGTGGGCACGCCCGCGACCACGACGCGCGGTTTTGGCGAAGACGAGATGCGCGAGATCGGCGAACTCATCGTGCGCGCCATCGAAGGCCGCGACGATGACAGCGCCAAGACCGAGATAAGGGCACGCGTGCACGACATGTGCGCGCGCTTCCCAGTGCCCGGTCTGCCCACGGAGTGAGCCAGGCAGCACTCGACGCAATACCGCTAGCCCTGGCCGCGCTCATAGGTGCGGCGCTGGTCAGCCTGCTGTTAACGCCGCTCACCATTCGCTATGCCGCGCGACTGGGGGCGATCGACGAGCCCGACCAGGACCGGCGCGTCCACGAGAAGCCCATCCCGCGCACAGGTGGCATCGCAGTCGCGGCATCTTTCGTGATCGTCGGCGTGGCGGGCCTGGCGATAAATGCGGTCTTCCATTTCGCGCCACCGCTGCGCGAGGTGCGCACGCCCCAGCTGATCGCCCTGTTCCTGGGCGTGGGCCTGGGCGGCCTCCTGGGTTATCTCGATGATCGGCTGCAGTTGCGCGCGCGCTGGCAATTCATCGGCCAGTTCGTGCTCGCCGCGATCGCCGTGGCGTTGGGCATCGGCATCGAAAAGTTTCCCAATCCATTTGGCGGCGCGCCTTACCAGGTCGCGGGCGGTCTGCTCGTCCACATCGCCGGCTTCGGCTTTGATATCGGCGTTGCCGCGATCACGACGATCTGGATCGTGGGCATGCTCAACAGCGTCAACTTCGTGGATGGGCTCGATGGACTGCTGGGTGGAATCGCGCTCATCGCCGTGAGTACGCTGGGCATCGTTTCGCTCACCGGCGAGTCGGTTCAGCCAGCCGTCGCCGTCATGTGCGGGCTGATGGCCGGCGCGCTGCTGGGTTTCCTGCGCTACAACTTCCACCCAGCGCGGGTGTTCATCGGCACATCGGGCGTGTTCGCGGTGGGCTACGCGCTGGCCGCGCTGTCCGTCTTGGGCACGGCTAAGCTCGCCGTGGCGCTGCTCGTCCTGGGCGTCCCGATCATCGACACCTTCTGGATCATCATCCGGCGCACGCTGTCGGGCCGGTCGCCGTTCTCGGCCGACCGCGGTCATTTCCACCACCGGCTGCTCGACCTTGGCCTATCGCACCGCCAGGCCGTGCTGCTGATCTACGTCATCTGCATCGTCCTGGCCGCCCTGAGCCTGATCCTGCCGGGCAGCAGCCAGATCACGGCGTTCCTGGTCGTCGTGCTGG
>JBDTUR010000009.1:0-23757 GCA_040007635.1 Chloroflexota bacterium
CATCGTCCTGGCGCCATTGGTGATCGCAGACGGGCCGCCAGCGGCAGACATCGCAATGGCCGACCGGGTCGGGGTAGGTCGACCTGGCGTCCAGCTGCGTGGCCAGCGCCGCCTCAAATCGGCCCTTGGCGTGGCGATAGTAGGCCATCATCTCCGCCGTCCGGAAGGGGTGCTCCTTGATCTCCGCGCCGCCGGTGACGACGTAGACCTTCTCCGGCCGGACGCCTTGGAGGCGCTCGATCTGTTCGACGTATGAGCAGATCTGGATCAGCGCACTCGCCTTGGCGGTATGGGCGAGCTTGGTGTCAGCGACTTCGTAGTGGTGGTCCTTGCCCAGCTCGCCGGGCTCGCCTTTGCGCAGGAGGAAGTCGGGAAAGCCCACCCACTGCCCGTGGAACACGGTCGCCTGGTAAATGACCTCCGCGCCCTCGCGCATCAGCCGATCAGTCGTGGCGGCGCGGTCCTCGTACGAGTGTTCCCAGTCCTCGTCGCCGTGCGTGATCGTCCGGCCTTGGGTCTCGAGGAATTCGATGTAGCGCGCCTCGTGCGCGTGGCCGCGCCGCTGGAGCAGCAGCACCTCCGGATCCTCGCGCTGAGTCGGCTTGTGGATCAGCCCCGCGTCGGCCTGCCGCTCGAGGTTCGTGAGGTGCCCGCACTCAAGGAAGCCCACCAAGTCGGTGGCCGCCAGGATCAGCTTCCCCTCTCGCCGATGCACGCCGGCAGCGTAATCGAGCGCCAAGTGCCCGGTAAGAGCGCGATAAGGGTCCGTCCGCACACTTCCCGCGTGAAATGGATTTGGAATTCACCTGGGACGAGAAGAAGGCTGAGCAGAACTGGCGCAAGCACGGGGTGTCTTTCCAGGAAGCCAAGTCCGTTTTCGACGATCCGCTCTGCCAGACCTACCCGGACCCCGGCCATTCCACGAGCGAAGAGCGCGTGACCGTTGGCTATTCAGATGCGGACCGTCTTATCATGGTTTCTCACTCGCATCGCGGGCTCTACGCCCGAATAACTAATGCCAGACTCCCAACCAGAAAAGAACGGCTTGATTACGAGCGATTCGATCGCGAGTGACGACGATGAGGACATGAGCGACGAGTACGATCTTGACGCGATGGGACCTCCCGTCGTTGGCAAGTACTACGACGCGTATCAAGCGTGGAAAAAGCGAAACGTCGTAGTCGACCCCGACCTGACCGTTGAATTCCCAGACGCGGAGGGCACGACCGCCAAGTCCCTGAGCCCGGAACCTCAGTAGAGCTGGTCGAGGTCGCCGCGCGCTAGATCTTCGTCCAGCTGCCGCAGCGGTGGCTCTGGAAGCCCTTGTCGGTCGATCGGATCGTGACGATCCCTTGGTTGCCGAAGTGATTGGCGATGATCGCCGACAACAAGCCCGTGAAGCCGCGGAGCCTGGTCCAGTAGCAACTTTTGCCGGAGCCGCCGCTCCTGTACGTGCCCGGCAGCATGTCCGTGCCCACGATGAACGTACCCTGTCCGAACTTGGTCTTGCTGCTGGTCACCTGTGACAGGTTGGTCGACCCGCCGCCCGCTGACCCTGGAACTTGTCGACCGTCCCGACGCGCGCCGCGCCCCGTCCTTGTCGATCCACGACCGGCCGATGAGGGCCCTCGGGTGGCCGCACTCAAGAAAGCCCACCAAGTCGGTGGCCGCGAGGATCAGCTTCCCCTCTCGCCGATGCACGGCCTACGGGGCGCGTCCGTTTGGGAAGCGCGAGCCTAGGCTCCCTGCTTGACCTCAAACAGCGTGTGCGCCTCGAGGCCGTGAGCCTCGCGATGCACGCGCGCGGCGGTTTCCTTGTCCGGGGCATCGACCAGGCAGAACACCTTGCCCTCCTGCTCGTCGACCCAGTAATGCGTGTAGTCAACCCCGTATTTGCCTTGCACGCGCACGTCAGCTTCGTGCGCTTCGGCGACGGCCTCCGCCGTGACTCCGGGGATGTCGTGCATATCCATGTAGCGAGGCATGTGCTTCTCCTACTGCTAGACGCGTGATCCTACGCGCGAGCGCGCTCGATCTTTGTCTACCCGCGCCATACCGGGATCCCGACGGACGTGATTCAACGCGCGATCCGGAGCGTGAGATCAGGTGGCGTGTGTATGATCGGCAATGCCTCAAGATCGTGGTCGACTTGGTCGACGGCTCTGTCGTAAGCGTGTGGATCACGCAGGTGAATTGATGAAGACTGAATACGATCCGCAACGCGACGTCGCCTACTTCCAGTTCTCGTCGTCCCATTCGGTACGTCAAGTCGAACTGTCAGATCTGCGAATCGTCGACTACGGAGCAGACGGTACCGTCGTAGGGGTGGAATTCATTTCACCCTCCCGTGGGATTGACCTCACGAACGTTCCCCGTGCGGCTGCCATCGAACGGGAAGCGCGTCGACTCGGATTGCCGGTTCGGGGAGGGGCGACCGTCCGGGGCTGACGGTGAGCGACGCGCCTTCGAGCGAAGACGACGACATGCGCGACGAGTACGACCTTGCTCATTAGCGGCGGGCGACCGCTGGCCGGCCTACGTCGAGCAGCAGATCGAGATCAAATAGGGTGGTGAATGCTTTCGACGAGCATCGGATGCGTCACGGGCGGGTCAGGCCGACGAGTTTCTCCAGCGCTTCTTCCGGTAGCCCCAGCAGGTGCGCGAGCCCGATGTCTTCGTCGACCTGTGGCCAGTGTATGGCCGTCCCATGCTCCTCGAGGACGTAGTCGGCTCGCTGTGCATCCGTGGCATGGAGAAGGCGCGGGAAATCAGCTAGCGGCACACTGACTTCGGACCCACTGCCCAACTGGACGTACAGACGCGCGTCACCGAAGCGAACGCCGGTTGCCAACTCAGTGACCTGATCAAGAGCCACAGAAAAGTACCCACCGTCCCAACAGAAGCGACTGGTGCCGGTCCGCGATTGCGAGCACCTCGGCGGTTCGGGCCGCATTGTAGGTCGAGTAGGCGAGGTTCATGGGCTCCAGCCAGACCTTGGCCGTGCCGCCGATGCCGCGAACATGGGCATGCGGTCGTTCGGGGCAGTCACCGGCGCGGAAGAAGAACGCATAGCCCTTGATCCTGAGCGCTGTCGGCATTTCTAGGCATGCGAGTTTCGGCTTGCACTCTTATTGGCTAGTTATCGCCGGATCTCCCACTGCTTCGGCGAACGCGCAGAGGCCGTTGGCCATATGGAGCTGGTCGACAGACTTGGGGATGACGCTCAGCAGTTTTGGTGACGCGACTACGATCGCCATTCACGGCAGTGCGCGTCACGTCTGAGGTTGAGGAGGCCGGCTTGGATTCCGGGCTGCATCGCGAAGAGGCGTACATCGGCGCGCTCTGAGGTCGCTTACGGGTTCTTGAAGATCCTGTGGCCGCCAATACGCCGCCAGCGAACGGCGAGTTCGCGGTCGATCTGGATCCATTCGAAGGTCGCCCTGAGGTCAGGTCCTGAGAAATTGAAGGTGACCTCGCAGACACCGGGTGCCCCTTCAACGTCCTTGACCCGCAGGGAAGCCGGCCAGCCGGAGGCGGGATTGGCGGCGTATCGGTCGCACGCCTCAACAAATGTCGGAATGGCTTCCGCTACGAGCTCTTGTTCTCTCTTGGAAAGCCGCTTCCTATCAGCCCGGAAGCTTGCGGTGACTTCGAACTTCACCTGGCCGCATCATCAGCGGCAAAGAGCTCGATCAGACCGCTGGCGCCATCGACAACAGTCGTCCGACCTGCTGCGATGTCCGCATCGGCCTCACGCTCCATTGCCTGCCAGCGATCGGACCAAAACCATGCCTGGTCTGCCGGAACGGCGACCATGGGCACGAGTTCGATGCTGCCATCTTCGCGCTCGATCAGTTGGACCTGTGCGTTTTCCTGATCGAGATGAAGACGGCGGCGCAGCTCTGCCGGAAGCGCGACGGTGCCCCGAGACTGCACGCTGAGAAGGTAAGTGCGCATGTATTGCAGCATAGCCGCTTTACTGCCAGACGCAACCAAGTCGCCTTCGCTCAGGTCGGCGTCTACCACATGATCCGTACGTCGCCGCGCCGCGCCGCGCGGCAATCGAGTGCAGCCGCTCGCCCGGGGCGGATAATCGGCCTTGGCAATCGTTGAAGAGGTACCAAAAGTGCTCAAGGTTCGATCGGCTTTTCCGAGTTTTTCAACCGACGACGTCCACAAGGCCAAGGAGTTCTACGGCCGCAAGCTGGGCCTGGAGGTGCGCGATAACCCCATGGGCATGATTGAGGTCGTCCTGGGCGCCGACCAGCACGTCATGATCTACCCCAAGCCCAACCACGAGCCGGCGAGCTTCACGGTGCTGAACTTCATCGTGCACGACATCCAGGCGGCGGTCGGCAGCCTAAAGGCAGTCGACGTCGACATGGAGCGCTACGACGGGATGCAGCAGGACGAGATGGGCGTCGCGCGCGACCCGCAGGGACCGCCGATCGCCTGGTTCAAGGACAACGCGGGCAACATCCTGTCCGTGATCGAGGACACCTCGGTCGGCGAGTAGCCGACGGGGTCGGACTACGTCTCGCAGCCAATCCCGTCGTTGTCTCCATCGAAGCCGTGCGGATCGCGGCCCACGACCGGGAAGTTCCGGGCGTTGATGTCGCCGCAGTCCAAGTCAGGAGACGACGGCAGACAAAGCGTTGGGTAGGACGGGTCGCAGTTCGAGCCGCCTCCGCCGCCCCCACCGTTATTTGGCTTCTTCGTTGGCTTCGGGCCGCCACCGCCACCGCCCGACTCACATCCGATCCCATCGAAGTCGCCATCGAAGTTGTGCATGTCGAGACCGTCAACCTCGAAATTGGTGAAGGGGATGTCCTTGCAATCGAGATCAGGTGGCCACGGCGGAATGCAGACGGTCGGGTACGAGGGATCGCAACCAGCGTTGGGATCCTCGGTTGGTGCAGCTTTGGTAACCGTGAACTGACCTTCACCAATTAGGCCGGTATCGAGGGAGTACTGCATCACATACGTGCCCGGTTCAGAAACTAAAGAAGTCTTGCCGTAGTAAGTCCATGAGCCGGCGTCTGCGGCATACGCCTTGGTGGAAACGGTCCGCCCCGTTGCCGAGTCGATAATGGTGAAGTAGATGGTCCGGGTTCCGACAGGCAACGTCAGATCGACCTTCCAGGCAATTTGGCCATCCAGTGAAAAAGTGTCTGTCACGCTCTGAAGCGTGACGATATTGCTCGTCACGACGCGGTCCAACGCGAATGTGATGGGCACGACCTGTGTGGCCGTCGGCGCGAGGGTCGGTGTCGGGCCCGGCGTGGCCGTGACGAGTGGGAGAGGTGACGGACTAGGCGTGGGCGCCGCCGTGGCGGGCGCCGTGGGTGGATCCGTTGGCGCGGGCGCGATCGATGCAGAATCAATTGGAGGCTGAGTGGGCCTTGCCGCCACTCCAGAACTGCACGCCCCAAGCGCTGCAGCAAACGATACGACGAGAAGGATGCCACCAAGATTGAGGTGGCGGGACGACGGCGTCCGCTGACTTCCTTCTAGAGGCGGTTTCACGAAAGGGGCTCCACGCAGCGGGCTGTAATGCCGCTGTGACGGGGCGGCACTGGAACGTTATCACCCTGTGTGCGCGAATTCGGGCTGGAATCTGAAGTGTTTCGTTCAGACACCATCTGCTTAGGTCTGGCCACGGCGGGGGCCGGTCAGGCCAGCAGCAGCGGCGCCGAATTCCCCACGCACATCGCGATCACGAGCGAGACATAGAAGATCGCGAAGCGTACGGCCCAGGCACGCGTGCTTGCCCCCGGGTCGGCCAGCTCGCGCGGCGCGAACACGAGCATCTCGTAGAAGATCAACGCCGCGAAACCCAGGATGGCGAACAGCTGAATGACCAGCGCCAAGTTTTTCAGGCCAACCAGCTGACCCAGTAGGTCGGTGCCGGCGAATGCGGATGCGAAGTCGGCAGCGAGCTGCTGCAGGAACGCGGCCGACAGCAGCACGAACGGCGCCACCAGCAACCGTCGCGTCCCGCGCGACACGACCGGCAGCCGCCGCGCAAAGACGAACGAGACCATGGTCACCAGGAAGGCGATCCCGATCAGGGCGCTGCCGCCCGGCAGGCCCATCCGATCGAGCGAATCACCGGCGACGAAACCAACGGCACCGATGAACGGCCCCACTAACCACATGCGGACGGGCACAGGATCTTCGGTGGGCTTCTCGAGGCGATTTTCGTCGGGGACGCGCGTCGCCATTGCCGCGATCGCACCTACAGCCGCAAGGAATGCGATCAGCCCGCCCAGGAAGTCATTGTCCGAGCCGAAGATCGGCAGCAAGCTGGTGATCGGAGCCAAGAAGGGCGTGACGATGAGAACCGCTGCCATCGTCAGGTCTTCTGCCTGAACGTGGCTCACCGCCGCCGTGATCCACCGGGAAAGTCGGGCGCTCCTGCTCTCGTCCATCGCCGGCCTATTCTCGCCGGGCGAATTCGCGCGGCGGCTGGCGTCGGCGTCTTGACGTTATGACGTCATGACGTTATGGTGCCGTTATGCGTAAGAGAGCGACGGTCTATTTCGACGAGGAGATTCACAAGGCGCTGCGCCTGAAGGCCGCGGAGACGGACACGAACATCTCCGAGTACGTCAACAACGCTGTTCGCGAGGCCCTGGCGGACGATGCAGAGGACCTCGCCGCATTCCGCGAGCGCGCGGATGAGCCCACCATTCCTTTTGAGGAAGTCGTCGCGGACCTGAAGCGACGTGGCAAGCTATAGGCTCGTCTTCAAGCGGAGAGCGGCGAAAGAGCTCGAAGACCTCCCTGCGAAGGTTCGCCCGCGAGTCGTCGAGCGCGTCGATGCCTTGGCCCACAATCCCCGCCCGGTCGGCTACGAACAGCTGAGCGGCGAGAAGAAGTACCGGATCCGCCAGGGCGACTATCGGATCGTGTATGGGATCGACGATGCGCAGTCGGTGGTCACCGTCGTGAAAGTCGGCCACCGCCGCGATGTCTACTCGCGGACCTAGATGACGGGCACGCCCTCAGCGATCGCCGCGCGGCGCATTGCGGGGTAGGGTTAGGCGCATGGCGACCAACGAAGACAAGACGTACATGCTGCGCGACGTGGCGGCAGGCTTCGACACTCACGACCTGGATCGGATCATGGCCCACTTCGTCGACGACTGCGTGTTCGAGTCACCGCGCGGCGCAGACGCGTTCGGGCGGCGAATCGAGGGCCGCGACGCCGTCCGCGCGGCCTTTGCCGACCGATTTGCCGGCATACCCGACGTCCGCTACACGGACGACACCCATTTCGTGGCCGATGACCGCGGCGTTTCCGAGTGGCTCCTGCGCGGCACTGCCGTCGACGGGACGCGGATCGAGGTCCGTGGCTGCGACATCTGGACATTCCGCGGCGACAAGATCGCGGTCAAGAAATCGTTCTGGAAGATCCGCACGCCGTAGCCCCCGGAGCCCACATCGCGCGGCTGCGATTGCGCATCCAGCGCCCAGATGCCCAGGTCGGCGGCCTTCGCCTGGTCTTCGGCTTGCTGGAGCAGTGACTGCCAATAGGTGTCGGGTGGGTAGTGCTTGACGTCGGCCATACCTTCCGCGGCGAGCTCGAGGTCAACCATGGTCCATTGGAGCAAGGGCCCGTCCGACGGCAACCAGACGTAGCGGAGTAGTCGGCCGAACTGGTCGGTGTCGGAAGTGTCCTTTTCGAGGATGACGCGGTGGCCTTCGACGAGCGCGGCGTTGGCCTGGGTCGCTTCCGGGCCCAGCCGCTCCCCGGGGTTGGTGTCGTGGGCGATCTCCGGCGCGTCGATGCCGATGTAGCGGACGCGGAACTCTTGGCCGCCGATGTCGACGTGGATCGTGTCGCCGTCGACGATGGAGACGACGGTCGCCTCCTGCGTTTCGCCGTGCGGCTGAAGGCCGGACTGAGACGGACTCGCGCTGGGCGTCGCGGTCTGCACCGGCCCTGTGACCTGGCACGCGGCGAGCAGCAGCGCGGCCGCTCCCAAGGTGGCGATCGCTCTCATCGGGCGGACTCTACTGTGCGGTCCGCGTCGGCCGTATCGACACGGAAGCTGTTAGTCGGCCATTTAGCCGAGTGCGTGAGCGATTAGCCGAGTGCGTGAGCGGGTTCGCGCGGGGGGAGGTGCCGCCCACGGCCTGAAATCGGCCCGGAACGACGGGTTACGCGACCTGGTGACGGTATGGCCGACATTCCGGTGGCGAGAACGCAGCGCGAAAAGAGGGCCGCGCTACTCCAGCAGCCGGTCCGCGGCGAGCGCCAGGCGGATGATCGTCTCAGGCCCCAGGATGGGCTCAGCCGTGCCGCGCAGCAACTTGGGCAAGCCGCGCGTCCCGCCCACGAGCACTTTGTCGACCGCGCCCTCGACCGATTTGTTGGTCGCGTTCTCGAAGAGCATCGCCGGGCGCACAGTGGCGCCAACGGGTTTGAGCTCGTGCGCCATTGTCTGCTCGAAGGCCGCAGTGGCGCGCAGGATTTGATCGGTCGCGCCAAGGCGCTGGCGCCCGTCGACGTAGACCACGTCGGCCGCGATCGCGAGGTTGCCGGCCCACGACTTGCGCTCGATGACGAAGACACCCGACGGCCCGACCAACACGTTGTCCATCGCCACGCGGGCCGACGACAGGCCGCGGTCTTCGAGGGCCACGAAACCCTGCTCAACTAGGCCGTCGAAGTAGCCCATTGAGCCGTGGAGTTGGGCTGCCTCGTCATAGTCGGCCGTTTGGCCCGATCGGTTGAAGAGCCTGCCGATGGCGCCGCTCAGCGTTTGGCCCGACGCGCCCCTGGGTTCGCGCCGCGCTCTTAGGCGCGTGTCGTGCGACCGCGTGTCGTGCGACGACTCCCAGTCGAAGATCGCCTGCGTGCTGGCGTCATGGTTGATGGGCCGGATTTCGTTGGGGCGGCGGATGCGGCGCACGCCCTCGCAGCCCGGGGCGCGGCGACAGACCCAGTTGAGCCCCTGCACGTGGCCGTTGCTCCACTGCGCGCGAACGATCATGTTCAAGCCGCATTCGGGGCACGGGGGCATGGTCTCGAGTGCAGCACCGGCCCCGCGGGTAGTCGTGATCTCCATCAGGACCGCTTAGCCTAGTACCGATTGACCGAATCAGTCGAGAGGCCTAGTCCGGGCTTAACTCCACTGACATGGGGATCGCGCGGCGCACAGCGTCGGTGACCGGGCAGTGCACGACGGCCCAGTTCACGAGCTCCTCAAGTTGTTGCTGGGTGGCGCCGACTGCCCCCAGCCGGACTGCCACGCGGGTGCTCAGCGGGCCGGACACGGTGTCTGCATCCGCGCCCAGGATGCCGCGGTCGTCCGACTCAGAGTCGACCGTGACCTCGACGGCGTTCAGCGTGATCCCCTGGTGGGCGGCGCGCATCGCGATGAGCGTCGCGACACAGGATGCCGCCGCGGCGCGAAGGTACCAGCCGGGGCTCGCAGCCGAGTTCGCGCCGCCCACGCTCGTGGGCATATCCGTGCTGATGCGCTCGCCGTTGGCGCCGCTGACTTCAACGCTGAGTCCGGCTGGGTCGGCTAGTCGGGCGGTGGCGGGTGAGTCGGTATAGCGCGCCTCCGCGGGGTTCGCGTTGAGGTACTCGATCGCGCCCTGGATCTTGTCGCGCATCTCTTCGCGGCGGCCGTCATTCACGAGCCGAGTCTAGACGCTGTTATGTGGGTGCCGGCGACGCTCACCCAGAGCAGGGCGGGCTGTTTGGGGAGCGGCGCTGTGGGCGTCGTGAGCGCGGCGAGCCACGCGCGGCCGGAGCCCGGGAAGCGGCCGCGAAAGAAGTGCCGATGCTGCGCGACAAGTTCGCGGTTGCGCCTGGTCGCGCGGACGAGCCAGCAACCAGCGGTATGGGGCACGGGCTCGTTTGGCTGCATCCGAGCGACGGCATAGCGATCTGTTCCGTCCAGGCGTCGGGTGAAGTCGCGAACGACCGCGCCAGCGTCCTCGATCCAGTCGGTCACGTCCCAGAGCGCGTACTCGCGCTGCGCCGTGTTGTTTGGGGAGCGCCTGGTGAGCAGCACATCCGCGGCGCGGGAGGTGCGTGCCTCGCGGTCCAGGAACTCCTCAGCCAGGGCCGTCCAGGCGCCCGATATTGACAGGCGGAGCACCAACTCCTGGTTCCGTAGATGAACGGCGTCCTTGGGCGGTGTCGTCGCCGACGTCTGCTTGATCCACGCGTCGAGCGTCCCACCGACGGCGAAGGCCGCCCTGCTCCACGTGGCGATGGGAGCGTCACCACCCCGGCCCGTCTCCAGGTCCGCCCATCGGCCGCGCGACATCCCGGCTCGGTCGGCTGCGTCCGACTGCTTGTATTTGTGCCGCACCCGCCCGTCTTTGAGCATCGAACCGAGCTTTCCGGCCGTCGCTGTCGCGGCGCGGTCGGCCGAAGCCTGGAGCGGCGTCCGTCTGGGCAGTTTGTGTCTTGCCATGTCGGCCATATCGTCGCGATGGCCACTTATCTGCCGATTGGCAGCGTTTCCCTGCCGTTTCCCTGCCGGTTTGCGCGCCGGTCTCGCGCGAGGAGCCGGATTCGTGCGTGGACACGCCTCGCCAAACCTTGAAATCGCTCGCCTAACCCTGAAATCGCCCCGCCTAAGTGCGTTGTGCTTACCGGTGTCGATATGGCCGACATCCGACCCGCAGACGGCCCGAGTTGGCCCCCAGCCCTAGGGCAGCGAGCGGATCATGCCGCCGTCGACGCCCACGATCACGCCGGTCACATAGGAGGCGGCAGGGGAGAGCAGGAACGCGGCAACTCGGCCAACCTCGTCGGGGTCGCCGTAGCGGCCCAGCGGAATGCGCGCGATGGTCTGCTGCTGCACTTCCTCCACGGACGTGCCGGAGCGCGCCGCGCGATCGGCGTCGAGCGTCGCGATGCGGTCCGTGGCGACGCGCCCCGGGGCGATGCCGTTGATGCGCACCGGCGCGATCTCCGGGACGAGCGACTTGATGAGACCAGCGAGGCCGGGCCGCAGCAAGTTCGAGGTGGTCAGCGCGGTGATCGGCTCGCGCACGGACGACGACAGGATCACGCAGATCGAGCCGTGCTCCGACTTGGCGAGGTGGGGCAGCGCCGCGCGCAACGTGTGCAGCGTTGACCAGAGGGTCATATCGAGCGCCTTCTGCCACGCGGCATCGTCGAGATCCTCGAACTTGCCTGGTGGCGGCCCGCCCATAGAGATCAACAGCGCGTCCAGCCCGCCCAGCTCGGCAATCGCGGCGGCAACTGCCTCCGCCGGCCCGGTCGGAGTGGCCAAATCCGCGGGGATCGCCACGCCGTTGGTCGCGGCTGCAGTGGCGGACAACCGGTCCCCGGCGCGAGCCGCGATTGCGACGCGCGCCCCCTCTGCGGCCAGCGTCCGCGCGACGGCCGCGCCCAAACCCGCCGAACCGCCGGTGACCAGCGCCCGCGCCCCCTTCAATCCAAGGTCCATGTCGCTAACGTTAGCGCCAGATGCGACGACTGCTGCTCTGGATGGCCAGCAACAACTGGATGCGGCGCAACATCCCGCGCCTGTGGTTCGCCAAGCGCGCTGTGCGAAAGTTCATGCCGGGTGAGTCGGCCGAGGACGCGCTCAAGGCGGCCGAGAAGTTCCGCGACGAACTGCAGATTCCCACGCTCTTCACCAAGCTGGGCGAGAACGTCACGCGGCCCGACCAGCACGAGGCGGCAGCCGACCACTACGCGTGGCTGATCGAGGAGATCCACCGCCGGGCCATACCGGGCGAGGCGAGCGTCAAGCTCACCCACCTCGCGATGGACATGTCCAACGCGGACATGGAGCGCCACATGAACCGCTTGTGCGAGACCGCCGCGGCCAATGGTGGGCAGGTCGTTTGGGTCGACATGGAAGGCACCGACTACACCGACAAGACCCTGGCTGAATACAGCCGACTGAAAGCGAAGTACCCCAACGTCGGCATCTGCCTGCAGGCCTACCTTCATCGAACCGCGGCCGACATCGAGGCGCTGCTTCCCTTGGCGCCCAAGATCAGGCTCGTCAAGGGCGCGTACAAGGAGTCGCCTCAGGTCGCGTGGCAGTCGCGGCCCGACGTTGACGCCAACTACTACGCGCTATGTGTCGCGATGCTGACGCACCTCAAGGACGGCCGCGAGATCTTCCTGGGCATGGGCACGCACGACGTGAAGCTGATCGAGCGGGTCGCGGCTCAAGCGGCCGCGCTGGGTTTGCCCAAAACCGTCTTTGACGTTGAGATGCTGTACGGCATCCGCGCCGATCAGCAGCGCCGTCTCAAGAGCGAGGGTTACAACGTGCGCGTCCTGGTCGCGTACGGCGATTACTGGTTCCCGTGGTACATGCGCCGCATGGCCGAGCGGCCCGCCAACGTGCTGTTCGCGCTACGCCAGATGCTGCCGTGGTAGACGGGGTCCGCGTCGCTGTGGCGTAAAGCGGCCTACCTGTCGTCTGCCCTGGGGGCATGTTCGAGTTCGTTCCGCTCAAAGTTAACTAACGCCGGTACTGCCAATTGAGCCTGAGCGTGACATGCCCCGATCCAACGGCCAATCCGCGCGCCTGATCACCTCCAACCGCTGATTCGTGCGGCCGGTTCACTACGCGGTAGCGTCGATAGTTCCGCTTGGGTGGAAGCTTCTGAATGAGGCCGAATCCGGGCGTCCAGTCGGTTAACCTCGCCTCGTGACGGACAAGCTGGCACAGCGCATTGATCAACTGGCGGGCGTATGGAACATCGTCCCGACGCCCTTCCACCCTGACGAAGAGCTTGACCTGCCCAGCTTGCGCACCCTGACCGACTTCGTGGTCGGGACTGGCGTCGACGGCATGACGATCCTGGGCGTGCTGGGGGAGGGCGCGAAGGTGTCCGATCGCGAACGGTCGGCCATCGTGGAGGTCACGCTCGCCCAGGCAAATGGCCGCGTGCCGGTGTGCGTCACGGTGAGTGCGGCGTCCGCCTACCGATCAGTTGAATACGCGCGCGAGGCGCGGGTGATGGGCGCGCACAGCGTCATGCTCAGCGCGCCGCCATTGGCGCGGCCCAACGATGAGGCCGTGCGCCGCAATTTCCTGCGGGTCGCGGAGTCAGTGCCCGAGTTGCCGGTCGTGATCCAGGACCTGCCCGCGCTGGGCGTTTGGATGACCGCGGACCTGATTGGCCGAATGGCGTCCGAGGCGCCCAATCTGCGCGTGGTCAAGCTGGAGGAAGAGCCCACGGCCCCCAAGGTCGCGCGACTGTTGGCCGCGAACAAGGAACTGCGCGTACTCGGGGGCCTGGGCGCGGAGATGCTGATCGAGGAGCTGCGCAACGGGGCGGTCGGGACCATGACGGGCTTTGGCTACCCAGAGACGCTCGTCGCGATCATGCGTTCGTGGCGCGCCGGCGACGAGGCGGCGGCGGTTGAGCTGTTCCACCGCTGGACCCCGCTCATCCGGTTCGAGAATCAGCAGCTGCTCAACCTGCCCATCCGCAAGCACATCTACATGCGCCGCGGCGCCATGGCGAGCGACAAGTTGCGCGCCCCGGGGCCCGCGCTGGACGAAGGTACGAAGCGCGACCTCGACGACCTGCTCACGAGGTTGGGCGTCGCCTAGCCAGCGACGATCGCCGCATCAATAGATCGGCGGCGGGATCTCGATCGAGGGACTGGGCCGGCCGGGAGTGAGTCTCGGCGATTGAGGCTGGTCGGACGGGCCGGACATAGGTGGAGTGGTCGGCGTGCCGATTGGCTCGCGGTTTGGCCACAGCCAGCTGCAGCCGGCGGCCATCGACAGTGCCAGCAAAAGCGCAACAACCACGGGCAGCTTCACGCCACGATCTTAGCGACGCAACGGAAACGGGCCGGCCTGCGGCCAATAGAAAGAGGCCCGCCGGTCAAGCCGGCGGGCCTCATCGTCGCTCGATTTGGATGGATTGGAGGCAGGCCTCCAGATCCAGCTACTTGTTGATATTTACCTGCATGAAGTTGCCCTGTCCCGACACGCTCACGACGCGGATGCTCGTGCCCGTGTGCGGTACCTGCACGCTCGACCAACCGAAGTTGTTGATCGAAGCGTTTGGTGCGACCCAGTAGCTGTTGTTGTCGTTGAACGTCGGCACAGCCGGCAGAGGTCCGTAGCACTGCGAGACGGTGCTGGTGGTGTGCAGACAGATCTTGTCGGTCTTAGCCAGTGTGAAGGTTGAGTCGTACGACTGGACCCTTGGCCGCCAGACCTTCCCGTTGTCGGGTCGTAGCAGCAGGTTGGGGTGCGCGTCCACGGGCAGATACAGGCCGCCGCAACGCCCGGAGAGGCAGTTGTCGCCGACGTTGTTGTCCGCGAAGGACGTGTCGTAATACCAGACCAGCAAGCCGTCCTGATAGGGGAAGTGCTCCACCCAGTCGGGCTTAGTGTCCGGGAAACCGAAGTTGTACGGGCCGGTCCGGAGACCGTCGTCGTAGCCCTTGTAGTTCCGGAACTCCACGAAGTAGGCGTTGAAGAACGACAGTTCTACGGTCGCTTGCGCTCGCGAGAAGCCGTGGTAAGTCCATCCCGGATCCGTTTCGGCGCCGTCGATCGCCTGGCCCGTAATGGCGATGTCGTCGATGAAGAAGCCCGTCTCGGCAACTGCTCCGTCAGTCCAGTAACGGAAGCCAATCGTGACCGGGCCGGTGAATGCGGAGAGATCGGCCGTCAGGTCAACCCAGTTTCCACCGGAGCTCCCGGTAATTCCGTTGCCGAAGTTCTGGCCATTCGGATTGGCTCCAGTCGAGAGGTTGGTGGCCACCGGCGTCCCATTGACGGTCAGGTAGGCGTAATCCCAATCCGCCTCGATGTCGAACTTGACCTTCGCGGACAAGCTGGCCGCTGCCGGCAGGGTCACCGAGCGCGTCATCGAGTTGTCGAGACCGTTGCCAGAGCCAGAGAAGTACTGCCAGGCACCGGCGTATGGGTCGCCGACGGGGAATACAACGTGTTTGTCTGGCAAGAGCAAGACGACAGCCTGCGCCTGTTTGGTGTTAGACACCGCAGGTCCAAGCTTGGTCGATGCCTTCTGCCCGTAGCCGTAGATCTCGTAGTTGTCCCAATTGAGGTAGATCTTCTCGTACGCGCTCATCGAGATCGGCTTGGAGCCGATGCCGTCAGCCGGGATACCCGTGCTGCCGTAAGAGCCGCTCGAGTAAAGCGTCCAGAAGCCGGTCGAGTTCTCAGCACCACCGGTGTTGCCGCTGGTGTCATAGAGATCCGGCAGGCCGAGATCGTGGCCGAACTCGTGGCTGAAGACACCGACGCCACCATCCTCGGGCTCGACGGTGTAGTCGCCGATCCAGTAGCTGGAGTTGCCGATGCGGGTTCCGCCCAGGTTATGCGGGCCAGGTCCATCGGGGCTGTTGGCCGAATACCACGCGTACCAGCGGTGGCTCCAGATGGCGTTTGTGCCCTGTGCGCCGCCGCCCGTCTCCTCGCCGGAGCCGGCATGGACGGCCTGGAAGTGGTCGATGTAGCCGTCTGGCTCGTTGAAGTTGCCGTCGCCGTCAGCGTCGTATCGATCCCAGACGTCGAACTGGGACAGGTATGCGTCCAGCTGGGCTGCGCTCATGCCACTGTTAACAGCCCAGGTGTCCGCCTCGTCATTGACGAAGCTCCAGACCGTTGAGCAGACGATACCTCCGCAGGCGTTCGTGCCATAGCGGGCTTCGTTGTACTGCCGACCTGTGGCCTGGTTGGTGACGAGGACCCAATCCTCAACTGTGCCGTTCACCGTGTAGCGGTTTGACGATTGTTCGATGTAGAAATTGCGCATCGAGACTGCACCGGCTGCCTCGGAGAACAGCATGCTGTCGTAGTAGCCCTTGGTGAAGTCGGGCGACCATATGCTCGTGTTGTCCATTGATCGGTCGGGCGCTGGGATCTGATTGTGCAGGGGCCCGGCGGTCCCACCATACGGCGCTCCCAGGATGTAATTGCCGAATTCGCCGAGAATGGTCCAGATCTTGTCTTCGCCCGTGCGGGCAAGCTCAACGTACTGACCATTCGCGACCTTGACGACCTTGTTAGATCCCTTCGCGCTGGCCTTGCCGTTGACGACCTGCTGGAACGCCGTCGCGTGTCGCTCCGCCTGGGCTTCGGCGAGCGGGTTGGGCAGGTTGTCGACTGTGGCCTTGTCCGGTGTTGATTGGGGCTTCACCGCCGCCACTGGGCCGGCGAGACTGCCGACCGCCAAGGCGGTCACTGCCATCACGATTAGTAGCCTTTTCAAGGCTTGCTCTCCTCCATCATCGGTTGGGACGGTGTGCTCGCTCCGATGGCGCACACACACGCTAGGAACGCCGAGCTCTCGGCTGTGCACCTCCCCTCCGGCACGCTGGGGACGCGCCGCAAACCGCGGACCAGCCCGCGGAGCTGAAGTGCGCCAATGATCGGTGGCGCAGCGACGTCCGCACGATATGCCCCCCACCGTGGGGGGGTCAAGTCGGCGCCCCGTATGGAAGCTGGCACGCGGGCGGCGAGGCGCGCTTGACCAAAGGGGGTGGTGCATGGACGCACCGGTCGCCCGCGCTGAGGCCATTGCGTGCGGGTGCGCTCAGACGAAGAGAGGGCCGGCGTTGCGCCGGCCCTCTTGGCACGTATCGAGTCGTGGTCGGGCCTAGGGGTCGACGCGAACCATGGTCGGGTTGGGCATCCCGCTGGCGCCGCCGTAGGCGCCAATCCCGTGGCGCCCGCGGCACCTCGAAGATACCAGCGGATCGTTGTTACATATGTTTCAGAAACGCTCAGCCGGCATTTCGGCGCGGCCAGGAAATCGAAGTCCCCGGCTTGCGCCGGGGGCACGAAGCGCGCCCCGACGACTGCTGGCCCCGCTTGAGCGTCTAGGGCGACCCGGGGCGAGGCCCATTCACACATAGAGAAAGGGGCCGGCGTTGCCGCCGGCCCCTTCTCTTTACCGCGAGCTCGTCGCGGCGCTACTTGGCCAAGGTAACTAGGGACCTGCGTTGACTACGTGGATCTTGACGATCTGGAAGTCGGTCCCCTGGCTCACGTCACTGGTCATCATCGCCTTCACATCGAAGTTGCCCGTCTTCTTGCCGAAGGCGTCGTAATCGATGGTGATGG
This sequence comes from Chloroflexota bacterium, assembly GCA_040007635.1. Classification (GTDB taxonomy): domain Bacteria; phylum Chloroflexota; class Limnocylindria; order Limnocylindrales; family CSP1-4; genus JALYGJ01. Next base: position 17,082 of record JBDTUR010000009.1, read on the forward strand.
TGCCGCCGGGTGTCGAATCACCGGTGACGATGAAGTAACCGCCACAAGTGCCTGTGACCAGGCAGGGGGTGGTCGTGTCAGGCGCGAGGGTGCCTGTGGAGTCAGGGCCAAGCTGCGCGGCCGTCAGGCCTAGTGCATCTTCGGCACCGATGTTCAGCGGGACACCGACTGCGCTTGGGCCGCTCTGGGCTGCGCTGTACTCGAACGTGATGTAGTCATCATCGGTCGCGCCAACGTAGTCGAGAAAGGCCGCTGTATACATCCATACCTGGAACGTCCGGGTTAAGGGCTGTCCGTAGACCTTCACACCCTTCCATTCGAAGGCGTAGGCGCATGGACTGGGGCCACCACCGCAGCCATAGGCACCGACGTAAAAGTCGCCGGCGCCGCCGCCGCTAGCCGGATCAAGCGTCAGGTCCGTCCAATACGGAGCCAGAACGTTGTTGGGGCGTGACGGATCGGGCATGTCCTGCGGCTCGTACGCGACATCGGCAGCTTCACCACCGCCCACCACGAGGTAGCCGTCAGTGGTCATGCCGATGGTGTCGTACTCGACATCGCCAAAGCGAACCGCCGAACCCAGTGCGAAGTTAACGATCGCCTCGTCTTCGTGAGCAGCCGCTCCGACGGCCGCGACGTCGCCAGAGATGTCGTAGAAGCCGTCGCCTGGTGAAACGAGGGCTAGGACAGCAGGCGGAAGTGAGGCATCGAGTGTGCCGTTCCAGATGAAGCCGTTGCCCTTCTTGTTGCCGTCGGTCCAGTTCTTGATGATCAGACGGCCCGTGTTGGGCGCCTTCACCTGGATCTGGACATGGGCATCAACCGGGTTGTAGTTGGTCGCGCTGACGTGGCACTGGGCCGTCTCGCCCTTGTTGATCGTCAGCTGCTGGGCCGTGAAGGTGACCGGCGCATCGCACTCGTTGCTGAGAGTGATGTCGCCGGGCTGCTTGTCCCAGGCAACCGGCAGGATGGCATTGATGTAGCCGGCCTTGACCGGGTCAAGGGTGATCTTGCCGAAGTACTGACCGTCGGCCAACTTCTGGCCGTCGATCTTGATCCAGAAGCTCGCTGAGCCCCATGGCCCGAGCGTGATCGTGCTGGGCGTAACGATGATGTTCGCCGATGCGCTGATCTTGATCGTCTGGGACACGCCGGTCACGTTGCGCGCGGTGCGCGTCGTCGTGATCTGACCCGGCATGTTGGGTGCGTTGACGCTTGCCAGGTTGAGGTTGATCCGGCTGAAGGGATCGTTCGCCGCGGCGAAGTACTGCGGCGCGGTGACGTCGAACGTCACCGTTGGGTTGACAGCCTTATTGACCCGGATCGACCCGCCGCCGCGGTCAAACGGATCGGACGGCGTGACGCCGTCTTCCTTGACCACGCCCTGGGCCGCTGAGGTCATCATCGCTGACTTGATCTGGCCCGGCGTCCAGCTGGGGTGAGCGGCCTTGAGAAGGGCCGCGACACCGGCTGCATGCGGGCTTGACATCGAGGTTCCGGCGATCGCCTGGTACAGCTCACCGTCCGGGCCAAGGCCGCCGTCCGGGTCGTCCAGGTGTTGCGGCGAGTTGCCAGCCAGGATCTGGACACCGGGCGCGGTTACGTCCGGCTTGATGAAGTCACCCAGCGGACCGCGTGAGGAGAACGACGCCATCACGTCGCCCTGGGCTGCGGTCGGGACACCGTTCGTCCAGGTTGCGGTGACGCCTGTGTGGCCCGAAACGAAGGCCGCAATAGTCGACGATGGATCGTTGACATGAACGGCAGGGAGGAAGTGGTTATCCGTCTCGAGGTCCGTGGCGGTGGTGTTGTAGAGGATCATGCCCTCCGCATCACCCAGTGAGACGTTGTAGCCCTTAGCGATGCGGGCATTCGTGCCGCGCTGGCAGACGACGACCACGCCTGCGTAGTCACCGCTGGAAGCAGCGGTGTCGCACTTCAGCCCGGACACGGTGGCGGAACCCAGGACGACCGGAGTCGGGCTGGTGACGCCACCGCTGACGGTGACGCCCGCCATGTCGAGCGTGGCGCCGCCAGTCGCGGCCAGATGCAGAGTTGTCGCGAAGGCCCGGTCAAGGGTCGAGGCGCCAACCGTGTTGGTCCAGCCACCGCCGTGGTCGGTCGTGGCCGCGCCGGGACCGGAGTTGCCGGCCGAGGCGTTGACCATGATGCCCGCCGCATAGGCGTCCAGGAAGGCCAGCTCCACGCCATCGGAATAGGCGTTGGCGCCGCCGGAGATGGAGAAGTTGATGACGTCGATGTCATCCAAGATCGCCTGCTCTACAGCGTCCATTGAGTCGGTGCTGAAGCAGCCATCAGCGTCGCAGACGCGATACATGATGACGGAAGCGCCCGGGGCGATGCCGCTGATGTGGCCGTAGTCGGTGCCGTTCACGACGGCGTGGTCGACCGGGCTGCCAGCAGCAGTAGTTGAAGTGTGCGTGCCATGGCCGTCCGCGTCACGAGCGGTGCAGCCGGACGCGGTGCAGTACTCGTCCGTGTCATAACCGGTTACGGCGACGTTCGTGTTGAGAAACGCGTATGCGCCGATGAGCTTGTCATTGCACGCGAACGCCGCGTCGTTGGTCTCGCCGGAGGTGCCGAAGTCACAGTCATAGGGGCCACCGCCCGGATTGGGGATGCCCGGATCGGCGAGCATTGGATGCTCTGGCCAGATACCCGTGTCCAGGACACCGACCTTGACGCCCTGGCCGGCCGTGGCCTCGCCACCTAGGCTTGACCAGACCGCTGGCGCGCCCACGAAGTTGGGCGAATCATTCGCTGTGGGGTGGTTGACCGTGTCGTACATGACCGCCACGACACCCGGTACGCGCAGGAGCTCGCGGGCCTTGTTGGCAGGGAGCTCTGCCGCGAAGCCACCGAACGCAACCAGGAAGTTGCGGCCGAGCGTCATTCCCGGTACGGCGCGCTGCGCAGCCGAACGGATCGTGGTGGCCTTGTTGCTGAGGAAGCGGTTGTAGACGTTGACCGCGGTGCCGCCCGCCTTGAGCGACTTGCCGGTGATCGTGGGGCTGGTGGCGGCCATACCGTCTCTGCCCCCGGAGTAGCTGGCGAGCGCGTCAACGTCCATCTTGACGATGATGCGCACCATCTGGCGATCGCTCCGCGAAAGCAGGCCAGTGTCGCTTTGGGCAATGCTGCCGCTCGCCGATTTGGCGGCGACGTACGTGCTGCTGACCGTCGGAGAGCCGAGCGGTACTAATCCGGCGTTAGACCGGGGGGTGCGCGCGGCTGCGGGTGCTGCGTTCATGGCCAGTAATCCGACCATCGCGAGCACGCCGAGAAGACGTCTCATTCTTGTGCCTCTCCTCCTCATTCCGGCCTATGTGGCGGCCGGTTACCTCCCACGGATCCGCCAGCGACGGTTGGACGCATCCCCCCAATACGCAACGAAACGGACCCACTGCGATGCTAGTCCGCCGCCGGGCCAAATCAATACCCAAATGGCCGTTGACAAACCCCGGCATATCCCAACCGATTGTTCAGGCTGGCACAATCCACCTATGCCACAACGGGACGTCGGCCTGATCCTGATGCGCCAGCTCGCGTCGGGCATCGCCGTTCCGATGTTCGTCGCCGACGAGAAGGGCGATCTGCTCTATTTCAACGAGGCGGCTGAAGTGTTGCTCGGACGCCAATTCGATGAGGTGGGCGATCTGTCGCTCGACCAGCAGCGCGAGATGTTCGCCCTGCGCGATGACTCGGGCAAGCCGTTGCCGCCCGATCAGCCGCCGCTCGCGGTCGCACTGCGCGAGAGGCGCCCCGTCCATCGCCGCGTGTGGATGAGCTCACTTGACGGCCGCGATCACACGATCGAGGTGACGGCGTTCCCGCTGCTCGGCGGGGGAGGGCACCTCATCGGGGGCGTGGCCATGTTCTGGGTGGCCAAGAAGGCGTGATGCGCAGCGTTGCCAGGACGCACCACCCCTGATGCGCGTCTGCCTCTGGGGGACGCGTGGCTCGATCGCCAGCGCCGGCCCGGAAACCATTCGCTATGGCGGCAACACCGCCTGTGCCGAGGTCGAAGGCCGCGACGGCACGATCGTGGTGCTCGACGCCGGCACCGGCGTCCGCCGCGTGGGCGCCACGTACAAGGAGCCGCGGCGCATCGACATCCTGCTGACGCACCTGCACATGGACCACATCCAGGGCCTGGGCTTCTTCGGGCCATTCTTCCAGCGTGACTTCGAGGTCCACGTATGGGGGCCGCCGTCCACCACGCAGAACCTGCGCACGCGGCTCACGCGCTACCTGTCGCCGCCGCTCTTCCCAGTGCGGTTGCGTGACGTGGCCGCGCGGCTCGAGCTGCATGACGCGCCCACGGGCCGCTTCGAGATTGGCGGCCTGGAGGTGACGGCGCAGACGGTGATCCACCCGGGCCAGACGCTGGGCTATCGCATCAGCGACGGCCAATCGACCATGGCCTATCTGCCCGACCACGAACCCGCCTTGGGCGTGAATGGGATGCCCGACACGACCGATTGGATGTCAGGCCACGACCTTGCCCAAGACGCCGACCTGGTGTTGCACGACGCGCAATACACGGCCGATGAGTACGAGGAGCGAGTTGGCTGGGGCCACAGCTGCGTGACCGATGCGGTGGAGCTGGCGCGCATGGCGGGCGCACGCCGGCTGGTCACCTTTCACCATGATCCCGCGCACAACGACGAGATGCTCGACGCCATGCTGGCCACGGCCCAGGCGCATGCCGCGGGCGCGTTGGAGGTGCTGCCGGGGCGCGAAGGCGAGACCTTCCGTATCTGAACGGACCTAGGGCGTGCGCAGCACCCAGTGCGAATAAACCCAGCCCTCTGCCCCTGAGGCCGTGGTGACCTTGTAGTACAGGTTGCCCTCAGGGCTGAACGCGGTGCCAACGATCTTCACGTAAGCGCCACTGCCCACCCAGCCCAGGATGCGCGACGTTGCATCGGACTGCTCGCGCAGGTTGAGCGTGGCGATTGCTACGCCGTTCGAGTTGGTCGGCTGCGGGTTGCTCTTCGACGCCGTTGGCAGTGTGCCTACGGTGCCCTGTGAGATGGCCTGGCCTGCGGCCACGCCTTCACCACCAGGAGGCGGCGGGGGCGGGGCATCGGTGGGTTCAGGAGTTGGCTTGCGGGTGGGCTCAGCGGTCGGCTCAGCGGTCGGCTCAGCCGTCGGCTCGGGCGTCGGCGGGCTTTCGAACCCGGTGCTGCCGTTGCTCGCGCCATTGCCGGTCTGGCTGCTGTCGCTTGGGCTATCGGTTGGGCTATCGGTTGGTGCGGGCGTCGGGGTGGCGCCGCCGCCGTTATTGCCGCCGCCGTTATTGCCACCGCCGTTATCGCCACCGCCGTTATCGCCACCACCGTCGTTCGTGCCCCAATTGATGAGCAGGAACTGGCTTGGCCCCTCGGGGATCTTGAGGTCGTGCATGCGCACGCCGAGGTTCGGGTTGAGCGCACTCACGGCGCGGTTTGGCCCCATGTAGATGCCGATGTGGTGACCGTCCTTCCACACGACGAGGTCACCCGGACGGGCATCGGCTTCATCCTTGGACCAGCGGCCGCGGGCGACGAACCAGCGCATGTACGCCGTCGCACCCATGCGCGAGCCGCCGATGCGCGGCAGCTCGCCGGCTTGCTTGAAGACCCAATAGATGAGTCCGGAGCAGTCAAACTTGTTGGGTCCTTCGGCGCCGAACACGTAGGGATAGCCGATATAGCTCTTGGCCAGGTCGACGACGGCCTGCTGCGGATCCTGGGCGGCCGCCACGGGGACGGGCGTCACGGCGGGTCCGATAAGCGCGACCGCCAGGCCCAATGCCACCGCAGCCGGCAGGCGGTGCTTGCGGCGCGGGCGTTTGAACGCTTCGCCGGTGTAGAGGTTGCTGATGACCGCGGCACCAACGATCGGCGTCAGCGCGGGCCGGAAGGTTCGGACGAGATGTCCGAAGAAGGCGGCCAGGTAGACCATGCCAAGGACGGGCACGGCCAACAGGTACGCGAGGAGCTTGGGCGCGCGACGGCTTGGCGACATCCCGAGTTTGCCTCCCTAGTGCACTCGAGACCGACGGGGCACGGCGACGGTCTGTCTTATTGACCCGACGGCAGTGAGGGCCGTGTCATCCGCTGGGGCGGTGTTGACTTGCCTTGTTCTGTGTGACGGTCACGTCCCGTAATGGGGCGTTGAGGGCAGTATGCCCTTCTGTAACGCTATTTGCACGCTGTTTTTCGGTAGCCCGACACCCAGAATGGGCCGATGGGTCGGCCCGCCGCACGAATCGGGACATTACAAATGGTGATGATCGTCATCATCGCCCTGGTGGTGGGTGCCTGCGCCCAATCAGACGGCCCCGCGTGGACATACAAACCGCCCCCTCCGCCGCCGTCGGCCTCGCCGCAGTCCTCAGCCTCGCCTTCGGCCGTGCCCGCCGCGTCGGCCGCCCCCGCTGGGTCGACTGCTCCCTAAGGGAGCGCCTCCTTCGTAACGGCTCCGAAAGAGCGCCTCGGTCCCCGGTCGACCGACTGCACGCGAGTCCGGCGGCAGATATCGGGCTAGACTCTGGCCTCCAAAAGGAGGCCCCGTCGCATGGCTATCTCAACCCCGAGTTTGATGACCGCGGACGAGCTCGTCGCCCTTTCCAAGCAGTACACCCTGTACGAGTGGTCGGCCCAGAGCG
>JBDTUR010000010.1:0-23367 GCA_040007635.1 Chloroflexota bacterium
GGGTGCTCGACCTGGATGCGGCAGTTGATCTCGATGAAGAACCAGTTGCCCTGCCGGTCGAGCAAAAACTCGAGCGTGCCCACGTTCTCGTAGCCAGCGGACACCACCGCCTTCACCGCGCTGTCGAGCAGCGCGGCGCGTTGTTCAGCGGTGAGCGCGGGACTGGGACCCTCCTCGACGATCTTCTGGTGGCGGCGCTGGACCGAGCAGTCGCGCTCGCCCACATGAACCCCGCTGCCGTACCGGTCGACCATCACCTGGACCTCGACGTGGCGGTTGTCCTCCAGCCACTTTTCGAGGTAGAGCGAGTCGTCACCGAACGCGGCGAGCGCCTCCGAGCGGCAGATGGTCATGGCCTGCTGCAGCTCGCGCGGCGAGCGCACCATGCGCATCCCTTTGCCGCCGCCGCCCGCCGATGGCTTGATAAGCACCGGGTAGCCGATCTTGTCCGCCTCAGCCATCGCGTGAGCGTCGTCACGCAGCATGCCCGAGCCGGGGATGGTCGGTAGTCCGTGCTTTGCCAGCAGCGTGCGCGTGCCGGCCTTTGAGGCAAAGCGCTCAAGGACTTCGGGCGATGGGCCGATGAACGTCAGGCCGTGAGCGCGGGTCATCTCGGCGAACGTGTCGTCCTCCGACAGGAAGCCATAGCCCGGATGGATTGCCTCGCAGCCGGCGACGATCGCGGCCGACAGGATCGACGACGCCGACAGATACGACCGGCGTGACTCCGCGGGGCCAACACAGATAGCCTCGTCGGCGAGCTGGACGGCACGCGATTCGCGGTCGGCCTCGCTGTAGGCCACGACGCTGGTAATCCCCATCAGGCGACAGGCACGCACGATGCGCAGCGCAATCTCACCTCGATTGGCAATCAGGATCCGACTAAACATTCGCTTCGACCCGACCGATGACCTGGCCGAACTCGACCGCCTGGCCTGGTTCGACATCGAGCGACTTGAGCACACCGTCAGCCGGGCTCACGACCTCTTGGCGAACGCCCAGGACATCCACGAACCCCACGATGTCGTTCGAGCGGACCTTGCTGCCGGCGGCAACGCCGTCGCGCAGCGCGAAGAATCCAACTGCGGGTGATTTAACCTGACCGCGTACCGGTTCGCGGCGCGGCGGCTGCTGGTCAGTGGCGTGCGCGACTGCGGCCGGCTTGTGCGGCGCCTGCGCTGCGACGGGAGCAGTAGCCGCGTCGCCATTCATCGCGCGCCGCAGCCGGACGCGCCAGCCGTCCTGACGCACCTCGAGCTCGCCCAGGTCGCTGCTGGCCAGGCGCTCGATGAGCGCGGGCACGACTTCGTCGGCAACGCGGGCAATCGTCGCGCGCTCGTCGGTGTCAGCGGCCATGGACTACGAGCCCTCCCCGGTTCGCTGGACTTCGGCTTGCGCAATCGATTCCGATGGTGCCTCGGCCGCTGCCTGCGTGGTGGCGTCGGTCGTTTGGACCTCGCCACCCACCAGCGCGTTGCGACCGGCATCGAGCACCCGGCGCAGACGCGCCCGCAAACCGGGCCGCTGTGGCTGGAGCTCGCCCGACTCGGCGGCGATCGCGAACTCGCCCATGTTGCGGTAGCGCGCGTAGCGCGCGTCGAGCAGCGCCTTGCGGTCGCGCCCGGCGAGTGCGTCGAGCTGTGCCGCGATGCGCGCGCGCAGCCGTCGCGCCGTCTCTTCTGGATTGTTGTGCGCGCCACCCGGCGGCTCCGGCACGACCTCGTCGATCACGCCCAGCGCAAGTTGCTCCGGCGCCGTCAGACGCATGGCCACGGCGGCCTGTTGCGAGTACTCCGGTGAGCGCCACAGGATGGACGCGGCACCCTCCGGCGAGATGACGCTGTAGATCGAGTTCTCGAGCGCGATAACCACGTCGCCCACGGCCAGCGCCAGTGCGCCGCCTGACCCACCTTCGCCGGTGATCACCGTGACGATCGGCGTCCGGAGCCCCGCCATGATCATGATGGCGCGAGCGATCGCTTCGGCCACACCACGCTCTTCAGACGCGGGGCCGGGGAACGCGCCGGGTGTATCGATGAAGGTGACGACCGGCAGGCCCAGCCGCTCGGCCAGGCGGAACAGCCGAATTGCCTTGCGGTAGCCCTCGGGATGAGGCATGCCGAAATTGCGCCGGATGTTCTCGTCGGTCTCGGCGCCTTTCTGGTGACCCACGAAGACCGCGCGCCGGCCGTCAATACGGCAGAAGCCGCCGACGATCGCCGGGTCGTCGCGGAAAAGGCGATCGCCGTGGAGCTCGATGACCTCGGTCGCGATGGCTTGAACCAGCTCGAGCGTGTGCGGCCGCTTGACGTTGCGTGCCTGCTGGACGCGCTGCCAGATGGCGCCGCGCAACTCTTCAGGGGTTGCGTCAACGGTGGCCACGGAGCCAGCCGCCCGCTGCTCAACCACGAGCCGGCTCGCGATGGATGAGCTCGTCGAACAATTGCGCCGAGCGGCCCAGCGGCGACGAGCCGTTCTGGCCCGCGCGGTCGACGTGTGCGCTGGGTTTCATGTAGCGCAGCAGCCCGAGCAGCGTCTCGCGCAGCTTGGCGCGCGGCACCACCAGGTCGACAAAACCGTGGTCGTACAGGAACTCGGCGCGCTGGAAGCCCTCGGGCAGCTCCTCGGCGATCGTGCCCGCAGCGACGCGCGCTCCGGCAAAGCCGATGAGCGCCTTGGGCTCGGCGATGTTCACGTCGCCCAGCGCCGCGAACGACGCAAACACGCCGCCCGTCGTTGGATCAGTGAGAACGCTGATGAAGGGCACGCCGCCATCGCCAAGGCGGCCCAGTGCCGCGCACGTCTTGGCGAGCTGCATCAGCGACAGCGTGCCTTCCTGCATGCGCGCGCCGCCCGACGACGCCACGATGATCAAGGGCAGCCGCTCTTCGAGGGCATGCTCGGCCGCGCGCGTGACCTTCTCGCCCACGACCGTGCCCATCGAGCCGCCCATGAAGGCGAAATCCATGATGCACACCACTACGCGCGTGCCGGCAATCGTGCCCGGCCCCCACACCGCTGCGTCGCGCGTCCCGGTGGCGGCTTGAGCGGCCGCCAAACGTTCGGAATAGGGCTTCTGGTCGACGAAGCCCAGCATGTCGACTGATTCGAGGTTGGCGTCCTGCTCGTGGAATGAGTCGCGGTCGAGCAGCTGGGCGATGCGCTGATCTGCACGCAACCTGAAGTGGTGGCCGCAGCGGGTGCACACGCGCTGGGTCTTGTCGAGTTGCTTGTTGTAAAGCATCTCGGCGCAGTCGGGACACTTGGTCCACAGGTTGGGCGGGTACTCGTGGTGAGCGCGGCCAAAGGGCAGCTTAAATCCGGGCATGCCTAGTCCTGTCCTGCCGCTGCGCTCGAGCGCGACCGGTGGCGCCACGCCCACATCGCCGCGCCGGCGAGCGAGACGCCTGATGCGATCGCGCCCCCGATGACGACGCGCCGCTCGATCAGGATCTGGCTCGTACCCGCACCGTTTTCGACGCGCTGCTCGGCCAGCGCGCGCAACTGCTCAGCGAGACGCTCTTCGAAGAGGAACGAGGGATGAAGGCGCGGCATTCCGCGTTCTAATGTGCGTATCGCGTGACGCACGTTGGCCGCGGGCGCCTCCCCGCCGAGCGGCAGCGCCATGGGCAGCCGCGCGTGACCGCTCAGCAATGTATCGATGTAGGCGTCGCTCTGGATCGCCCCGTCTTCGGCCTCGCGGAACATCAATTGGCCGCGCGCCTGCGCTCCGCCGGCGGCTTGGCACTGTTGGTGGTGCGGCTTCGACCCATTGACTGTGCCACGGTCTGCAGGGCGCGGTGGATCAACACCCGCGTCGCGCCCTCTGATCGGCCCAGCACCTGGCCGATCTCGTGTGCATCGAGCTCGTTCACGAAGCGCAGGACGAGGGCGCGCCGGCGGTCGGCCGGCAGGCGGTCGATGGCGGCGAGCGCCGCGCGCAGCTCCTCGCGCTCAGCCGCCGTGCGCGAGACATCGTCCGCGCCGGGCATCTCGAGTGCCGCATCAAGCGGCGCCTGGGGGTGGCGGCGGCTGCGCCGCCGCTCGTTGGACAGCGTATTGCGCGCTATCTGGAAAAGCCACACGCGGAAAGACGAGCCCGGGCCGGCCGTCTGCTCGCGAAAATGGCGCAACCCACTGAGCGCGCGCAGAAAGACCTGCGCGGTCAGGTCCTCTGCCGCGTGCGGGTCACGCAGCTCATAAAGCGCGAAGTTGTACACCTGGGCGACGTACTTCCGATAGAGCGCCTCGAAGGCGCGCGGGTCGCGTCGGGCCGCTTCAACGGCGGAGCGGTCGGCATCGAGATTGTCCAGGGCCGCCACGCGGTCCTTCACTCTCCTTAACACCGTGGGAGTCTAGCCGTTACACCCAAATTCCCGACCCTGACCAAAGGTGCCCGTACCATCCCGCGATGCGCCATTACCAAGGCTTCATTGCCGATAGCGACCGCTGGAACAGGTTCAAGCTGCGTGATGACGACGTGATCATCACGACCCCGTCCAAGAGCGGTACGACCTGGATGCAGACCATCGTCGGCATGCTGCTGCGCCAGACGACGGACCTGCCGCCTATCGGCACGATCTCGCCCTGGATCGATATGCAGATCCGTCACGAGTCGGAGATCTTCGAGCTGCTTGACGCCCAGACCACTCGCCGGTTCGTGAAGACTCACACCCCGCTCGATGGCTTGCCCTTCAATCACACCAACACCTTCATCGCGGTCATTCGCCATCCGCTCGACGTGGCCCTATCTGACCGCGATCACGGGCTCAACATGAAGGAGGACAACACCGCCGCGTTGCGTGAGGCCGTTGCCGGCGAGTACGAGCCGCCACCCGATTGGGAGGACGCTCCTGAAGAGCCGGCGCCGTTCCTGCGCTGGTTCATCGACAACACGCGGCCGGCCACCGGCAGCGGCCCGAACGGGCTGGCCGACTACTGCCAGCAGGTTGGCACGTACTGGGCGGCGCGCACGGAACCCAACGTTCACCTGTTCCACTACCAGGACATGTGGAACGACCTCGACACGGAGATGCGCCGCGTGGCGCGTGCGCTGGGCGTCGCCATCGACGAAGCGACGTGGCCGGCCTACGTGGACGCCGCGACCCTGCAGTCGATGCGTGCGCGCGCCTTGAATGCCGCGCCCGACGCGCACCTGGACATCTGGAAATCGCCTGGCGACTTCTTCCGGTCGGGCGGAACGCGCGATTGGGCAAGCCTGCTCACCCCGACCGAGATCGCCCGCTTCGAAGCGCGGCTGCGCGAGCTCGCGGGCGACTCATACGACTGGATAACCCGCGGAAAGGCAGCGTTGGCCGCTTAGCTCACCCGGCAGCGCATGACCTCGCCACTGTCAATCACGCGCCGGCCGCCGCCCGCGACATCGATCAGCAGCGCGCCACTTTCCGGATCGACGCCGGCGCCCGTGCCAAGCAACGATTCGCCGGCCACGTCGACGACTATCTGACGACCCGTCGTGATCTGGGTCACGCTCCACCCGGCCGCGTCAAAGGATCCGGCGTTGAGCGCTTCGTAGCGCGGCTCGAGGCGGGCCAGGAAGGCGTCCAGCAGGGCGGCGTGGTCGATCGGCCGGTTGCCCGACAGCTGGCGCAGGCTGGTCATGCTCGCGGCCAGCAGCCAGGGAAAGTCGGCCGCCTGCCAGTTGCCGTTGATGCCGATGCCGATCACGGCCGACTGAACCCGACTGGGACTGCTCACTGATTCACCCAACACACCGCCCACCTTGACGACGCCGCGGTGCTCGACGGCCACGACAAGATCGTTGGGCCACTTGAGCCAGATGGTGCCGTCGGCCAGGCCGGCCACTTCCTCGGCCGCGTCGCGCATCGCCAGGGCGACGATGGCCGCCAGGCGCCAGCCGTAGCGCGGCAGCAGGTCCTGTGGCCTGAAGCCAGCCGACAGAAGCAGCGCCGATCCGGGCGCCGCAACCCACTCGCGACCGTGGCGACCGCGGCCGGCGCTCTGGTGATCGGCGACAGCGACGCAGACCTCCGGCTCGCCGGCGTCCAGCCATTCGCGGACCACGCGCTGCGTGGAGTCGATGGCGCGGAACTGCTCGAGCCGCGCCGGGAAAGCCATCAGCGCGACGGGCTCACTAGACGCGCGCCGGCGGCGGTGGGCCGAACGACCGACGCGCGGCCTTCAACGCCGGCGCTCGCGCCAGCGTTTTCCAGTGCCGCGGCAACCCGCGCAGCAGTGTCCGGGTCAGCGCACAGCGCGATCACGCTCGATCCGGCGCCTGACAGCGACGCGCCCAGCGCGCCTGCCCGCATGGCCGCGGCGACCAGGTCCGGCAGCGCCTGAAAATGTTCGGCACGGTAGGGCTCGTGCAAGCGATCCTCGGCCATGGCTGAGAGCAGCTCCGGACGATCGGCGGTGAGGGCGGCCACGACCAATGCGGCACGGCCGATGTTGTGCGCGGCGTCGGCGTGCGCGACTTGGGCCGGCAGCGCGGCGCGCATCTCTGCTGTCCGCAGTGCCAGCGCCGGTATGAAGAGCGCGGCCACAAGATCAGGGAGCGGCTCGAAGCGCGCCGCACGCGGCACCCGGCTGCCGTCCCGAGCGACGATCACAAAGCCGCCCAGCAGCGCGGCGGCGACGTTGTCCGGATGGCCGTCGACCTCGGTCGCGATGGCCAGCAGGCGATCCTCGCCCAGCTCGATCCCGGCCATCGCCTCAGCGGCGCGCAGCCCGGCGACCACGGCCGCGGCCGACGAACCCAGGCCGCGTGCCAGCGGAATCTCGTTGCGCATCTCGATCCGCATCACGGGCGGCTCGAGGCCTGCAATTTGCAGACCGTGCTCCAACCCGATGAAGAACCGATTGCCCGCGTCCATGCCGATCTCGTCGGCGCCTTCGCCCTCAACGATGAGCTGCTCGCTGCCAGAGTCGAGCGGCGTCACAGTGACATACAGGTGCAGGTCGAGTGCCAGGGCAAGCGCGTCGAAGCCGGGCCCCAGGTTCGCCGACGACGCCGGCGCCTCAACGGTTACCGGGCCGCGCGCCAGACTCATTTCGCCCTCACCAATCGAGCACGTCGCGGATCGCGCCGGCGTCCGCGGCGGCGGTCAACGTTGGCGCCACGTTGCGCGTGGCCGTGTCAGGATCCTTCAGGCCGTGGCCGGTCAACACGCACACGATGGTCGCACCCGGATCGACGCGCGAATCGGCCGCCAGCTTGCGAATGCCTGCCAATGACGCAGCAGATGCGGGCTCGCAGAAGATGCCTTCGAGCCGCGCCAGGTCACGGTAGGCCGCCAGGATCTCGTCATCAGTCACTGCCTCTATCGTGCCGCCCGACTCATCGCGTGCACGCACTGCCTTATCAGCTGACGCGGGATTGCCTATCCGGATCGCGGTCGCAACGGTGTGGGGATCACCCACCGGTGCGCCCAGCACGAGCGGTGCGGCGCCGGCTGCCTGAAAGCCCAGCATGACTGGCCGTGTTTCGACCAGGCCCGCATCGCGGTAGTCGGTAAAGCCCTGCCAGTACGCGCTGATGTTGCCCGCGTTGCCAACTGGTATGGCCAGGTAGTCGGGCGCCCCGCCCAGGTCCTCGCACACCTCGAATGCCGCCGTCTTCTGGCCGGCGAGGCGGTGCGGGTTGACCGAGTTCACCAGCGTCACGTTGCGGTCCGAGCCACGCGCGTCCTCGACCAGATAGCGCACGGCCTGCAGCGCCGCGTCGAAGTTGCCGTCCACACCGACCACCCGGGCGCCAGCCATCTGCGCCTGGAGCAGCTTGCCCGTTGCGATCTGCCCGTCGGGGATGACCACGATGACCTCGAGCCCCGTGGCGGCGCCATAGGCGGCGGCGCTGGCGGCCGTGTTGCCGGTGGATGCACAGACGATCGCCCGCGCGCCCTCCTCGAGCGCCTTGGCGACGGCAACGACCATGCCCCGATCCTTGAACGAGCCGGTGGGATTGACGCCCTCGACCTTGAGATAGAGCAGCGGCAGACCCAGCAGCCGGCCCAGGTTGCGCGCGTGGATGAGCGGCGTGAAGCCTTCGCCCAGCGACAGGTTGGGCGTTGCCGGGGTCAGCGGCAGGAACGGTGCGTAGCGCTCCAGCAGCCGTGGCCGCGCCTCGTCCGTAGTGCGCTGTTGGCGCAGCTGGCGCAGTACGTCACTCATCCGCATGGCGCGATTGTCGCGCGCGGGCAGACGGGACCGCGCAAAGACGTGCCATTCGGCCCCCGTGGGCGGACGACTCGGCCCTCCGCGATCACCTACGATGTTGGTGATAGTTCGGGCATCGGCCCCGCTGCCGGTCAAATTGGAGGAGATGGAAAGATGCAACTCACGGACCGCGAATGGTGGGCGGTCATCCATGGACTCATCCTGGGCACCGGGTTCCTGCTGGCATTCGCCGGCGGACTTGTCGGCCTGTGGAGCCTGCGCGCGAAATACCTCACCGTTGAGGGCGTGCGCGAGCGCCTGCCGCGCCTTGGCTTGTGGACGAGCCTGATGGCACTCGTCGCCTGGCTGACAGTCTTCACCGGCACCTGGATCGTCTACCCGTGGTATCGCGACGGGGCGCCGACAAGCGCCAAGAACCTCCTGCTTGCGGACGAGAACACCGCACAGTGGCACGAGTTCGGCATGGAGTGGAAGGAGCACGTCGCCTGGCTGGCGCCGTTCCTGGCCACGGCAGTGGCGTTCGTGATCCTGTACTACGGCGTCCAGCTGATCCAACGCCCGGAGTGGCGCCGTCCGCTGCTGATCCTGTTCACCCTCGCATTCGCTGCCGCTGGGGTTGCGGGCCTGTTCGGGGCCTTCATCACCAAGGCCTCCCCGGTCCTGTAGGAGAACCATGGAAATGACTGATCAAACCGCCATGGAAATGACTGATCAAACCGCCATGGAAAGCATTCCCGCCACCAAGCCCAGCGGTCCGGCGGCAGCGGCCTTCGTAGCGGCCGGCATCGGCAGCCTCGTGCTGGGCTTGATGGTCTCCCTGGCCGAGTTCAGCACGGACGGCAAGAACTTCCTCGATTTCGCCAAGAACTACGGTTTGGGCAACGGCGTAGGTCCGTTGTCAGGCAAGGTGATCGTCGCCGTGCTGGCGTACGTCATCTCGTGGGCCGTCTTGTTCTTCATGTGGCGCGGCAAGGAAATCAGCGTCCGCAAGGCCTTCCTGGCCACGATCGTGCTGGTTGGCCTGGGCTTCGCCCTGACCTTCCCGCCGATCTTCACGCTGCTGGCGCCTGCCGCCTAGCGAACTGCACCAGGCAAACTTGGGGGAAGCGCCCGGACACATGTCCGGGCGCTTTCTCTTTATCTGACGAAACCCATCCGCTCGTACATGCGGGCAAGGGTCGGTTCTGCCGCGGCCGCGGCCTTTTCCGCGCCCCGCGCAAGCATCCGGCGCAGCTCCGTGTCGTCCGCGCGCAGCTCGCGATAGCGGGCCTGGAAGGGCGCGAGCATCTGCACCACGGCCTCGCCCAGATCGAGCTTGAACTGGCCGTAGCCCTGCCCTTCGTAGCGCGTTTCGATCTGCTTGATCGACTCACCGGTGGCGACCGATAGGATCTCGATCAGGTTCGACACGCCCGGCTTGCCCTTGACGTCGTGCACGACCTCGCGGCCGGAGTCGGTGACTGCCGTCTTGAACTTCTTGCGGATGTCATCGGGGGCGTCAACGAGGCGCACGACACCCGCCGGCGCACCGCGCGTCGTCGACATCAGACGATCGGGTTCCTGCAGGTTCTTGACGCGCGCGCCCGCGACCGGATAGACGCCGCGCGGCACGGTGAACGTCTCGCCAAAGCGCTGGTTGAACCGCTCGGCCACGTTGCGCGCCAGCTCCACGTGCTGACGCTGGTCATCGCCGATCGGCACCGTGTCCGCCTGGTACAGCAGGATGTCGCCGGCCATCAGCACCGGGTACGTGAACAGCCCGGCGCTGACGAAGTCCTGGCCTTCCGACTTCTCCTTGAACTGGGTCATGCGGCGCAGTTCGCCAAACGATGTCACCGCGCTGAGCAGCCACGCGGCCTCCGCGTGGGCCGTCACGTGGCTCTGTGCGAACACCGTCGAGCGTTCTGGATCTAGTCCGGTCGCGAACAGCCACGCGGCCACGGACAGCGTCGATTCGCGCAGGACCTCGGGTTCGAACGGCGTGGTGATCGAGTGCAGGTCAACGACGCAAAAGAACGCCTCGCCGCCACCGCGCGCCGCCTCTTCCTGGGTCGTGACGTATTGGCGAAAACCGCCGCTGTAATTGCCCAGGGTCTTATCGCCCGAGGCGCGAATGCCGGAGAAGACACGCATGGCGCGGATTGTCGCCTACCCGCACGCTAATGGCGCCTGCGCGCCGAATGGCGTGAGCGCGCCAAGAGCGAATCCTGGGCGATTCGGCGGGGCTAGACTCACCAGCGCATGGAACTCCAGCTGCCTGAGTCGGAACGCCGCTGGCTGCATGCCGCGCTGGTGCTCGGCACGCTCGTGCTCGCGCTGGTCCTGCTCGCGCAGATCAGCGTCCTCGTCAGCTTCTTCAACGACATCCTGCTGATCCTGCTGCTCGCGTGGCTGCTCGCGTTCATGCTGTCGCCGCTCGTGGGGTTGATCCTGCGCGCGTTTCCCAAGCTGCCGCGCGTCGCCGTCGTGGGCGCGGTGTACGTGGTGCTCTTCCTGGCTCTGTCGGCGATCACCCTCGTGGTGGCGGGCTCACTCGCGAGCTCCATCGCCAACTTCATCACCGATCTGCCTCGTCTCCAGGCGCGCCTGCCCGAGACCTTGGCCGGCTTACAGAACTCCCTTGCCGGACTGGGTTTCCAGGTGGACATCGTGAAGGCGGCGCAAGACCTTCTTGGCAATTTGAGCAACCTGGGCGACAAGCTCGTCGGGCCGCTGCGCGACCTCGCGCTCTTCAGCCTGGGGATCGTCGGCAACCTGCTGATCGTCATCTTCCTGTCGCTCTTCATCGTGCTCGACCAGGAGCGAATGCTCGCGTGGGCCAATCGACTCGTGCCGCCGCGCTACGGCGAAACGGCGCGGCTCTTCGAGGCAAGCGTCTCGACCTCGTTTGGCGGCTTCATTCGCGGCCAGGCGATCCAGGGCCTCGTCATGGCGGCCGTGGTGACACTGGCCCACCTGCTCTTCGGGCTCGAGTTCCTGCCCGCGTCAGCCGCGCTTTCGGGCATGCTTCAGCTCATCCCCTTCTTCGGGCCGATCTTCTCGTGGGCGCCGCCCGTCGTCGTCGCCGCGCTGACCAAACCAGATGTAGTGATCCCAACGCTGATCGTGGTTGGCATCGGCTGGTTCGTGGTGGGCAACGTGCTTGTGCCGCGCATCATGAGCAAGGCGGTCGGCATCCACCCGGTCGTGGTCCTTGTGGCCGTGCTGGTGGGCGTGAAGATCGCCGGTTTCGCCGGCGCGATCTTTGCACTGCCGGTTGCGGCCATCATCGCCGCGTTCGTGCAGCACTACCTGGCGCGCAACGCGAACGTGCCGCGCGACGTGACCACGCGCGCCGCCCAGCTTGTGGGCGAGCGTGAGGGACGCGTGGTCCGAGTGCCCAAAGCACCCGCCGCCACGGCCGGCGCGGGCCTCGAAGTGGCGCCGGATTCCGTCGTGCCACCCGTCGAGGAAAGCGACGCGCAACCACCCCTGAAGGGCTCTCGGGGGTCGGCCGAGCCGGCACAGTGAAGCCGCGCGACCCCGACGCCGGGTCGGATGGCGGCGCCTCTGACATCCGCCGCGAAGCCGAGCGGATCGAGCGGCGCGATGTAGATCGAGAGCGGGGCGAACCCGTTGCCGCGCGCAAACGGCGCACGAACGCGGTCCGCGCACGTCCCCGGCTGGCGCGACCGCTGGCGGAATGGGATTCGCGGCCGCGCATCCTGGTCACCAATGACGACGGCTTCGATTCGCGCGGCCTGCTGGCGCTGAAGCGCGCGCTCGAGCCGCTGGGCGACGTCTACGTCCTCGCGCCCGACACCAACCAGTCGGCGGTCGGCCACACCAAGACGTTCATGCGTCCACTGCGCGTACGCGAGCGAACGCTCGCCGACGGATCGCACGCGTGGTCGGCGGATGGTTCACCCACCGACGCGGTCAGCATCGCCCTGCTGGGCTACTTCGACATCGGCTTCGATCTCGTCGCCGCGGGCATCAACTACGGCGCCAACCTGGGCGACGACATCACCTACTCGGGCACGGTCAGCGCGGCGATGGAGGCGGTCCTCTCATCGGTCCCGGCGTTCGCCATCTCGCAGGAATATTACGAGCATCCCGACTTCAGCCTCGCCGGACTGATCGCCTACCGGGCCGCGGTGAACATCCTCGAGAACGGCCTCGCGCCGGGCGAGCTGATCAACATCAACGTGCCCGCAATCCCGATCGCCGAGTGCCAGGGCGTAGAGGTGACGCGCATGGGCAAGCGCATCTACCAGGACGAGCTGGTCAAGCGGATCGACCCGCGGGGCACGCCCTACTACTGGATCGGCGGCCCGCCGCCGACCGGGCTGGCTGAGCCCGGAACGGATTTCGACGCGGTCGTGAACAAGCGCGTGGCGGTCACGCCGATCCAACTGGACCTGACGGCGCGCCGGCTGCTGAAGCGCCTCCACTCCTGGTCGTGGGAGCTGGGCTCGGAGGCCTAGCACCGCTAGCGCCGCTAGCGCCGCTAGGAAGAGCCGGCGGTCATGGCCTGTGCGGCTGTCTCGGGCGCCGCCGTCGAGGCGGAAGATGCGCGCGCGAGCGCCGCGTCGAGGCGTTCGATGAATGGCTGCGCGCGCAGTCGGACCAGGATCTCGCGCGTCGATTGGGCAGCGGCGCGAACCTCGGGGTTGGACGGATCGAGCACTGACACCATGTCGATGCCGGTGAGGGCCTCGTCCCAGGCCATGCCCAATTCGCGCCAGCTGGTCAGCGCATCGCGATAGAGACCCACTGCCTCGGTGGTTCGTCCTTCCATGGCGGCCAGGGCCGCCCTCAGTGCCAGCCGCCGGACCTCCACGACCCGGCCATGAAAACCAGTCGCGTCGAGTGCCTCGAGATCGTCGCGGACCTGCTCGGTTTGGCCCGACCAGATCGCGCCCCGCGCAGCCTGGTACAGCCCCGCGGGAGCCAGACTGGTACTCGACGCGGCGTAGCGACGCCAGATCTCTCGAGCGTCGCCCAGCCGCCCGTCGGCCAGGGCTGCGCTCGCCTTTGCGTCGAACGTAGGCAATACCTGGTTCGGGTCGGCGTGGAGACTGGTCAGCTGCTCCAGTTCGGCCAGCCCGTCGGCCACCAGCTCGCCGCGACTGGCCCTGACGATCAGCGCGTTGCTCAGCAGCCACGTGCGCCAGCCCGGTTCCGGATCCTCAGCCAGCCCCTCGTCCAGCACGGCCAAGGACTCATCCCAGTCACCGGTCAGGAAGGCGGTGTAGCCGATGTTATTGATCGAATGCAGCACCTCGTTACGGTTGCCAGTCCGCCGCGCCAGTGCCAGACCCTCACGGTATTTCTGCAACGCCGCCACTCCGTCGACTTCGCCCATGATGTAGCCGGCTGCTGCCAGCGCCTCGAGCAGGAGCTCGGTCAGATCGTTGGCCCGGCTGAGCGCCTCGCCACCTCCGACCAGAGCGATCGCCTCGCGCAGGTGTCCCAAGGCGCCCAGCGCCCTGCCCTTTATGACGAGTGCCTGCGCCAGCAAGGGCAGTAGGTCGGCGTGCTCGGCGACGTCGAGCGCCTCGTCGGCCAGCTCCACCGATCGACGATGTTCTTCGGCGACCGTGTACGCCCGCGCCAGTGTGATCTTGAGCTCGACCATCACCGGATCGGGCCATAGATCGCCGTAATGTGCCGCCGCCCCTTGGAGCAGCTCGAGCGCGGCCTGATTGTGCCCCGCATAGCGCATGGTCCAGCCCAGCGCACCCGTTGCCCGTGCAGCGCCCTTACAGTCGCCGACCTGCACGTACAGTTCAATCGCGCGCCGAAGCAGCGCCTCGCCATTGTCATACCGGGCAGCGATGTTGGCAGAGCGGCCGGCCTTTTCGAGCAGCTCGGCCTGCCCAGGCGCATCGGCAGTCACGCCGAGCGCCTGCTCAAAGAATGTGATCGCCTGGTCGTGAGCGCCGAGCGCAGCGGCGCGTTCGGCGGCAGCCTTCAACGCAATTCGCGCCTGCGCCGCGAGCGCGTCACCCTCGGCGCCCTCACCCGCGTTGGCGTGGGCCGCCAGGTAGTGACCGGCCAGGGCGCTGGCCAGCTCGTCTAGGCCAAGCTGCTCGAAGTAGCGCGCCGCGGCCATGTGACGAGTCTTGCGATCTTTGCGCGAAAGCGTGTTGTAGGCGACCTCGCGGATCAGTGCCTGGACAAAAACGAACTGGCCCAGCTCGGGCGAGCGCGGGTCAACCTCACGTGTGAGCAGCTCACGCCGAACGAGTCCCATCAGCCGCTCCTGGAGCTCGTCCTCGGCGACACCAGCAACAGCCGACAGCGCCGCGACCGTGAATGAAAGCCCGAGCACCGCCGCGTCATGGACCAGCGATCGATCGGCCAAGTCGAGCGAATCCAGGCGAGAGGATATGAGCGCGGTGAGCGTTTCCGGGACGGCCAGCTGGGCGAGGTCGCCCACGGGAATGTAGGTGCCCGCCTGCTCTCTGAGGCGACCCTCGGCGAGCAGCATGCGCACCGTTTCGACCGCGTAGAGCGGAATGCCGTCGGCGCGCTGGACAATCGATGCGACGGCGGGCTCGGGCAGACCGGGGACCAGACCGGCGAGAAGCTCGCGCATCTGCGGCTCTGGTAGCGGCTCGAGCAACGTCGACGTGAAGTTGCGCTTGCCGGCACCCCAATTGGGCTTCCTGTCAAGGAGTTCGGGCCGAGCCAGCGTGACGATGTACAGGGGGTACCCGCGGCTCCACTCGAGCAGGTGATCGATGAACTCGAGCGTTCCAGAATCGGCGTGGTGCAGATCCTCGAACACGAGGGCGACAGTGCCCGCGGCGGCGATCCGTTCGAAGTAGGTGCGCCAGGCTCCGAACAGCTGCTCGGGACCCATGCCCGACTCGAACCCGAGCAGCGTCAGCAGCGCGCGCTCGACCCATTTCCGCTCTTCATCAACAGGCACCCAGTGGGCCACCGAGTCGGCGACCTTCTGCCGGGTGGTGGCTTCGTCATCCGACTCAAGCAAGGCGCACCGGCCGCGGATCATCTCGCCCAGCGCCCAGAAGGTGATGCCCTCGCCGTATGCCGGCGACCGCCCGCTGTGCCAATACGTGTCTTCGACCAGCCCGTCGGCGTATTTCAGGAACTCCCAGGCGAGGCGCGACTTGCCGATGCCGGCGGGTCCCATCACCGAAACGAGCCGCACGCCGCGTTCGCGGCCGGTGGCATGAAACAGGTCCTTCAATAGGCGCAGCTCGTCGGCACGGCCGACAAACGGCGCTTCCAGCCCCTCGCTGCGGTTGCGCCCGCGGCGCTCGGCCACAACGCGCAATGCCCGCCACGCAGTGACCGGTGCCTGCTTGCCCTTGAGCACCTGGTCGCCCACCTCTTCGAACGCGATCGCGTCGTTTGTGGCGCGATAGGTGGCCTCGCCGACCAGCACCGCGCCGGCCGGTGCGACCGATTGGAGCCGGGCGGCGGTGTTGACCAGGTCGCCGGCGACCATGCCCTGGTTTGTTGCTCCGAGCGTGACCGCCGCTTCCCCTGTGAGCAGGCCGGCCCGCGCCTGAATGCCCGGGCCGAGCGCGTTGACGGAGTCGACGATCTCCAGTGCGGCGCGCACGGCGCGCTCGGCGTCGTCCTCGTGGGCGGTCGGCGCGCCCCACATCGCCATTACCGCGTCGCCGATGAACTTCTCGACAGTCCCGCCGTAGCGGCCGACGATGTCCGAGCAGAGGTCGAAATAGCGAGACAGGGTGTCGCGCACGTCCTCCGCGTCGCGCTCTTCAGCGAACGGGGTGAAACCGACCAGGTCGGCGAACAGCACGGTGACCAGCCGTCGCTCGGCTCCGCCAGCGGGTGCGGCCGCGGCCGTTGCCGTCAGGCCAGTGGTTCGGCCTGCGGTCATATCCGCGCCGGTGAGGGCGGTGCCGCACTTGCTGCAGAATTTGGCGCCGGGCTTGTTGGTCGCACCGCAGTTCGAGCACCCAGCCTGGAGAGCCGCTCCACACTCGTTACAGAACTGCGCGCCAGCCTCGTTCTGGGTGCCGCAGCGCGAACAGATCACCCACTTACTCTATGCGGTCGATATATGCCCCATTCGGCGCAGAAAGCCCGCGCGCGTCCCCTGAACCGACTCGGCGGCAAGATCGTCACGGCCCAAGTCGAGCCGGAGCCGGGCGCCGCTAGGCCGTTTCGACCGCCAGAGCCTCGGCCTTGCGCCCGGTCCCGACGCGCGATGCGCCGCCGGCGCGCGCCGCAGCCGCCTCGAGACGCTCCAGGTAGGGCTTCGCGCCGAGGCGGCTGAGGATCTCGCGCGACGTCTTGATGGCCGCGGCGACGGCCGGTTCAGTTGGATCGAGCACTGTCGCCATGTCGACGCCCGTGAGCGCCTGTTCCCACGCGACCTTGAGGTTGCCCCAGGCAGCGAAGGCATCGCCGTAAAGGGCAACCGCGTCGCGCGATCTGCCTTCTAGCGCGGCAATCGCGGCGCGCAGGTTGCTCCGCCGCGCCTCGACGACAGGGCCGTGGACGCCCGTGGCGTCGAGATCGGCGCTGTTTTGCTCCACCGCGGCCAAATCGCCTGACCACAGTGCGGGTCGCGCCGCCTGGTAATAGGAAGCCGGGGCTTGGCTCGGCCACGCCGCCGCGACCGCGAGCCAGTGTCGCTGGGCATCCGCGAACCTGCCCTGCGCCTGGGCGTAGTTGCCATGGGTGTCGTGCGGCGCCGTCAGCACGTGCGGTTCGGGCACCTGGGTGGCGAGATGATCAAGCTGGGCCAGTGGCTCATCGATCGGGTCGCCCCGCGATGCGCGGATGATCAACTGGTTGCTCATGAGCCAAATGCGCCCAGTAGTTTCGAGGTCTTCCTCGAGCGTCGCATCCAACTCGGCCAAGCCACGCTCCCAATCACCGGTCAGGAACGAGGTGTAGCCAACGTTGTTGACGAACTCGCGCGTGAGGGCACGATGGCCCACACGTCGCGCCAGGTCGAGACCTTCGAGGAAGCAGCGGTAAGCCTCTTCGTTATCCACCTCGCCCAGGTAGTAGCCCCTGACGGTGAGCGAGGCGAGAAGCTGCTCAGTCAAGCCGTGCTCGCGCGCCAGATCGCCGCCGGCGCCTATGAGCGCGATGGCCTCGCGCAGCCGGCCCTGCCCGCCCAGTGCGACACCTTTGTTGAGAAGGCCCTTCACAAGAAGCTTGGGGTGGTTGCCGTGCTCTGCTACCAGCAACGCCTCATCGCTCAGGGCCAATGCCCTGGACTCCCCCTCGACGCGCTCGAATTGGTTCCAGGCGCGTGCAAGATTGACCTTCATGTCGGCCAGGATCAGCGGGTCGTCCAGGTCGGCGAACTGGGTGACTGCCGCCTTGAGCAGCTCGAGCGCGTCGGTGTCGTAGCGCGCATTGAGCATCACCCACCCCAAAGCAGAGGTTGCGCGGGCTTCGCCAAGACGGTCGCCGCTCTCTTTGTGTGCGTCGATTGCATCGCGCGCGAGCTGAACCGCGAGACTGTGCTTGGACGCGATGCCTGCAAATTCGCTGGCGCGCTCGAGCAGCTCGGCGCGGTCGCGCGACTCCATGGTGACGCTCAGTGCCTGCTGCAGGAACTGCACCGCCTGGTCATAGGCGCCCAGCCTTGACGCTCGCTCGGCCGCGGCTTTGAGAGCGACGCGCGCCTGGGCGGCGAGCGCGTCCTGTTCGGGCCCTTCGGCCGCATTCGCGTGGGCGGCGAGGTAGTGCCCGGCCAGGGCGCTGGCAAGCTCGTCGCTGTCGAGTTGCTCGAAGAAGCGCGCGGCGGCCAGATGACGCGTCTTGCGATCCTTGCGCGAAAGCGTGTTGTAGGAAACCTCGCGGATGAGCGCCTGAACGAAGAGGTATTGGCCTAGCTCCGCTGATCGCGCGTCGCCCTGGCGCGTCAGGAGCTCGCGCCGCACGAGTCCAGTCAGGCGCCGCGCCAGCTCTTACGCCTCAACACCGGAGATCGCGCCCAGGGCCTGCGCGCTGAAGGACTGGCCCAGTACCGCTGCGTCATGAACCAGCGATCGGTCGGCCGGCTCCAGCGCATCGAGTCGCGACGAGATGAGCGCGGTGAGGGTCTCTGGCACCGCCAGGTTGGTCAGATCGCCCAGCGGCACGTAGACGCCGTTTTCCTGCTTGAGCCGTCCGTCGGCGACGAGCGATCGGACCGTCTCTACCGCGTACAGCGGGATGCCGTCTGCCCGGCCGACGATCGTCGCCACGGCGGCGTCAGGCAGACCGGGCACGAGACCGGCGAGCAGCTCGCGCATTTGCTCGTCGGGCAGCGGCTCGATGTACTGCGAGGTGAAGTTGCGCTTGCCTGCGCCCCATTCCGGCCGGCGCTCAAGAAGGTCCGGTCGGGAGAGGGTGATGATGTAAATCGGTAGACCCCGACTCCAATCGAGCATGTGGTCGATGAAGTCGAGCAGGCCCGAGTCAGCGTGATGGATGTCCTCGAACACGAGCGTGACCGTGCCCACCGCGGCGATGCGCTCGAAGAATGTCCGCCATGCGCCAAAGAGCTCGTCCGCGGCCATCCCGGACTCAACGCCAAGCAGGGTCAGGAGCGCTTTCTCGATCCACTCGATCTCGTCATGCTGCGTCACCCACTGACGCACCGTTTCAGCAACCTTGGTCCGAGTTGTCGCCTCATCATCGCTCTCGGTCAGGCCGCACCGCCCGCGGATCATCTCGCCCAGCGCCCAGAAGGTGATCCCCTCCCCGTAGGCGGGCGAGCGGCCGTCGTGCCAGTAAGTGGTTTCGACCAGGCCGTCGACGTACTTCAGGAACTCCCAGGCGAGGCGTGATTTGCCGATGCCCGCGGGACCAATGAGCGACACGAGGCGAATGCGCTTCTCGCGACCGGTGGCGTGGAACAGGTCCTTGAGGAGGCGGAGCTCATCCGACCGACCGACAAACGGTGCCTCCAGCGCATCGGACCGGTTGCGTCCGCCACGCTCGGCAACGACGCGTGCCGCCCGCCAGGCCGCGACTGGGGCTTGCTTGCCCTTGAGCAGCTGCTCGCCTGCCTCCTCGAAAACGACGGCGCCGCTCGTCGCGCGCATCGTCGCCTCGCCAACCAGCACCGTGCTCGGCGGCGCAACCGATTGCAGCCGGGCGGCAGTGTTGACGAGGTCGCCCGCGACCATGCCCTGGTTAGTCGCGCCCAACGTGACTGCCGCCTCACCGGTCAACACGCCAGCTCTTGCCTGGACGCCCGGGCCCAGCGCCGGGACGGCGGCGACGAGCTCGAGCGCAGCCCGCACTGCCCGTTCGGCGTCATCTTCGAACGCGACCGGCGCGCCCCACACGGCCATGACCGCGTCGCCGATGAACTTCTCAACCGTCCCGCCATAGCGGCCAACAACATCGGTGCACATGTCGAAGTAGCGCGACAGCGTGTCCCGTACTTCTTCCGCGTCCTTCTCCTCGGCAAAGGGCGTGAAGCCGACGATGTCGGCGAACAGGACGGTGACGAGTCGGCGCTCGGCGACCGGACTCGGGCTCGCGCTGGCCGGCGTCCCCGTCGCCGATGCTGCCGCCGCCGCGCTGAGTGGCGTGGCGCACTCGCCGCAGAACTTCTCGGTCGGCTCGTTGGCCGCTCCGCAAGAGGCGCACACGATGGCCAGCGGCGCAGCGCACTCAGAGCAGAACTTGCGCCCGGCTCTGTTCTCAGTCCCGCATGCCGCGCAGATCACGGCTCAGTCTCGCACGGCCGCCGGAGCGGGCTTCGCGGCTGACGGTCGGGTCATCGCCATGTGAGCGGGGGGCTCGGTCGCCCTGAGGCGCTCGAGCTCGCGCAACATCGGCTTCGCGCTGAGCCGGCGCATGATCGCTTCGGCCTCGTCTCCCAGCGCCAAGACCTCGGGCTCGTCGCCGCCGCGCGTGGCTAGCAGGACCAGTACCGCCACACACTGACGCACCGGCAGGCCCATGTCGCGCAGTTGATCGATCACGTCGCGGAATGAGCGAAGCTCGGTGCCGGTTGGCGCTATGAGCGCGCCGATGCCGGTCTGCAGCAGCTGTCGATCGAGGTCCCACAACCGACCGTGGATGCCGGTCGCGTCGAACGCGGCCAGGGCTTGCCCGGCGCGGTCCGCGTCGCGGGCAATGAGCGCGGCTACCCCGGCAGCCCGAGTCTGCGTAGGCGCGTTGAGGGCGTCACCTGCAGCGGCCCGAAGGAGAGCGTCGCACGCATCGGCCAGCCGGCCCTCAGCCCACGCCACGTCGGCCCGGAGACCCTCGAGCCCGGCCAGCACGCCTGGGTCGCCGTTCTTAGTTGCCCATGCTTCGAGGTCCGCCATTTCGTCCGACGCGACGTCACCTCGTGAGGCGTTCAGGCTGACCAGGTTCCAGCGAACGACGAAGAGCCCGAGTTCGTCCGTCTCGGTCTCAAGCTCGGTTGCCCATTGCTCGAACGCCCAATCCCAGTCACCCACCTCGAGGGCATTTGCCGTCGCATTCATGCGCAGGTTCCGCGCATACGATCGGCGGCCGAGCCGGAGTGCCGTTCCAAGCGCTGTACGTGCGATCTGGTAAGAACCGGCCGGGTCGCCCTGCCCCATCGCGGTGAGATTGATCGTCGCGCGCAGCGACGTCGCGGTCAGTCCCGAGGCGTCGGCCAGGTCCCGTCCCGCCCGTATGGCCCCGACCCCCTCGTAGTTCCGGCCGAGGTTGCCGAGCGCCGTGCCCCGGGTGACGAGTAGGTCGGCCACAAGGGCAACGGCATCTAGCCTTTCGGCAACGGGCAGGGCGCGATCGGCGATGGCGATCGCCCGCTCATGCTCCTCGTGGAAGAAGTAGACCCGTGAAAGCTGGCTGAGCAACTCGACACGATCTGTGTCCAGCTCGGCACCGTCAGGGATCCAACGGGCCGCAGCAGGCTCAAGCAGGGCGATGGCCTCCTCCACCTTGAAGTTGACGATCAGGCTGCGCGCAAGGGCGGTGGTGGCGCGCAGTTCGGCCGCCTCGTCCGCTCCGACCCGGCGCAAGTCGAGCGCCTCACGCAGCCTCGATTGGGCGATCGCCGACTGGGCGGCCTCCCCCGCCGCGGCACCCGAGCGCTGCAGGAGGTCAGCAATTTCCGCCGTGTCCGTCGTGATCCGCCGCGCCTGGTCGTAGAACGTGGCTGCCTGCGCGAACGAGCCCAGATCGATCGCCCGCTCGGCCGCGCCGCGCAGGGCGATCCGCGCCTGTGCCGCGACGGCGTCCGCCTCGGGGCCAGCGGGGCTGTTCGTGTGCGCCGCCAGGTAGTGCGTCGCCAGGGCGCCGGCGAGTTCGTCACTGCCCAGCCCCTCGAAATAGCGCGCGGCTGCCAGGTGGCCGGCCTTCCGGTCCCGCTTGGCGAGCGTGTTGTAGGCCACCTCGCGGACGACCGACTGGACGAACGCGTACTGGCCTCGCTCGGGCGAGCGAGGATCGACATCGATCGTCAGCAGCTCACGCTTGACCAGCGCCGCAAGCCGCGACGCGATGTCCGTCTCTGCCTCCCCGGCGACGGCGGCGAGCGCCGGCATGGTGAAGCTCTGACCAAGGACCGCGGCGCCCTGGAGAAGGGACCGATCGGCGGGATCCAATCCGTCAAGGCGAGCACCGATCAGCGCGGTGAGGGTCTCCGGGACGGCTAACGCGGCAAGATCGCCAACCGGGTGATAGGCCCCGTTTTCGGCCACCAGCTTGCCGTCGGCCACAAGCATGCGAACCGTCTCGACGGCGTAGAGCGGCATCCCGTCGGCGCGCTCGATGATCGATCGCGTCGCGCCATCGGGCAGTCCCGGCGCGAGGCCGGCAAGCAGGTCGCGCATCGCCGGCTCGGTTAGCGGCTCCAGATACATCGACATGAAGTTGCGCTTGCCCGCACCCCAGTCGGGACGCCGCTCGATCAGTTCGGGCCGCGACAGCGTCACGATGAAGATCGGCACGCCCTTTGACCAGTCCAGGACATGCTCGACAAAGTCAATGGTGCCCGTATCGGCCCAATGGAGGTCCTCGAAGACCATTACCACCGGACCCTTCGAGGCAAGTCGTTCGAAAAATGTCCGCCAAGCGGCGAATAACTGGTCGGCGCCGGTCGAGGTGCCATGGCCGAGCAGCGCCAGTAGTGCGGGCTCTATCCAGCGCCGCTCAGCCTCGTCGGGAACGTTCGTGGCCACGGTTTCGGCTATCTTCTGGCGAGTGGTGGCCTCATCATCCGACTCGGCCAGCCCGGCGCGACCACGGATCATCTCGCCCAGCGCCCAGAAGGTGATGCCCTCGCCGTAGCTCGGGGAGCGGCCACGGTGCCAGTAGATGGTCTCGCTGATGCCGTCCATGTACTTCTCGAATTCCCAGGCCAGCCTGCTCTTGCCGATTCCGCCCGGACCCGTGATCGACACGAGTCGAGTGCGTTTCTCGCGACCGGTCGCATGAAAGAGGTCTTTGAGCAGCCGCAGTTCATCGTCGCGGCCGACGAATGGCGCCTCGAGCGCCTCCGCGCGGTTGCGCCCACCCCGCTCGGCCACGACCCGCAGCGCCCGCCAGGCCGGGACAGGGGCGATCTTGCCCTTGAGAGCCTGGTCGCCGAGGGGTTCGAAGGCGATGGCCGCCTCCGTCGTTCGCATCGTGGCCTCGCCTACGAGGACCGTGTCGGGCTGGGCGACGCCCTGCAGGCGCGCAGCGGTGTTGACCATGTCCCCCGCGACCATGCCCTGGTTGGTGGCACCCAGCGTGACGGCCGCCTCTCCGGTAAGGATCCCGACCCTGGCCTGGATGTCTGGGCCAAGGGCGCGCACGGCGTCGACCAGCTCGAGACCGGCGCGAACGGCGCGCTCGGCATCATCCTCGTGGGCGGTCGGTGCGCCCCACACGGCCATCACCGCGTCACCGATGAACTTCTCAACCGTCCCGCCGTAGCGGCCAATGATGTCCGTGCACATGTCGAAGTAGCGCGACAGCGTGTCGCGCACTTCTTCCGCGTCCTTGTCCTCGGCGAACGGCGTGAAGCCAACAATGTCGGCGAACAGGACGGTGACCAATCGGCGCTCGGCCACGGGCGCGGCAGTCGTGGACGCGATGGTCGGCCGAACCGCGGCAGTGCCTGTCTCGCCGAGGGACGTGCCGCACTCGTTGCAGAACCGCGCGCCAGGCTTATTGGTCGCGCCGCAGCTGGGGCAGCCGGCGCTTAGCGCGCCGCCACAGTCATTGCAGAACTTGGCACCGGGCGTGTTCTCCGTCCCGCAGTTGGCGCAGATCACG
>JBDTUR010000011.1:0-22219 GCA_040007635.1 Chloroflexota bacterium
TCGACATCCCGCTGATGTTCGCGGCCCTAGCGACCATCATCCTCATCGGACTGACGCTGTATCTGATGGTTTTGCTGGTAGAACGCGCCCTCGTAGGTGCCTGGAGGTAAACGTGCGTCGTTTGTGCTTGGCCGTCGTGTCGGTCATTGTGCTCGTGGTCGGTTGTGGCCCATCTGCCACCAGTTCGGGTTCGCCGGGTTCGACGGGTTCGCTCAGTTCGTCGAGTCCGTTGCCGCTGACCAAGCTGTCGGTGGGCCTGGGCTACATTCCGAGCGTCCAGTTCGCGCCGTTCTATCGCGCCAAGGTGCAGGGCTACTACGCGGCGGCGGGCCTAGACGTCACGTTCCACAACGGCGACGACGCCAACCTGATCGCGCTGATCGCCCAGGGCGCCGACGACATCGGCATCGCCGATGGGACGAGCGTCATTCCGGCCGTTGGCCAGGGCATCCCGATCGTTTACGTCGCCACGATCTACGCGCAGTTTCCCAACGTGGTCATGGCTCCGGCGAATAGCGGGATCACGACCGCGGCCGATCTGCGCGGCAAGACGATCGGCATCCCGGGCGCCTACGGCTCGTCGTGGATCATGCTCCAGGCTCTTCTGTCGTCGGCCAATCTCACCACCGCGGACATCGTTGAGCGCGATTACCCCGACTACGGCCAGGGGGTCGCTCTCCAGCAGGGTCAGGTGCAGGCAGCGACCGCCTATCGCAACAACGAGCTCGTGCAGCTCGCCCTGGCCGGCTTCGCGACTAGCCAACTCGCGATCGATGACATCGTGCCGCTGCCCGGCCCCGGCCTCGTCGTGGGCACGGCAACTCTCGCGAACAAGAAGGATGAGCTGAAGGCTTTCGTGGCAGCCACGCTGCAGGCAATGGCGGAGATCGACGCTTCGCCCGAGTTGGGCTTGGCCGACGCAATCACCGTCGTGCCCGAGCTGGCGTCAGACCAAACTACCCAGATCGCGATCCTCCAGGCGACGATCCAGATGTGGCATTCGACTACGACGGACGATCACGGACTGGGCGCGATCAACGAAGGCGGCTGGAACTACTCGCTCAACTTCATGAAGGACCTGCCCGGCTCCAACATCCCCGATACCCTGACCAGTGACAAGCTGTACAGCACGGAGCTTCTGCCATGACCGACCACGACGCGGTGGCCGAGCACGACCCGGTGAACGAGCACGACCCGGTGACCCACATGGACGCCCATACCGCGATCAGCGATGACGACCACGGCCACGCCGAAATGGCCCTGGGGCCAATCGATTGGCATGCCTGGGGGCTGGCGCTGCTTGGCGGAGCCGCCGGCGCCCTTGTGCTGGCCTGCTTCGCGATTGCCTTGGGCGGTGGCCTGGGCGCTCTCTAGAACAGGCCGATCGTCTCGCCGGCGGCGTTGATGTCGACGTCCTCGCCGGACGGATGCGAGGGCAGTCCGGGCATCATCAGCATGTCGCCGCAATACGCGGTGACGAAGCCGGCACCGGCAAACAGCCGCGCGTCACGGATGGGCACACGGAAACCCTGCGGCCGCCCTTTGAGCGCGGGGTCGTGGCTGAGTGACAACGGGGTCTTGGCCATGCACACCGGCAGGTGGCCATAGCCCAGGCGCTCGAACTCGGCCAGTGCCTTGGTTGCTTCACCCGACAGGTCCACGCCGTCCGCGCCGTAAACGCGCGTCGCGATCCGAGTGATGCGCTCTTCGAGTGACGCGTCGTCGCGCGACAGGAAGTGGAAGTCGTGGCCGTCGTCTTGCGCCGCACCCCAGACGGCTTTGGCCAGTTCCTCGGCGCCCGCGCCGCCATGCTGGAAATGGTCGGTCACGACGGCTGCCTTCGCCCCGGCCGCGAGCGCAGCCTCCACCACCACCGCGACCTCTGACGGTTTGTCAGTCGGAAAGGCGTTGATCGCGACAACGGCCGGGATCCCGTAACCGCGCACGATCTCGACGTGCTGCGTGAGGTTGTCGCAGCCTCGGCGGACTCCGTCGGGATCTTCCGCCAGGAGTGCCGCGTCGAGCGGTTTGCCGGCTACGACGTGACCCACCCCGCCGTGCATCTTGAGAGCGCGGATCGTCGCCACGATCACCGCGGCGGCGGGCCTGATGCCAGAGAGGCGGCACTTGATATCGACGAACTTCTGGAAGCCCATGTCGGCCCCAAACCCGGCCTCGGTCACGACTGCGTCGACCAATTTGAGCGCGATCCGATCGGCGACAACCGACGAGTTGCCGTGCGCGATGTTGGCGAACGGCCCGGCATGGATGAAGGCCGGCCCGCCCTCGAGCGTCTGGACCAGGTTGGGCTTGATCGCCTCGCGCATGAGCACGGCCATGGCGCCCGCCACCTTGAGCTGCTCGAGCGTGACGGGGTCACCCTGGAAGTTCTCCGCGACTATGCAGCGACCCAGGCGCACGCGCAGGTCCTGGACGTCCGTCGCGAGGGCAAGAATCGCCATCACCTCTGACGCGGCCGTGATGTGCCACTCCGTCTCGCGCACATCTGACGGGTCGCCCAAGCCAATCATCACGCGGCGCAGGGCACGGTCATTGACGTCGATCACCCGCGGCCACCTGACGGTTGCCGGGTCGATGCCCAGCGCGTTGCCGCGAAAGAGGTGGTTGTCGAGGAATGCGGCGCCCAGGTTGTGCGCCGCCGCGACGGCATGCAGGTCGCCCGTGAAATGGATGTTGATGTCTTCCATGGGCAGGACCTGGCTGTAGCCGCCGCCCGCCGCGCCACCCTTGAGGCCGAACACCGGGCCCAGGCTGGGCTGGCGGATGGTCGGGGCGGCGCGCACGCCTATCCGGTTCAGGCCCTGCGCCAATCCGATTGTTGTTGTCGTCTTGCCCTCGCCGAGCGGCGTGGGCGTGATCGCGGTGACGACGATCTCCTTGCCGTCCGGCCTGTCCGCGATGCGGGCCAGGGCCGTGGGCTGGATCTTGGCTTTGTATGTGCCGTACAGATCGACCTCTTCGTCGCGCAACCCGAGCTCGCGGGCGACGTCCGCGATTGGCCGCAGGCGCGCCGCGCGCGCGATTTCGAGGCTCGATTTCATGTGCGTCGCACCCGCCGCTTGCGGCCGCGACCAGCGATGATCGGGTGGCCGGTCTGCTGCCAGCGCGCGGCACGGATCAGATGCTCGACCAGCACGGCATTGGTCACCGGGCCCACGCCGCCGGGCACCGGCGTTATCGCCGCGGCCACCTTGAGGGCTGAATCGAAGTCGACGTCGCCCACGACCCGGCCATCGCGGACGTTGATACCCACGTCGACCACGAGGGCACCGGGGTGAAGCATGTTGCCGGTGACGAGACCCGCGGCGCCTGCGGCGGAGACCACGATTTCAGCCCGCGCGATCTCCGCAGCAAGGTCGCGCGTCCGCCGATGGCAGACCGTGACCGTGCAGTGTTCGCGCATGAGCAGCAGCTGCACCGGCTTGCCGACAACGTTGCTGCGGCCAATGACCACGGCACGCTTGCCCTCGAGCGAGTAGCCATAGAACTTGGGGATCTCGACCGCTGCCTCCGCGCAGGCAGGCAGGAACCCCTCGTAGCCGAGCGCCATGAGGCCCGTATTGAGCGGATGGATGCCGTCGATGTCCTTGGCCGGCATGATCGTGTCCGTCAAGGTGCTCAGAGGGATGTGCCGCGGCAGTGGTTGGGCAACGATGACCCCACAGACCTTGCTGTCCTTGTTGAGCCGCTCGAGGCAGCGGCGCAGCTCGTCGGCGGTTGTCTGGCGCGGCAGTTCGACGACCCGACTGGGAATCCCCACCGCGGCGCATGAACGCAGAATCTGCTGGACGTAGACGCTCGATGCTGCCTGGTGGCCGACCATGACTGCGACGAGTTGCGGCCGGAAGCCGTAGCTCTTTTCGAACGTGGAGACCTGGCGCTTGACGCTGGACCTGATGCGCGTCGCGAGCGGCCGCCCATCGAGGATGCGTGCCGGCTCGTCGTAGCGCAGCACGGCCAGTGTGGGCGCGGCGGTCACTCCGATTCAGGCTCGCGCAGTCCGCCGCCGCCGACGATTTCCGCCACCAGCGCCGCGTTACGCCCGATGTTCTCGAGCAGCCCCGCGATCATGCCGGTGGTCGTCGCCGCATATGCCTCGTCACCGACCATGGGCAGGTTGATGAACACGTTCGCGGCAGCACCGCGCGCGGCTGCTGATGCAAGCCGGGCGGCAACCTCCAGGTCGCTCGCGGCGTTGAGGTTGCTGCGTCCGGCCATGGCCGTGACGTCATCCAGCAGCCGTGCACACTCGGCTACGACGGTCACCGGCACATCGCTCGATGCGCGCGCTGCGACGCGTGTGGCCTCGTCGCGTGCGGCCTGCTCCTCCGCCGTCTCCTTGGGCAGCTTGCGGGCCGCGGCAAAGCCGGCGTACGCACGCGCGTCGGCATCCGCCAACTCGAGCAGGACCGTGCGGCCGCGCTCCCCGGTCGCCAGCGCACGGCCGTGCGTGAGCTGATACGCAGCGTACTTGGGGCGGTCGACGCTGAGGCGAGCGACCATCGCGAGCAGGCTCGCCGCAAAACTGCCAGCGATCGCGGACGCGCTGCCCCCGCCGGGCACCGGCTCAGCCGAAGCGAGGCGATCAGAGAACTGGGTGAGGGTCAGTCCGGCGAGTGCTTCAGAAGGACTGTCCACGCGGGCGATTGTCTCATGAGCACGCCGGATGGCAGCCCTGCCCGCGCTGCTCTGGCCGCACTAGGCGGCTTCGCGACCCTCCAACAGCCAGCGCCGGCCGCGCTTCTCAAAGGCCAGCCGAAGGCGCGCATCCGGCGTCCGGACATCAAATATGCGCCGCGGTCCCT
Source organism: Chloroflexota bacterium (assembly GCA_040007635.1). Taxonomy (GTDB): domain Bacteria; phylum Chloroflexota; class Limnocylindria; order Limnocylindrales; family CSP1-4; genus JALYGJ01. Next base: position 4,827 of record JBDTUR010000011.1, read on the forward strand.
GTGCCGCTGGGTACGCGGCAAGCTCGTCACGCACCTGGGCGATCTCGAGCACTCGAACGTGCTCATTGGCGATACGGACCTGACGCGGGCGGCCATCGAACAGGCCGGTCTTAACGTCGATCTCAGTTGGGGTAACCCGCACGATTGCCATTCTTCCGTCGCCTCCATCGGCATAGAACATCTGTTCACATAACGTATCGAACAGGTGTTCGGTTGTCAACGGCCCAAATTCAGCGGGCCTTGGAGGCAGTGTTGAGTGACGGCGTGACAGCTAGCACGTCACACCCGATCGAAAACTCGGGGTTGCGCCAGCGGTTGGCTGGGGGCGGTATGCCAGCGGCGCGGCTTAGACGCCCGCGCGACGGCGCACGGGCTGGAGCAGGCGAGCGACGCCCTCGATCGACTGTTGCCGTCCGTTATCAGCGCCTACGAGGGAGCCGCGGGCTAGGTCCGGTCGCTCTCCGGTTTCGTGTCGCGCTCGACCAGCGGCAATCTGCGTGGATCGCGCTCGAACGGCTGTCTGACGCTTGCGTCAAGCAGACGCGCGCGCTTGATCGCCTTGGATCCGTAGCGATCGCGCACCTCGTCGGCAGCCGCCTGGGCCTTGTGGCGCTTGTCGTCGCCCACACCGAACAGCGCCAGCTGGCTCTCCTCCGACAGCCCGGTCGCGGCCACACCCAGCAGCCGCAGGACCTTGCCTTTCGCCTCCTGCTTGGTCAGTGAAACCGCGGTGCGCCAGATGATGTCCGTCGAATCGGTCGGCTCCGGCAGCGTCTTCTGGCGGGTGATCGTCACGAAGTCGGTATCGCGGATCTTCACCGCGACCGTCGACGTAAGAACGTTCGTCGAGCGCAATCGCCGCGCGACGCCTTCCGACAGCGCCAGCAATGTCTGTTCGAGGAATTCCCAGTCGTTCGTGTCGGTGTCAAAGGTGTGCTCCTGGCTAACCGACTTGGCCGACTCATGTCCACCAACGACGGTGTCGCCCACGCCCTGAGCGCGCAATGCGAGATCGCCGCCGTGCTTGCCGAATCGCCGTACGAGGACGTCCTCCGGCAGCGCAGCCAGATCGCCAATCGTGCGCACGTTGTAGTCGGCCAGGCCTTTGCGCGTGCTCGCCCCAACGCCCCACAGTCGTTCGATGGGGAGCGGCGCCAGAAACTCGCGCTCCGTGCCCGGTGGCACGACGACCAGTCCGTCGGGCTTCCGGAGATCCGACGCGATCTTGGCCACGAGCCGGTTTGCGGCGACGCCGACCGAGATCGTCAGCTGCGTCTCGTCGTGCACCGCCGCTTTCAGCTTGCGCGCCACGTCTTCGCCTGACCCATAGAGCGTCTCAGTGCCGGTCACGTCCAGGAACGCCTCGTCGATCGACAGTTGTTCGACGAGCGGCGAGAAGCGCTCGACGATCGCCATGACCTGTTTGCTCGCCGCGCTGTACTTGCGCCCGTTGACCGGCACGAAGATCGCGTGCGGACACAGCGCGCCGGCGGTCCGCAATGGCATCGCCGAGCGCACGCCGAACACGCGTGCCTCATACGACGCGGTGCTCACGACGCCGCGATCGTTTGGCCCGCCGCCGCCGACGACCACCGGTTTGCCGCGCAAGGACGGATCGTCGCGCTGCTCGACGGCGGCGAAGAACGCATCCAGATCGACGTGCAGGATCGTCCGCCCGGTCACCCCACCATGATGCGCGTCTGGCGTGCCAACTCATATGGCACGCCGTGGGGATTTGGTCGGCTGGGCCGATAATCACCACCAGATGTGCGGGATTGCCGGAGTCATCGCCCTAGACGCGCGGCCACTCGAGCCCGGCATCGCGGTACGCATGCGCGACGCCATCCAGCATCGCGGCCCCGACGGCAACGGCGAGTTCGATGGCGAAGGCGTCCAGCTCGCGGCGTGCCGCCTGGCGATCGTCGATCTCGAGCCGCGCGGCCTCATGCCCATGGCCAGCGCGGACGGCCGCTACCAGATCGTCCACAACGGCGAGATCTACAACCGACTGGAGCTTCGCGCCGAATTGCAGGCCCAGGGCGTGAATCTGCACACGACCACCGACACCGAGGTGATCCTGACGCTCTACGCGCTCCTTGGTCCGGCCATGCTCGACCGACTCGACGGCATGTTTGCGTTCGCCATCTGGGACTCCACGCAACGGGAGCTGTTTGCCGCCCGGGATCGCATTGGCGAGAAGCCCTTCTACTACGCGGAGCACGGCAGCCGCTTCCTTTTCGGGTCGGAGCCTAAGGCACTCTTCGCGGCCGGGCTCCCTAAGGAATTCAACGACGAAACCTGGCTTGAGCTGATCAGCTTTCGCTCCGTCGTGGGGGAGCGGACGGCCTATCGCCATGTCACGAACCTTCTGCCCGGCCACTGGTTGCGCGCCAATGCGAAGGGCGTCACGACAGGCGAGTGGTGGCGCTTTCCCACCTCGGGCACGGCGCCCCGTAAGGAGTCTTTTGCGGGCCTGCTGGAGGACTCTGTGCGCCGTCGGCTAATCGCCGACGTGCCGGTCGGAACGCTGCTGTCGGGCGGGCTGGATTCGAGCTCGGTAACCGCGCTGGCAGCCGCCCTCAGCAAACATCGGCTGCCCGCGTTCACGGTGCGCTACGACGGCCTGGCCATGGACGAGGGCAAGTTCGCGTCGGCCGCCGCCCAGATGGCCGGTGTCGAGCATCACGAAGTGCGTGTCCCCGCCGCTGAGCGGCCGCAGCTCCTGATCGACTGCGCTCGCTACCTCGACGAGCCGATCAACTTTCCAGCAACGCCGGAGATCCTGGCGGTCAGCCGGTATGCGCGGCAGCACGTCCGCGTCCTCTTGACGGGCGAAACGGCAGACGAGCTGTTCGGCGGCTATACGCGCATGCGCCTGCTGCGCTACCCGTTCCTGGTTGGCGTGGCCGGCCGCGTCCTCGCCCCGTTCAAGAAACGGCTGCGCTTTGGCTCACGCTGGTACCGCGCGGCCTCATCGGCCGGTCTATCCCGGGCGGAATGGATCGCCTCGATCGATTCAGACGGCAACCCGTACCGCTTTACGGACCGGCCGCTTGCCGAATGGGCGCCATACCGCGCTCTGGTCGCCGGTGCAGCTGTGCGCGCTCATCGCGAGCCGGTGCGCCAGGCGATGGCGTACGAGCGCCAGACGCACTTGCCGTCGATCGTGGCTGCTGGCGACCGGATGACGATGGCCGCGGCTATCGAAGCTCGTCTTCCCTTCACCGACCCGAGGTTGCTCGAATTCGCCGGACTCGCCCGGACGCGCGATCTATTCAGTGGCCCGCACGGCAAGCAGCCCATTCGGGAGGCGATGGCCGACAAGCTGCCGAAGATGGTTATTGAGCGCCGCAAGCAGGGCTGGAGCTCGCCCTACAGCGTCTACCTGCGCGAAATGCCCGAGCTGCGCCGCTGGCTGGCACAGGTCCCAGATCACCAGATCGTCGCCCAATCAAGTTTGGGGCGGGCCGCGACGAAGGTGATCGTTGACGGATTCCTCGATGGGGACAGCCGGTACACACGGGACTCGTGGGTGATCGGCCGGATCGTCCTGTGGCACCAGGTGTGCGTGGAGAACATCAGCAATCCTTTCGACGGACGCACGCGGTGACGCAGGGCGGTGGCGCCGTGCGCCTGCTTCGCTCCGCACCGGGTCGGCTCGAGTTGCGCCGGCGCTACACGAATCGCCTGTGGCCAGCCTTGGCCTACGTTGCCCGGGCCTATCGCCGAACCGTCATCCGCAGGGTGCGCGTGGTTGCCGTGATCGGCTCGGCGGGCAAGACCACCACCATGCGCACCGCGTCGGCTGCGCTTGCCCGGCCTGTACGTCGTCAGGCGATGCTCAACGTGGGTAGCCATGCCGGCGCAGGTCGGGCGCTGTTTTCCGTTCGGCCGCGGGATCGCCACGCGGTGGTGGAGGCGGCCATTGGCGGCAAGGGCGAGATGCACAAGCTGGCGCGGACCATTCGGCCGGACGTGGTGATCGTCACCGCCATCGCGCGCGACCACTGGCAGTCGTTCGGCACTCTCGAAGTGACGCGCGACGAGAAGGCCAACATGCTGCGGCCGCTGTCACCGACGGCCACCGTGGTGGCTAACGCCGACGACCCGCACGTGCGTTGGATGACCACCCAGACGCGAGCGCGCGTCATCCTCGCCGGCGAGGCGGCTGACGCCTTGATCCGCGCCACAGATGTGCAGCTTGACTGGCCGCACGGCATGCGCTTCAACGTCGAGGTCGATGGCCTCGTGCGCCCGGCGTCGACCAGGATGGTCGGTCGGCACATGGTCTTCGGTGCGCTGGCGGCGATCGCCGTTGGATACCTCGAAGGCGTCCCGCTCGACGAAGCGATACGCCGTGTGGCCGCGGTCGAGCCGACGCCCGGTCGCATGCAGGCGATGGCCTTGGCGCGTGGCGGCCACGCGCTGCGCGACGATTTCAAGGGCTCGATCGATGCATTCAACGCCGCTCTCGCCACGCTGGTCGAGATCCCAGCCGCGCGCCGCGTGGCCGTCATCGGCGAGATCGTCGAGGAGACTGGCCAGCAGGACTATCGCGATGTCGGCGCCAAAGCCGCTTTCATGGATCGCATCGTCTTCGTGGGCTCGCGCAAGCACTATCAGGCGTTCCGGCTGGGCGCCAAGTCGGGCGGGATGCCCGCGGAACACATCGAACGCGTCGCCAACGCCCACGCCGCGATCGACGTCCTGCGCGACCAGGTCGGGCCAGGAGACGTGCTGTTCATCAAGGGTCGCTGGCAGCAGGCGCTGGGTCGTGTAGGCCTGGCGCTGGCCGGCCGTGACGTTCAATGCCGGGCCGACCCGTGCCCCTTCAAGCGGATGCTGTGCGACACCTGCCCGTTCCTCGAGCAACCGTTCACCGGGTTGGCGAATCGTCAGGAGGGGGGCCGAAGCTCCGCGTAACGCGCCGCCGTGTTGGCCACGCCCCACCGGAAGAGCAGCGCGCCGCTCTCCGGCCGATGCTGGACGATCATCCTCTGGCGCTCCGCGAAGGGCTGCGCCAGCCGCCGCATACGCAACCCTCGAAACAGTTGGATCAGCCCACGGTCAAGGCGAGTCGGCCGGCGCCGCGGCGACAGATCGATCGTGCGCCCCTCGGCAGCGGCAAACGCGCGCAGCGACGCCACGCTGGTAGGCGCCATGAGCGCCTCGCCATACACGTGCATGAGCGCAGTTGAGGCCCGCTTGGATGTCCCGAAGTCACCTCGGGCGAAGCCAGCTTGCTCAAGGATGCGCCGTGCGATGGGCTTGTCGTAGTAGCCGCCGACCGACCACGGCCGCATCTCCGCCGAGTTCGAGATGGCATTCACACTGGCGATCTGCGTCATGCCAAACATCGGCAGGGGCAGATCAATCATGTCCAGACGCAAGCGGAACTCGGTCACCGAGCAGGCCGAGAAGTCCTTGCGCTCAAGGTTCACCTGCGGGTTCTGCTTCTTGAGCCACATCCACCCGGCCAGGCCGCCAGTGAGCATCATCTTGTGGCGCACGGCGTCGGCCATGGCCACATAGGTAACCTCCTCGCCGGTATAGCCGGTGGCCAGGAACTCGGCTTCCGGCAGATCGTCGCGGCGCGTGTAGGCCGTGCGATCGAAGAACTCGATGCTCAACCCCAGCTTGCGGGCGATGTCCTCGCCGCTGTCGCTCGGATCCCGTGTGTAGCGCGGCGGGCGCGACTCCTTGAATGTCAGGGCGGCGTGCAATCCGTGACGCGCTGCCAATGTCGCCACAGTGGGGCTGTCATAGCCGCGCGACAGGGCGATGACCATCGGGTAGCCGGGCGCATTCGCCAGCGCTGATGCCAGGGCGGCGTCGAGACGCGCCAAGTAGTCACCGAAGTCACGGAAAGGCTTCTCGCGCGGCTTGGGTGAAAGCTCGAGCCGGCCGCCCGCCAAAACGCGCTGGTTTTCAAATAGGTGAAATTGGGCGGGACCACGCGACGTCGGCAGCTCGGTCGGGTTAGACGCCAGGCCGTACGCGGTCTGAGCGAACATGCTGCTGTAATCGACATCGGGCAGCAGCTCCAGGCCACCCTTGGCGAGCAGGCCCACGAAGGTGTTCGCGATGAGCAGCTCGTCTCCGTCGCGCCAGCTGAAGAGCAGCGCAGTTGTGTGGCCGGGCGGGATCGCGAAGAGGTCCGTGCCGCGCGCCACCATGCCGGTGCCGAAGGGCGAGGTCGAGTCCAGGATGGAGCCGATTTCGGACGCTCCCACCCAGGTGCCCTCGAAGAATCCGTCGGCCTCGTATCTCACCGACTGACCGCAGTCGACTTCGACCACGTCCTTCCGAACGCGGGCGACCCACGCCAATGGTGGCAGCGTTAGGGAGGGTATGTATTCGAAGCGCCAGCCAGCCATGTCGGCGCCGTGGGCTCCCTTCGGTGCCTAGCCCTTGGGCTCGACGTCCACCGTCACTTCGGGGGTCAACCCCGGGAAGACCTTGATCGCGACCTTGTACGTGCCCAGCATCTTGAGCGGCTCATCCAGGTCGACCTTGTGGCGGTCGATCACGATGCCGCGCCGGCCCAGCGCGTCGGCGATGTCCTTGGCGCCGATCGAGCCGTACAGCTTGCCGCCCTCGCCCACCTTGACGCCCATGGTCAAGGTCGTGGACGAGATGCGCTGAGCGGCAATCTCTGCCTCTTCGCGCTCGCGGATGCGCTTCTCTTCGCGCGACGCGATGTCGTGCTGCCAGGCGCGAAAGGCGCCGCCCGTCGCCGGCACGGCCATCTTGCGCGGCAGCAGGAAGTTGCGCGCATAGCCCTCGGCAACCTCCTTCATCTCACCGCTCTTGCCGAGCTTCTCTACGTCCGAGGTCAGGATTACTTTCAAGCCGCGTTTCCTTCACTGCTGGGGGTGCGCGCCACGATCGCCGCGCGGAACTGCTTATCTAGTCCACTCTCACCGATGCGCTCGAAGACCCGATCGAGCATGCCCGGCACCCGGGCTACCAGCGCCCGCACCGGTCGCGGCACGACGCGCCGCACTCGTGCCAGGTCGTCCTCGAGCTCGCTCGGCGGGATGCCCAGCTCGACCAGCTTCTCGGCGACGAGCCCCTCAGGCAGTCCCTCGAGAAACACGTCGATCGCCAGGACCATCACCGCGACGTCGTCGACCGCGCCCACGATGGGAATCCACTCTGGAATCAGGTCGAGCGGCGACACGATGTACGCGCCGGCCAGACCGAGCAGCGCCTTGCGCGATGCCGGTACTCGCGCGTCAGTCGCGAGCGACCAGAGCAGGCGCGCATACAGCGGCGCCTTGCCTGCCAGCGGCAGGAAGGGCAGGAGATTGAGCATGCGCAGCAGGCCACCACCGCGACGACGAGAACGAGCCATGGGACGACCGAGTATAGGCGAGCGCCATTCTGCCCCCATGAATGGCGCCACTAGTGGGGAATAGGACTAGTCGCTCGCTGGCGGACAGGACTTTTCACGTTCGGCGCCGTGCGGTCCCATCCAGTCCACCTCCGACCACCCTCAGCCGCCCGCTACTCCAGGCGGACGCCGCTGGGACGCACGGCGGATTGAGCTACCGACCCAAAGGAGCGAACCTCCGACCTCATGGGAGGTGCGCATTTGGCCACGGATGTCGTCAAACGGACGCCGGCTTGGCGCGTGTTGATGTGGGTGGGCGTCGTGGGTTCAGTTCTCGCGTGGGCCTGGGTCTGGTACCTGGGACGGGGGCCCACCGTGGTCATGCTCCTCTTCGCGCTCGCCGCGGTCGCGTTCTCATATCGCGCGAACATGGGATCGCGCTTGGCGCTCGCAGGCTTGATGGTCGCGGGCCTGGCGATGTTCCTGTCCAGCCTGTACTGGCTCGCCGCGCTCTATACGAGCGGCGATGCGTTCACGGTGGGCGACGCGTTCGCGGCGTCCGTCGTGCCGCTGTTCGCGGCGATATTCCTGCTGGCCGGCTCCGCCACGGGATTCCGCCACGCTCGCGAGGTTTAAGCCCTCTCTCACGCTGGTATCCTCGGAGCTCGGCCGGGGGATCGCTCACCAAAACGGTACGGCGTCCGCGGGCGGGAGGACTGCCGTGTTCGAACGCTCGTTGGGGTTGCGCGCCGCCATTTTGGTCGTACTTGCGGTGGCGCTCGCCGTTCCGCTCGCCATCTCTCCGGTGGGGGTCCAAGTGGCGCTCGCGGCAAGTTCGGTGACGGTCGCTGGGTCCTTCCAGTCGGAGGTCGGGTGCTCGGGCGATTGGCAGCCCGATTGCGCGACCACGCACCTGACCTACGACGCGAACGATGATGTCTGGCAGGGCTCCTTTTCAATCCCAGCCGGCACGTACGAGTTCAAAGCCGCGATCGACGACAGCTGGACGGAGAACTACGGCGCCGGTGGCGCCGCGAACGGCGCCAGTGTTTCTTTCACGATCGGCTCGACTACGGTCGTCAAGTTCTACTTCGATCCCGACTCACACTGGATCACCAGCAACTACACGTCGCGGATCGTCACGGCCGCAGGTTCCTTCCAAAGCGAGCTTGGCTGCTCCAGCGACTGGTCGCCCGACTGCCTGCGCTCATGGCTGCAGGACCTTGACGGCGACGGGACGTACACGATGACCACCACAGCTCTGCCGGCGGGCGACTACGAAGTGAAGGCGGCGATCAATGAGTCGTGGGACGAGAACTATGGCGCCGACGGTTCGCTCGGCGGCGCGAACATCACGTTCAACGTCCCGTCCAACAACGCGCCCATGACCTTCCAGTTCGTCGGCAGCACCAACACTCTCACCGTCGAGGCTGACGACGTCACGGCGCCCACCGTTGCTGACGTCGGGATCGCGCTGAAGGAGGGCGGCCGGATCCACAGCGTGCCCATAACGCTGTCCTGGTCGGCCAGCGACGACGTCACGGCCGATGCCGCGCTGGTGCACGAAATCCAGATCAGACGCCGCGTCCACGGTTCCTGGACGGACTGGTATGACGTCGCGACCGTCACTGGCAGGGAGTCATCGACTCGTGTGATCGCCACGTGGATCACGTACCAGTACCGCGTCCGGACGCAGGACGAGGCGCTCAATTGGAGCGACTGGGCACAGAGCACCACAGTCCGGGCGCCGATCTTCCAGGAATCCGACTTCACCCTCAGCGGTGACTGGCACCGCATGTTTTCTTCAAGGGCGATGGGCAAGCATTTCGTGCGCAGTTCGACAGCGGGCGCGACCGCAAATCTGACATTCGTCGGCAACGGCGTCGCGGCCGTCATGCCCGCCGGCGCCGGTTTGGGCGCGGCCGAGATCTGCGTGGATCCTGCGACTCCAGATGAGGATTGCGCGACCGTCGACCTTTCCGCGTTCGCACCAACGGGCGCGCGGCGCTTGGTGAAGGCGTTCAACGGCCTCGACTGGGGCACTCATGTCCTTCGCGTGACGGTCGTCAGTGGCCTGGTTAGGCTCGATGGAGCAGCAACCACGCGCTGAGACGAGTTGACAACAGAACAGGCGTTCGGTATCGTCACGCGCGGAAGGAGGCGCTGTGACCAAGCACGACGCCGCCCGCAAGCAGCGGATCATCGAATACATCGCCACAACGACCCGTCAGCGTGGTTATCCACCGTCGGTGCGCGAGATTGCCCAAGCAGTGGACCTCGCCTCCACGTCGGCTGTCCATCATCACCTCCAGGCGCTCGAGCGTGAGGGGATGCTCGAACGCGGCGCCGCAGCGTCGCGCGCCATCCGGCTGACGCCCAGTGCATCGATTCGGGCCGGATCAAATGGCCCAATGGCGGCCCAGGCCACCAGCCTCGATTCGCACGCCCTGCCGGTGATCGGCGAGATCGCCGCCGGCGGACCAATTGAGGCATACCAAGAAGCAAGCGAGACGCTCACCGTGCCGGACGCGCTGTCAAATGGCGACGCCTACGTCCTCAAGGTGCGCGGCGACTCCATGATCGATGCCCACATCACGGACGGCGACTTCGTCGTCATCCGGCCGCAGCAGACCGCGCACGATGGTGACATCGTGGTCGCCCAGGTCGAGGACAACGGCGTCACGCTCAAGCGCTTCTTCCGCGAGAAGAATCGCATTCGCCTCCAGCCGGCGAATGAGCGGTATGAGCCCATGTTCTATGACGACGTGCGCATCCAGGGCAAGCTCGTCGGAGTTATCCGTCGGGTCGACTAACTACCCACAACTTCCACAGGGACTCCACACCCCGCCGCGAAATAGGGGACGGTTTCCGTTCATAAGCCCATCGCCTGCTACCGGGCAACAGGACACCATCGGGTAACGCAATTACCGCTGGAGAACCGCGTTGTCCATAGACCGCCTTCCGCCGCAGTCGATCGAAGCCGAGCAGTCGGTGCTTGGAGCTTTGCTGATCGACCGCGACGCCGTGATCGAGGTAGCCGACTTCCTGCGCCCCCAGGATTTCTACCGCCAGGCCAACGCCAAGGTCTATGAGGCGATCCTCGAGCTATACGAGCGGCGCGAGCCCGTTGACATCGTCACGGTCTCAGAGGCGCTTGAGCGCGGCGAGGCCCTGGAAAGCGTAGGCGGCAGCGCATACCTGACTTCGCTCATCAACCTGACGCCCACCGCGGTCAACGCTATCCACTACGGCCGGATCGTGGAGCGCAAGGCTGTGCTGCGCAACCTGATCGGTGCCGCCGGCAAGATCGCCGCGATCGGCTACGACGACAGCGCGGACGTGAGCGAGGCGATCGACAAGGCGGAACAGGAGCTGTTCGGCGTCAGCGAGCGCCGCGTCGACAGTGGCTTCATGCCGCTCAAGTCACTGCTCTACAACGCCTACGACCGGCTCGACTACCTGCACCAGCACAAAGGCGAGATCAGCGGCATCCGCACAGGCTTCGCGGATCTGGACGCGCTGACGAGCGGCCTCCAGAAGAGCGACCTGGTGATCCTCGCCGCGCGGCCCAGCATTGGTAAAACGAGCCTCGCGCTCAACTTCGCCGAGCACGCCGCCGTCCGCGAAGGCAAGACAGTGGGCGTCTTCTCGCTCGAGATGAGCAAGGAACAGCTCGTGCTGCGCCTGCTCAGCTCCGTCGCCAATATTGACAGTCAGCGGCTGCGCACGGGCTTCCTCGAAGAGATGGACTTCACGCGCCTCGCCCCGGCGATGAGCGCCCTAGCGGAAGCGCCGGTCTTCATCGATGACACGCCCAACATCAGCACCATGGAGCTGCGCACCAAGGCGCGCCGCCTTCAGGCTGAAAGCAGTCTCGACCTGATCGTCGTGGACTACCTCCAGCTGATGCAGAGCAGCGTCCAGTCGCGCGACGCCAACCGCGTGCAGGAAGTGAGCGAGATCACACGCGGTCTGAAGGCGCTGGCGCGCGAGCTTCAGGTGCCGGTAGTGGCGCTTTCGCAGCTGTCGCGCCAGGCTGAGATGCGCGAGAGCAAGGAGCCGCGCCTCAGTGACCTGCGTGAGTCAGGCTCAATCGAACAGGACGCTGACCTCGTCATGTTCCTATGGCGTGAGAAGGAGCGCGGCGGCGAGGACGATGACCCCGACGGCGAGATCATCAACCTCCGCCTCGCCAAGCACAGAAACGGCCCCACCGGTGAGACCAAGCTCTACTTCCGCAAGAAGCAAACCCGCTTCGTCTCGTACGCCGACGAGGCGCGCTACTCCGGCGTGTATCAGCCCTCAGGCTCGACGTCGAGCTACAACTAGCTGGGGCGCGCTCGGGCCAGCCGTCAGCTGGCTGAGTTGAAGGCGTCGATCTCGTCGGGGAGCAGTGGGCGCACGCCGAACTGGACGAGGGTGCCGTCGGGCTCCTTGACCCACACTCCAATGTGGCCGCCGTTGGGCACGTCGAGCAGCTTCGCGACGTGGGCGCTGTCGAGCATCTTCACGCGGCTGTCAGGCTCCTCGGCAGAAGGCCAATCGGCCGGCGTGAGGTCGTCCCAGGGCCAATCCTTGGGCTGGACGCCTGGCTGGCCAAATCCGTTATCGAGCAGCACGACCTTGTATAGCGCCGCGTCGTAAGGCGTAATCTCGCCCAGGTCGACGCCCGACTGCGCCTGGAAGTTGTTCAGGACCGTTGCCAGCTGGTTGAAGCCCTGGCGGTCGGCAGCATCGGGCTGATTCGGGTCCGTGACCTCCATCAGCGCGTAGATGTTGACGCTCTTCGAAAGACCCGCCGCGTTGAGCGTGAAGGTCGTCGAGCCGCAGTCGGCACACGTGTTGTTGTCGTACGTTGCCTTGGCGTTGGCCAGGCGCCCGGTTGAGAGCGCAAACTGGAGCAGGGCCTGGATCTGCGACTCATCAAGGTGGCCGACCAGCCACGGAAGCTCTGCCTGGTTACCCATGGGACCAGCCATGCGGGTGTCGAGCTGCTTGAATATGACGGTGCCATCGCCATACAGGGTGAAGGCCGGCGCCTGGGTGATGAAGAAGTTGATCGGCATGAAACCGCCGCCCTGCTCCAGGCGGAGCACGATGTCAGTCGTCTCCGTTGGGTGCGCGATGTCGTTCGGCCCAAAGGAGGGGCTCGGCGTGGGTGTCGGCGCCGGACTGGGCGTCGGTGGGACAGACGGCGTGGGTGAAGCGCCCGGCACCGCGGTGCACGCAGAGGTGAGGGCGACGAGTGCAAGCGCGAGCAGCGCGAAGGTCTTCTTTGGCATGCGCCGTTTGACGGTCAGACGGCTGGTTCGGTTCCGCGGGGCGCCCGCGTAGACTCTCGGTCCGCATTGAGGGAGTGAGATGGGCGTGGTCATCATCCGCGAGCTGGTCGGGACGAGCCCCAAGTCGTGGAGCGACGCTGCGCGCATGGCCGTCGCGACCGCGGCGCGCACGGTGCGCAACATCCGCGAAGTTGAAGTGGTCAAGTCATCAGCACGCGTCGAGAACGGCGAGATCGTCGAGTACCGCGTCGAGCTGAAGCTCCACTTCGAGTACGAGGGCGACCAGGGCGGTTAGCGCGTGCTGTGCGGTGGGGTGCGGTTATCAACAGTCGCCCGTCGGCGCGGTAACTGACCGATAAGGGGCGACCAGCATCATGCCCGCATGGTCCGCTCTGCCGTCGTCGGGGCACCGATGACAGATACAAAAGCGCACGCCGCCGACGCCTCCGACTTGCCCGAGTTGCCCGAGTTGCCCGAGTTGCCTCCGATCAAACGAGAGCAAGCCGAGCCCGACTTCCCACCCGTCATCCGATCCAAGATCCAGCCACCGCCGCTGCGCAGCACAACACTCACGCGCCAGCGGCTGATCGATCGTCTCCACGAGGCAACCGCGTCCCGCGTCACTCTGCTGATCGCGGAAGCCGGCTACGGCAAAACCACCTTGCTCGCCGACTTCGCGGCCCGCTCGGGCCAACGCACACTCTGGTACCGCCTCGACCCCACGGACGGCGACGCGATCACGTGGACCAACTACCTGATCGCCGCGTGCCGCGAAGTCGACCCCTCCTTCGGCACCGCAACACTGAGCCTCCTCAAGCAGATTGGTCCGAGCGGCCCTCCCAACCACGTCATCGTGGCAACCCTTATCTCCGAGCTCCGGCAGATCAGAGAGGCCCCGACCACATTGGTCCTAGACGACTTCCACACCGTCGAGTCGAATGCAGAAGCACGAGAAATCCTTGAACGCCTTGTGCGTGACGCCCCGCAATGGCTGCATTTCGTAATTAGCTCTCGTCGAAGACCCGAGCTTAAGCTTGGCCGGCTGGAGGCTATGGGTGAGCTTGCGCAAGTGGGGACCGATGAGCTCCGGTTCGCGATAGGGGAGACACACGACCTATTCGCTGACCGCTACAACACACCGCTTGATGCGGAGGTTCTAGCGGTGGTCGATCGTCGAACTCGCGGCTGGGCAGCGAGTCTGCAATTGTTCTTTGGATCGATCCGCAATCGACCTCCCTCAGCTGCGAGGTCCCTCGCCAGCGTTTTGTCTGGTGCCGAGAGACCGATCTACGACTTCCTGGCTGAGGAAGTCCTGACCAACATCCCGACCGACGTGGAGTTCCTAATTGTTCGCGCATCAATCCTGGACCGCGTCGTACCCGAGCACGCCCTGGCGCTGCTTGACCACACGGCGGCTGGGGCTTCATTAGGTGACGTTCAGTCTTGGCTGGACGATGCCGATCGGCTGGGGCTTCTCAGCCGCTCGAGTGAGACCAGTTCATCTCGGCAAATCCATCCTTTGCTACGCGACTTCTTGACGCGACGCCTCCATACCCAGATAGACGGAGCTGCAATCTCCAATCTGCATGAGCGCGTGGCAAAGGCAGTCGAGTCTGACGAACCGCTCACAGCCGCTCGCCATTATCTTGAAGCTGGGCTGGATCTTGAGGCCATGCGCTGCGTGGGTAGATCGGTGATGGACACGATCGGCTCCGGCCGGTGGGGTGCCGCTTCTGATCTAGTCGACCGCCTAAAGGGTGTTCCGGCCGATCCTGCGGTGGCGGCTATCCAAGCTCGTCGCTACATCGAGGCCGGAGAGCTGGACAGAGCGGCGCATTTGCTCGGGTCGGTCGATACGACGGCTTCCCCTGCCTTGGTTCGCGCGGTCATTCGCCACACCAGATTGTCTCTTGGATGGCGAACTAGCGATCGCCAGCTGATGCTGTCGACGCTGGAGGAGGCAAGAGCAGATCCCGAGACTCCGGCAATTCTCCGCGACATTATCCAGATCCAAATCGATGCGAGTCCCCTCTCGGTTCCAAGGGTGCCGTTCGCGGTCCTTTCCCGGCGCCTCGAGCAAATGGCCGTCAAGCAAGCAGGAGCTGGGTACTCCTACTTCGCGGCAATCAGCTTGCACAACGCCGCTGTGGCTGCCCAATCGTCTGGCGATCCCAAAGAGGCGATTAGACTCGGCCAGCGGGCTTTAACGGCATTTGAACAGTTGGCCGACCTGCCAACTGAGACTTACTCAACCCATGCCGTTCTTGCGGGATGCTGGCTAGAGATGGGTGATCGCTCCCGGGCGGAGCAGCACTTCGTCGATGGCCTGTCATCGGGCCGCGAGCATGGCGATGTGCCCGCGGAGTTCGCTCTGTTGTGGGCAATCACGGGTCAACGTGACCGAGCGATTCGAATGGTGGACAACGCGCGAACGCTTATGACTCATGGCCTCTCAGACATTCAAGGCGTCACTCAGAGTCTGCGCGCGGAAGCTTTTCTTGCCCTCGCCGCGTCTCCTGATCACGCGCTCGAGCTTCTGGGTCAGATCCCAGCGGAGCGCCCACTGGACGTCGGTGACACGCTAGGCCGATTGCTTTGCGAATCGATCGCGAATCTGATCTCTGGAAGGAGGCAAGTGGCCCTGTCATGTGCTCAACGCGGCCTCGACAGTGCCAGAGAGGTGGCGGCCGGCAATGACGAGGCAAAGTTCAAGGCTGTCGTTGCGCTTGCGATGTCAGACCCAGCGCGTATCGGCGCGGCCATCGCATCGCTCGCGGGGCGGGGTCAGCTGGGCGTGCTGGAAATAGCTGACGCGATCGGAGAGTCGCTGGCGCAGATTCAGCCCTTGCCCCCGGAGCTCTTGCGCTCGATGCGCTCCTGGCCCGAGCGATGGCTGCCCGTCTTACGACGCCAACTAGCCAAAGGCGACACCCCAAGCGGGCGTGTGGCCGCCGTAGCACTTGACGATGTGGGCTCGTTCGAGGATGTGCCTCGACTGCGCGCCTACACGAAGGCATATGGGCGGAGAGCACGCACCGACGACGGACTCGGCCTGAACCTCGCAAAGCGCGTTGCCCCGCCTCTGGAAATCCGCGACCTAGGCCGCGTCGTGTTCGTGGTGGGCACTCGCGAAGTAGCGCTAAGTCGATCGCGTCGCAAGGCAGCGGCGCTCTTGATGTATCTGGTAACGCGTCCACGGCTGACCGCAACGCGCGAGCAGGTCCTTGACGACCTTTGGCCAGATGCTGACCCTGGCAGCGCCTCGAACAGCCTCAATCAATCGCTGTTTTTCTTGCGTCGCAATATCGACCCTTGGTACGAGGACGGACTGTCGGTCGACTACGTGCACTTCGAAGGCGACCTCGTCTGGCTTGATGCTGATCTCACGAGAATCCAGAGCTCAACATTCATTCAATCAGCCCGCGATGCTCGACGTTCTGGTGCTGCCGCGGCTGACGCGAGTTCGACGCTGCGCGCCTACGCGGGCCGGTTTGCGCCGGAGTTCGAGTACGACGAGTGGGCCATGAATTGGCGCCACAGGCTTCACGCGGAATTCTTGGGCCTCGCGACCGCCTCTCTGGACCAACTGGAGAGTTCTGGCGACCTGTCCGAGGCTCGCGACATCGCATCGCATGTCCTTGATGTTGACTCCACGGCACGGGAGATCGAGCAACGACTGGTACGCATCTACTGGAAGCTTGGCGCTCGTTCGGCCGCGCTGTCTCAGTACGAGCATCTCGTATCGCTGGACCGAGCCGACGGGCTTGAGCCACCGTCTATTACCGAGGTGACCGGCTAGGAACGAATACGCCTCCATGCGTATATGGGGCAGACCGCACCAAACCGTACCTTTCCGTTGCTCTCCAACACAGGTCGGAGGCGGCGCCATAGGCGCCTGGGCACACCCGAACCCGACAAGGTTCGGCAGAGGAGCGGGCACATGGAAGCGAACAAGAGCGTCAAGGGCTTCTAACAAGTCCGATGTTCAGGACAGTCAAGCGGACCGCGCTTTTGGCGGGAACCCTGTTGTTGATGGTCCTAGCGGGATCGGCAGGGGTGCGACCGTTCTAGAACGGTCCCCACTGGTACTTACAGCCCAGTATCGAGGCGCTTACGGCGCCTCGATACTTGTTTTGTGCACATGACTCGACTGTGGAGCAGCGGGTCCCGTCTGCGCCTCTTGGTTGCATTCGTAGGCGTAGCGGCAGTTTTCGCGTGCCTTGCGACCATCCTGTTGTCACCACTCCGACCCGAGATCGGCGGGTATTCCGGCCTCGCCTTCTGGGTTGCAGTTGTATTCCTTGGCGCGGCGGCGCCAGTGCGAATGACAGGCGGCGCAGTGGTGGACGTAACGATCGCGCCCGTCCTAGCGGCAACGGCCCTCGGAGGACCGGCTGCTGGGGTGGCCGTCGCGCTGATAGGGACGATCGAACTTCGCGAAATCCGCGGCCTCGCGGGTCGCCCTGGCGGGATTCCTTGGTATGGATCCGTTTTCAACCATTCGGCGCTATCCCTGTCGGCAATCGGCGCTGGCTGGCTGCTGACAATCGCGACACCGGGCGGATTCGTTGCCGACGCACGGAGCCTGGCCGCTGTCGCAGTCGCCGGGATTGGTTATTTCGCCGTTGATAACGCCTTGGCCGCCGCGGCGGTAGCAACACGACAGGGCCGCCCGTTTGCAGCGGTCCTGACCAACAATTTGAGGCAGTTTGGGGTGAGCCTCGCGGGGCTTGCGCCGCTCGCTTGGCTCATGGCCGCGATGTATGTGGTCGCGG
>JBDTUR010000012.1:0-22104 GCA_040007635.1 Chloroflexota bacterium
TGGCTGACGCTGACCTGCCGCGTCTCTCGATCCGGCCGTACCCGTTGCAGTACGTGGCGAACTGGACCGCACGGGATGGCTCGCACTTCCTCATCCGACCAATCCGCCCGGAGGACGAACCACTGCTGGTGCGCTTCCACGCCGACCTGACCGAGGAGACCGTTTACTCGCGCTATTTCGAGCACCTGGGGCTTTCCCAGCGGACGGCGCACGAGCGTCTGACGCGCGTCGCCTTCAACGACTACGACCGCGAGATGGCGCTCGTCGCCGAGGACACCGATGAGCAGGGCGAGCGGCGCATCGTCGCGGTGGGTCGCCTGTCAAAGGCGCACGCCGTGCCGGAGGGCGAGTTCGCGATCCTGGTCGGCGACCCGTGGCAGGGCAGGGGCCTGGGTGCCGAGCTATTGCGCCGGATCGTCCAGATCGGTCGCGATGAAGGTTTGGAGCTGATCTGGGCGGACATGCTCGCGTCCAACTACGGCATGCGCCGGACGGCTCAGTCGGTCGGCTTCAAGCTCATCGACGTGCCCACAGAGACCACCACCCGCGCGGAGCTGCACCTGACCTGACCAAGCCACCTCCCGCCACGCTTGATGCGCGTGGCGACTCAAGATCGGCCGATACACGCAGCAATCCCGCTCGCACTGGCCGTTCAGAGGTGGTTCGCGCAGGGAATGGCGCCACCTTGATGCTCTGCGCGCCTCGGCCCCGTGGTTTCCCTGTCGAATGGCCGGCCAATGGTGTCCATTGGGCACTTTTCCACGCACGCTGGTGCGCATCAGAATCGGCCATCCGCTGGAGGTGGACATGGGGTTGTTCGCCAGCGTCGGCATTCGCCGGCTCACTGTCTACGGCCTGCTCGTGCTCACGTGTGGCCTGCTGTACGTTGGCCTCTCCAACATGCAGTGGTGCATGCCTGCGCTCCACGCAGCGCTGGTGCTGGTGACCGCGCTTGGCACGTGGTACCTGGCACGCGCTGACCTCGCGCTCAAGGCAAGTGGCGCCGCCACGCGTCTGATCCTCACCGGAGTGTCGCTCGGCCTCGCCATCACTTGGGTGAGTGCATCGGTCGTGGCCGTCCTCGATGTGGCAAACGGCGCCCCGTGGACGACTGGCGAGTTTGCGCAGGTGTTGCGTCACTTCATCACAGACGTCGCGCGCCATTGGACGCCTCTTGGCCTTGTCGCGTCCTTTGTGGGCACTGGCCTGTCGCTCATCCTTGACCAGATCGGCCACGCCCCGTCGAGGCGTGACCAGCAGGCCTTGGCCCCGCACAACAAAAGGTAGCCGGGCCGGTCCTGGGGGACCAACCCGGCTGAGGAGGTGCTTGCGGTTGGGGGCTCGCGCCCCCGCTAGTTCAGGCCGCTGGTACGTACGCCGGCTGAGTGGCCGGTGCCTTCGCCTTGGCCGTCTCCGGGCGAACTGCCCAGACCAGGCCCAGCCCGGCGATGAAGAAGACAAACCCGAGGCCACCCACCGTGGCTGCCACGCCCAGGCCCATCTGGAGCGAGGATGCAGTCACGGCGCCAACGCCCAGCTGGCCGATGAGGCTCAAGGCGGTGGGGCTCCAGGCGATACCGCGCGCTGCGGCCTGAACCGGATCCGTGCGATCGAACTGGCTGTAGTAGCGGCCGTCGACGTTGAACGGGATCGGTGCGCCTGCGGCATATAGGGTGCCGTCAGCTGCGGTGTAGTCGTCGGTCAGCGTGATCGGGATCTCCATGTCGAGCACGTGGGTCGAGATGGTGGCCATCTGGTACATGTACTCGCTCGCCGTGTTGACGATCGGGTCGTTGGGGTTGAACTCGCTCTTGTCGACCGTGTAACCCCAATCGTTGGTCAGGCGATTCATGATCGCGACCGCTGCGGCGGCATCGCCGTGATCGGTCAGCTGGCCCTGGGCGTCGTACGAGAGCGACACACTCTGCGCCGCGCTGAAGGCGTTGAGCGCCTTCTGGCCGTCCTGGACCTTGATGAACGCATAGCCGCCGGCGGCGACGAACGCCAGGCCGAAGACTGCCAGAACCACACCGAGCTTCGTAAGTCGGCTGATCATTTGTAGAGCTCCTTCGCAACTAGGTCCTTCGAGCTTCTTGCTCGTCTTCTTGGCCTGACTCCACTGTCGTCTGCGAGCCCACGGCGACGCAGGAGAAATACGGACCTAATGCGTGTTCCTTTTGCGGGCTGAAGGGGGCCGAACGGCAGGGTCCGCTGTGTGACCACCGACCCGCGGGCACAGCCGCGTTCGCGATCGGGAGCAATGGCACTGTTGGCTGCGCTCTGGGTGCGGCCATCCTGATCTGTGTCGGCCATCCGCTTGTCAGCGGCATGCGCCGGGACCGACCTCGGAGGCACGATGAACTGTTTCTTCTGCTCCGGCGAGGGCACGTCTGCCGCAGCGCTGGCGACGTGCGTTGAGTGTGGCTGTGCGGCGTGCGATCGCCACGGCGCGGTCGACCTGATCGTGACCTCGGTGCGCACCGGCAACATGTTCGAGGAGCGTCCTGCCCGGGCCCGCCGCTTCCGCTGTGTCGCCTGCCGGAGCCTCGTCGACCTTCAGGGCGACGAGCGCGTGCCGACTTCGGCCGCGGCCGGCTGACCTCCGCCCACCAGATCAACCAGCAAGAAAGACATTCAGGAGGCGTTCAAATGCCCGACCGCCTGACCAACCGCCAGGGTCATCCGATCACGGACAACCAGAACCAGCGCACCGTCGGCAGCCGTGGTCCGGCGACGCTCGAGAACTACCAGTTCCTCGAGAAGATCAGCCACTTCGATCGCGAGCGCGCACCCGAGCGGGTCGTCCACGCGCGCGGCTTCGTCGCTCATGGCTATTTCGAGGCTTACGGGACGATCGGCGACGAGCCTGCATCGGCCTACACCCGGGCCAAGCTCTTCCAGGCGAAGGGCAAGCGGACGCCGGTCGTGATCCGCTTCTCGACGGTCATCGGCGGGCGCGACTCGTCCGAGGTCGCGCGCGACCCGCGTGGCTTCGCCGTCAAGTTCAAGACCGAGGACGGCAACTGGGACCTGGTTGGCAACAACCTGCCTGTCTTCTTCATCCGCGACGCCATCAAGTTCCCCGACGTGATCCATGCCCTCAAGCCGGACCCGGTGACCTTCCGCCAGGAGGCCAATCGCATCTTCGACTTCATGAGTCTGACGCCAGAGTCGATGCACATGCTGACCTGGCTGTTCAGCCCGCGCGGGATCCCGAAGGATTACCGCCACATGGACGGCTTTGGGGTCAACACGTACCGAATGGTCGACGCAGCCGGCAAGGGCGTGCTCGTTAAGTTCCACTGGAAGAGTCAGCAGGGAGTCGAGTCGCTCACCCAGGCCCAGGCCGACGCCATCCAGGCGAGTGAGCTCGGCAGCGCATCGAAGGACCTGTTCGAGGCGATCGAGCGGGGCGACTTCCCGCGCTGGGAGCTGAACGTCCAGGTCATGTCGGACGATGCCCACCCGGAGCTCGACTTCGATCCGCTCGACGACACCAAGACGTGGCCGGAGGACGTCTTCCCGCTACGCGCGGTGGGGATGATGACCCTCGACCGCAACGTCGAGAACTTCTTCGCCGAGAACGAACAGGCCGCCTTCGGCACCGGTGTGCTGGTCGACGGGCTCGACTTCTCGGACGACAAGATGCTCATCGGGCGGACGTTCTCGTACTCCGACACCCAGCGCTACCGGGTCGGCCCGAACTACCTCCAGCTGCCGATCAACCAGCCGCTGACACGGCCGGCGACCAACCAGCGCGACGGCCAGATGGCCTATGCGGTCGACGCGACGGGTCCGAACCCGCACGTCAACTACGAGCCCAACTCGACGGGCGGCCTGCAAGAGGCCGAACGGCACGCTCCGGACTACGAGCCGGAGATCACGGGCCGGCTGACGCGCTCCAAGATCCAGCGCACGAACGATTTCGCCCAGGCGGGCGAGCGCTACCGGACGATGCCCGATGCGGAGCGCGACGAGCTGCTCGCCAACCTGATCGGCCTGCTCGGGCAATGCGAGCGGCAGATTCAGGAGCGCATGGTCGGACTGTTCGCCCAGTGCGACCCGGATTACGGCAACCGCGTTGCGCAGGGCCTTGGCATCGGCGTACCGATGGCGGCCGCCACCGCGTAACAGAGGCGCAGCGCGCGCCGCGCTGAGGCTGACCGTCACGCCTCCCGCGCCAGGACGAACTGACGACCGCGGTGTTGCCGTCAGCACGACCGCCCGGTGGCGGGCGCACGTAGGTGAGGGAGACATGGATCTGGAGCAGGTGCTTGCCATCGCGCTGCACACCGCCGCGTTCGTGGTCGTGTGGGGCTACTACGGCACCCTGGCGCGGATGATCCTGCCCGGGTTGGCCGGAGCGCTCGACCTGCCCGCCCAGGCACGGACTCTGGCGGCGATCGAGCGCCGGGCGCTGCCGCTGGTGGCCCTGTCCGTGGGGCTGTTCGTAGTCAGCGGCACCTACCTGTTGGTGATCAACCCCGACTACCGCGGCCTGGGCAGCTTCGGCACGACCTGGGCAGTGCTGATGCTGCTCAAGCACCTGCTGGTCATCGGTCTGGTCGGGCTGGGCGTGATCATCGATTACCTGATCCGCGGCCTGCCCGACGTGGTGCGCGACGAGGATCGCGCCGCCGACATGCGCTGGCTGCGCTGGGCCGCCGAAGGAGCCACCGCGCTGGGAGCGCTGATCGTGCTGCTCACTGCCGCCGCCCAGGGCGCCATCTAGGGCGATTTCCCAGGGCGTTCTCCAGGGTCGGATGTGGCACCGCGTAAGATCGTCGGGCTTCGTGTGAGAGTGGACTCACTGGCGAGGTGGCGTCATAGCTGCGGAGGACTCCCATGCGGATGGTCGAATCGGGCCGCCCTGATCTTCCGGGCGGGCTGCTTGCCCTCCTCGCCGCTGTGGCCGTGGCGTGCTCGTCGGCGCCAACGCCCACTGCCAGCCCCACGGCAGCGCCAACCGCCACACCCACGACCTGGCCTAACGCCAGCCCGACCGTCATTGCTACGGCGAGCCTCGTCCCGCCGACCTCCTCACCTGCCCCGAGCGGGTTGACGTCACCGATTCCGACTCCGTCACCAGCGCCCAGCCCGACAGCATCTCCCGCTCCCAGCCCGACTCCCTCGATGGCTCCGAGTCCCACGCCACCAGGCTCGGCCCTGGTCGAGGTGGTTGCCGGCGGCGGCACTGCCGATCCGGCGGCCGGCGGCCGGGCGACCGATTCCCTCCTTGGACGAGTGACCGGGCTGGCGGTCGCGCCTGACGGAACAGTCTGGATCGTCGATAGCAACGCGGGGATTCTGCACACGGTGACGCCCGACGGGCTCATCCATACGGAGGCGACGGGACTGTACGGGCCACAGGGCATGTGCCTCGCTCCGGACGGCCAGCCGTACATCGCCGAGCGCGGCCTGTACCGGCTGGTCACGATCGATGGCAACGGCGGCATCAAACCGGTCGCCGGGAACCAGTACCACCCAGGATTCAAGGGCGATGGAGGGCCCGCAAAGCGGGCGTACCTCTCGCAACCCTATGACGTGGCTGCCGACGCAGCCGGCAACCTGTATATCGCCGACACATCCAACCAGCGGGTGCGCTTCATCGATGCCCAGTCGGGCAAGATCAGCACAGTCGCCGGCAATGGCACTCAGGGGTTCAGTGGTGACGGTGGCCTGGCCACCGATGCCGAGCTGTCTAGCCCCGAAGCGGTGGCGGTCGATGCTGCCGGGACCACCCTCTACATCGCTGACTACGCGTCCTCACACCTGCGGCGGGTCGACCTGGTCACGGGCATCATCACCACCGTCGCGGGCAACGGGATCGGCAGCGTCGCTTACGACCCGAACCTGACCGGTCTCCAGGTTGGGCCGACTCGCCTGATCGCCGTTGCGGTTGACGCGCAGGACAACGTCTACTTTCCGGTGTTTTTCACCAACAAGGGACAGATGGTGATGCGCATGGATCCTTCGGGTCATCTGACCGTCGTCGCCGGTGGCGGCACGTCGTCGGAGCCGGGAGTCCCGGCAACTAACTGGGCTCTCCCTCCGATCGAGGTGCTCGAGATTGAGCCGGCCACCGGCTCGCTGCTCCTTGGCTCCAACGACGGCCGGGTGTATCGAATTCCGGAAGTGACGGCCCCGGTCGTTCCCTGAGCGCCAATCCGCGCCACCAACGGCGCCGACGTGCCCGCAATGGAGAGATGACCTCGCGTGTCGATGATCTATGGCCGCGGCTGGCCCCAGCCGAGGTTCTTTGCGCAGGCGACCCAGCCGGCACATGAGACTGCTATCGAGTGGGGCGTCGGGGCCTCTAGCAATCCCTGGCCTGTCGACCGGTCGCGTTACGGGTCGTGAGCACGTACAGCCGCAGCGGGTGTGAAGTGGCTGGCGAGGAAGGATTCGAACCTTCAACCCCCTGATCCAGAGTCAGGTGCTCTACCGTTGAGCCACTCGCCACCGAGGGCGCCAGTCTACGACGCGGCCCGCGCTTGCACCTTTGCCCAGGTGTCCTTGAGGGTCAGCGTGCGGTTGAAGACCAGCCGACCCGAGGTCGAATCGGGGTCGACGCAGAAGTAACCCAGGCGCTCGAACTGCAAGGTCGACCCGACCGCTGCCCCTGCCAGCGAAGGTTCGACCAGCGCCCCCGGAAGCACCGACTCGGACTCCGGATTCAAGTCATTCAGCAGATCGCCTGCGGCGCCAGGGTCGGGCTTGCTGAAAAGGTGGTCGTACAGCCGCACCTCGGCCGGGACGGCGTGCGCGGCGGACAGCCAATGCAGCGTCGCCTTGGGCTTGCGACCGTCGGGCGCGTCGCCGCCCCGCGTCGCGGGGTCGTATGTGCAGCGCAGCTCGGTGATCCGGCCGGCGCCATCCTTCACGACTTTGTTGCAGGTGACGAAGTAGGCCGCGCGCAGCCGGACTTCTCGTCCTGGGGCGAGGCGGAAGAACTTGGGTGCCGGCTCTTCCATGAAGTCGTCGCGCTCGATCCAAAGCTCGCGTGCGAACTCCACCTTGCGGCTGCCGGCGGAGGGGTCCTCGGGGTTGTTCGGCACCTCCAGCTCCTCGGTCTGGCCCTCGGGGTAGTTCTCGATGACAACCTTGACTGGGTCGAGCACCCCGAAGCGCCGCGGCGCTGTTCGGTTGAGCACGTTACGAATGGAGTGCTCCAGCAACTCGATCTCGTGGACGCTGTCGTTCTTGGCCACGCCGACCTCGGTCGCGAAATCCCGGATGCCCTCTGCCGGAAAGCCGCGCCGGCGCATGCCTGAGATGGTCGGCATCCGCGGGTCGTCCCAGCCGCGCACGCGGCCCTCGCTGACCAGTTTCAGCAGGAAGCGCTTGGACAGCACGGTGTAGGTGAGGTTGAGCCGCGCAAACTCGATCTGGCGTGGGCGCGATGGCACGGGCAGGTTGTCCAGGCACCAGTCGTAGAGCGGCCGGTGGGCCTCGAACTCGAGTGTGCACAACGAGTGGGTGATGCCCTCGATGGCATCGCTCTGGCCGTGGGCGAAGTCGTACGTCGGGTAGACGCACCAGGCGTTGCCGGTGCGCGGGTGGGCGGCGTGGACGATGCGGTACAGCACCGGGTCGCGCAGGTTGATGTTGGGCGACGCCATGTCGATCTTCGCCCGCAGGACGCGCGCGCCGTCCGCGAATTCACCCGCGCGCATGCGCGTGAACAGGTCGCGGTTCTCCTCGACGCTGCGCTCGCGCCAGACAGAGTTGCGGCCGGGCTCGGTCAACGTGCCGCGGTGGTCGCGAATCTCGTCCGCGGAGAGATCGTCGACGTACGCCTTGCCGGCCTCGATGAGCGCCATCGCCCAGCCGTAGAGCTGCTCGAAATAGTCCGACGCGTGGTACAGGTGCTCGCCCCAGTCGAAGCCAAGCCAGCGCACGTCGGCCTCGATGGCGTCGATGTACTCCTGCTCCTCCTTGACCGGGTTGGTGTCGTCGAAGCGCAGGTGGCAGCGCCCGCCGAATTCGGCCGCGATCCCGAAGTTGAGACAGATCGACTTGGCGTGGCCGATGTGCAGGTAGCCGTTGGGCTCAGGCGGAAAGCGCGTGACGATCGTGTCGTGCTTCCCGGACTCGACGTCGGCGGTGACGATGTCGCGAATGAAGTCGCTGCTCACAGCGCGAACCTATCAGAGCGCAGCCAGGGGAGGGTGCGGAGTGGCTGGCGAGGAAGGATTCGAACCTTAACTCCTGGTTGAGAGGCGGGCGTGGCTAAGTCAGCCGAGTTTAATGCGCCTTTGCTGGAACTTGCTGCCAGGTCAACGCACGCTGGGACGCGCAGCGCGAGGCTACGCGAGCGGCCTGGTGCCTTTCGGGGGCGCGGAGTCGGTGGCGACGACTTAAAGATGCACGGTCATGAAGCTGCAAGGTCATGAAGCTGCACGACTATTCCCATCCAGACCGAGAGCGAGGCCAAGTGGCAAGCTGTGGGCCCTCGGACTCGGCGTCTGACTTCAGGTACTCGCCAAAGCTCGCGAAACGCGGGCGCGCCATATTCATCCTGACGCTGATGCGGTTTGAAGCGACTCGCTAGCCTCGGTGGCGAAAATTCAGACAGCCGCCTCTGGATCGGAAACTCCGTGAAAGGTTCTCCGGATTGTTACGAGACCTGCCCGACCATTGATGGTGCGCGACGACCACGGCGGAAGATCAGGCACCTTGCCGGCGCGACGTTGACTATTGACACGGCGGTTACACCAGAACTACGGTCACGCAAGAGGGCGCAACTAACGAGCGAGATGTTGCCGGGCATGCTGCGAAGAATCTTGGCAGCGATATGCGTCGTTGCCATTTTGGCTCCACTTCAGGCTCAGGTGGTTTTGGCTACATACGCTTCGGGGTGCAGTAGCGGCGATCAGGACGAGTACAACTACGCCGAATTTGACCGCTATCGCAGTGGCCCTGGAATGACCGGCGTCGTCGGCATTCCTACCGTCGTCGACCTGCGGCTCTGCTACAGCCCGACGTCCGATTACGGGGACTCACCGTTGGTTCTTACTACTCTCCAAAGGGACATCTACTACGAGGGCTACATAGTCCAGTTGGGTTATGCGCAATGCGGAGAGATTGTCGACTGTAGCCAAAATGGTCCCGGGCTCGCAATCCCCACGACGGGGCCGAGCACTTTGTCTATACCTACGACGACGACTCAAAGGGAACCTTGTTCCTCGCCGATGGATGGTATGGAAACGCACCGATAATCGGGCACACCTATCGCCTGAAGATCACGTCCACCGTGTCAAACGGAAATCCGAAATGGAACTTCTGCATTCGCGATGCCACGATCGGTCAAAACTACGTGTGTAGGCTTCGGCCACGGACGTGGCCGAATGATGCCCACAATGGAATCACCGATAAGGGGGAGTTCGCCTGGTGGGGCGCAGAGACTCATAACGACCACTCTCAGCTGGGCAGAGATCGAGTGGAATGGAGATTGGTATTGGGTCGATAAGTGGGATGGGGATGTGCACCACGCCTGTGAGAAGATTTCGGTCGACCACACCGACGAGTCGTATCCTCCGGGTACTTGGCCGACGTACTATGCTTGTTACCTGCGGAATGTCTACGATACGAACAATGATGGCGTGCTAAACGATCAGGACGCGGTCGCTCCGGTCACTACAAATCACTAAACGGTGGTGAGATTCAGACGATGACGAAACTCATCTCAGGATCCAAGCTACTGGGCGCTTCGGTTGCGACGCTCGTTGTCGCGGTGCTGTTGCTCGTCGCATTCAACACCACTCCAGCCGCCGCTCCCGGCCCAGACGCGCAGAGTGGCGTCGGCGAGCAAGCGGCGAGCTCTCCGAATCCCGCGGCGACTTCTGGTGGCCCAAATCAAACCCCCGCTAGTTCGGTCATTCCCGCGACTCCAAAAGCCTCTGAGCCGGTTCCTACCCACTCAACTGTGATGGGAGGCGGCGGCGGACTGGTTATCGGGCTTCCCGGGTTTGACCCAGGTGAGCCGTTGGCCTCACCCGCGAGCGAACCGTGCGATCCCGAGACCGAGGACTGCGGCTAAAGACTCCTCTACCACGGGCTTAGTGGGGGTTCTATCGCCCCGCACCCGCGTAGCCCACTCAAGGGCAAACACTGAGACTCGCCAGGCGAGCCCCACGGCCACAGCAAGTGGTCTGACATCAACGCACAGTCGGGCTTCATGGCTGACCGCTGAATGGGCGCAGCTTCGCATCGCGAACGCCCTTTGGCTGGCAAATCGGGCGGACAGCGTTCGAGGCGCGCGGCGGAGAGCCATCGGTCGCGTGAGCGGAGGGCTACGGCCTCCATGGAGACCGGTGTTCTCCAGGAGATGGCGCGGTGCCTCAGTGAGATCGCCGACGGGCGCCAGGCAGTCTGCCAAGAAGTCATTGGCGGCGTCGGAGGGAAGGCGCTTGGAAGAGTGGACCCGCCGCGGGGAGGATGTGACCAGGGGATGCGAGAGGCGTCGGGTGGGTGAGATCAGGCGAGCGGTGGCCATGTTGCACTCCTCTGACTTGCTCGCGTGCCGCGGAATCAGAAGATGAGGTGTTACGGGCTCGGGAGTTGGCTGGCGAGGAAGGATTCGAACCTTCAATCCCCTGATCCAGAGTCAGGTGCCTTACCGTTTGGCCACTCGCCAGTGACGCGGCGCAGTCTACCAAGCCAACTGGTGCGGCCTCTTTGATAGGGTCCCGCGGATGCGTCTGACGCTGCCTTCGCTACTGCGCCAAAGCCCGTTTCGCAACTTCTGGCTGGGCCAGACGATCAGCGTGATGGGCGACCAGGTGACCAGCCTGGCGCTGCCCATCGTGGCCGTTCTCGTCCTCAAGGCGGACCCGGCCCAGATGGGCCTCCTCACCGCCGCTTCGCTCCTGCCGCACCTCTTCTTCTCGCTGCCTGCAGGCGTCTGGCTGGACCGCGTCCACCAGAGACGGCGACTCATGATCGTGGTCGACTTCCTGCGCGCAGCACTCATTGCGACGGTGCCACTGGCCTTCCTTGGTGGGTGGCTGTCGATGACCCATCTGTTCCTGCTCGCATTCGCCGTGGGCACGTTGAGCGTCGCCTTCGATATCTCCTGGTCCACCCTGTTTGTGGCCGTGGCCAAGCGCGACGAATTCGTGCAGGCCAACTCGCTGCTGAACGGCAGCCGCTCCTTGTCCGGCGTGGCGGGGCCATCAATTGGCGGCGCGCTGATCCACTTCCTGGGCGCGCCCTTCGCCATGGTGATCGACTCCGTCTCGTTCATCGCGTCGGCGTTCTTCCTGGCGCGCGTCAAAGCTGTTGAACCGCCGGTCGAGCATCAGCCGGGCAGCCTGCGCAGTCAGCTCGCGAGCGGCCTGAGCTTCATCCTGCGCGACGAGATCATGCGCCCGACCGTCCTGTCGGCAGCCACCCTCAACCTCTTCAACTTCGGCTTCCAGGCGCTCTTCATCCTGTATGTCACGACCTATCTGGGGGTCGATCCTGGCTTGCTTGGACTGGCACTGGGTGCGGGGGCGGTAGGCGCGGTAATCGGTGCCTTGACGGCAAGTCGAATCGGCCGGAGATTGGGTCTGGGCCCGGCCTTTGTGCTGGGCTTGATCATCTTCCCGGCGGCGCTCATCCTCGTGCCGCTGGCCGGCGGACCGTTGCCGCTGATCCTCGCCGCGCTGTTCACCATGGAGTTCGTTGCCGGCTTTGGTGTGATGATCCTCGACATCAACGCGGGCGCCATCATCCCGGCGCGTACCCCGGACCGCATCCGCAGCCGCGTCACCGGGGCGTTCCGCTTCATCAACATGGGCATCCGCCCAATTGGGGCGTTGCTGGGCGGTTACCTGGGCACGGTCATCGGGGTGCGCGAGACGCTCTTCGTGGTCACGATCGCGTCACTCCTGGGCGTGCTGTGGCTGGTCGGCACGCCGGTCTGGCGATTGCACGACATGCCCGAGGTTGCGCAGATCGATTAGGGCCCGTGCGGCCCAGTTCGCGGCGCGTTGCAAGCGCGCCGCAATATGCCTGAGCCGTTCGCGGATGCGCTGAAGGACGCTCCAGCCGATACGGTCGGCCCATGAATGCCCTCACCCTCATGCATGAAGAACACGTCCAGGTCAAGAAGCTCCTTGAGGAAGGCGAGTCAACCACCGAACGCGGCGTGAAGACTCGAACCGAGCTATTCGCGCGGCTCAAGGAAATGCTCACCACCCATGAGCGCATGGAAGAAGAAGTCTTCTACCCGGCGCTCCTTGCCCATCCCAAGGCGCGCGAGCTGACGCTCGAGGGCTACCAGGAGCACCACGTCGTTGACCTGGTGTTCGAGGAGCTCGAGGCGACGCCCGTCGACGATGAAACATGGGGCGCCAAGTTCAGCGTGGCCAAGGAAAACATCGAGCACCACATCGAGGAAGAGGAATCGGACATGTTTGCCGCGGCGCGCAAGGTCTTCGATCCAGATGAGCTGGTGAAGATGGGCGAGCGGATGGCCGAGATTCGCTCACTCGCGCAGCAGGTCGAGAGCGGCGCCGTCTGAGCGAGCGCCGGGCTCGCCTCTAGACGCCCGACTCAGCCTCGTAGACAGGCAGCGTGAACCCGAATTCGGCGCCACCGCCGGGCCGGTCGACGGCCCACGCGTGGCCGCCCATCGCTTCGACCAGCTGACGCGAGACGAACAAGCCGATGCCCGCGCCGCCGGTCACCCCGCGCGCGGAGCTGCTGCGATAGAAGAGCTCGAACAGTTTCGCCTCGTCTTCGCCGTCTAGCCCCGCGCCATGATCTAGGACGCGCACCGCGACCGCATGATCGCGCTGTTGGGCGCTGATCTCGATGCCCTTTTCCGCACCCTTGCCGTAACGCAGCGCGTTGGTCAGGTAATTACGCACAACCTGTTCGATGTACGTGGCGTCGCCGCGGACGGCGGGCAGCCCCGGACCCAGGTCCAGGCTGATGTGCGCGCCGCCCCAGCGCCCCGGCGAGCCGGCCACGATCGAGGCCAGAAGGTGTTGAAGCAGCACCGGTTCGTCGCTCGTTTCAACGATGCCCCGTTCGACGCGCGTCATGACCAGCAGGTCCTCTACCAGGCGCACCAGCCGCTCTGATTCGGCGCGGATGTCAGCGATGACTTCTTCGCTGCGGCCAGGCGCGAGTCCGCGCTCCAGCAGCTGGCTGCCGCCATAGATCGTGGTGATGGGCGTTCGCAGCTCGTGCGACAACACACCCATGAAGGCTTCGCGCGCGGCCCGCGCGGCACGGGCATGCGTCACGTCACGCAACACGATGACGGTGGGCGACGGCAACTTCGCTTCGCCTTCCAAGGGCGGCTCCGCGCCGGTGCCGTAGCGGCGCATCTCGAACCAGCGCAAGCCGTCGTCGGCGCGGACCTCGATGCCCTCGTCGGGGCCGATGCCCATGGGCGGCACCCTGCCCGACATTGGTGTCAAACGCTGCCAAAGTTCGTCCAGGGTCGTCGGAAGCGCGCGTTCAAAAACGCCGGCGGCGGCGCGGTTGCCCAGCCGCAGCTTGCCACTGCCGTCGTACACGATGACCGCCTCTTCGAGGGCCGCGAGGACCGTATCGAGTTGGGCGCGGCGGTCATTCGCCGTCCGATAGAGCTGCGCGTTCTCCAGAGCGATGCCGGCGCGCACACCTAAATCCGTCGCCAGGGCAAGCTCGCGCGCGCCTAGTGTCCGGCCCGATTGCGCCATGACTAAGGTGAGTGCGCCGATCGGACCGTGCCGCCCCACGAGCGGCACGCACAGGTATGCGCGCAGCTCGAGTGCCTTGACAATTCCAATCGCCTGCTCGCTCACGTGCGCCGCCTCGAGCATCTCGATATTGAGCTCGAGCAATTCAGGTGCGCCTTCGCGGATCACCTTTCCCGGTCCGCTAACGGCGTCGGTGGTGACGTGCTGCTGCGAACGGGCCTCCTCAACGAGGGGGAGCCGCGCGGGGTCCGCGTGCGCGAACGCGACCGATTCGACCGATCCGTCGGGTTGGAGCAGATCCACCGTGCAGTAATCGGCCATAAGCGGCACCACCAGGTCGGCCAGGTGGCGAGCTGCTTCCTCGGTATCGAGCGTTCCGGCCATTGCCGAGGCGGCGTCGGCCATGAACCGGCCGGCCTTCGATGCCCAGCGCTCCTCGGTGATGTCGCGGAAGGTGGTGATGACATGCGTCGGGCCGCCCTGGGCGTCCTGTACGGCTGTGCTCCGAACCGACGACCAACGTTCCTCGCCTGTCGCCTTGACCCTGAATCCCACGATTGCTTCGGGCGATTGCTCGCCGGCCAATACGCGGCGAGTGGGCAGGTCTGACTCGCGCAGCGGCGCGCCGTCTTCACCGAACATGTCGAACCGTTTGACTATCTCGCCGGGTGGCACTGCCGCCATCTCGGCGCCACTTTCGAAGCCCGACAGGTGCGCCGCAGCATCGTTGGCGAATAGCAGCCCGGTCGGCGAAATCATCGTGATGCCTTCGTCTATGCTGCCCACGATCGCCGCCAGCTGGTCGCGCGATGTGCGCAGCTCCTTCTCAATTCGGTCGCGCTCTACCGCCGCCGCGATCACGTTGGCCACGGCCTGCAGGAAGTTCGCCTCGTCCCGGGTGAAGCGGCCCACCCGGGTCGTGTAAGTCGATAGGGCGCCGTACGGTTTGTCAGCAGCGCCAACGCGCACGCTCATGCCGGCCCTGGCGCCGTGCTCGGCCACCGCCGACCAGACCTTGAAACGCTTCTCAGCCGCCAGATCGGGCACGATGACCGGCCCGCCGGTTGCGATGGTGTAACCCGATTGCGTCTCAGCGATGGTGTAGACGTCGAACTCGCCCACGATGCCCGGCCGCCAGCCCACGCCCTCGACCATGTGCAGCGAGTCGCCGTCGTCTGACAGCTTGAGGAGCGCGACCAGCTCCGTGTCGAGCACCTGGCCAACGAGGATGCACGCGTCCGCGAACAGGACTTCGAGTGAGCTCTGCTGCAGCGCCTGCTGACCAATGTGGGCCAAGGTCGCCTGCTGCGCGACCAGTTGCTCGGTCGACGAACGCGCCAGCGGTTGGTCGTGCTCCTCGATCGGAGCCGCCTTCACGGGTCCGTTCGTCTGTGCCCGGCCCAGCTTCCCGCCCTTGGCTGCCGCGCGTGTTCCCCTCGCCATAAGAGGTTGGAGCATATCGGTGGATTGCTCCCGGGGCGATGTTGCCGGCATAACAAATTTGGCTGCGCTGAGCCGCCTTCAGTCCAGTTCGGGCAGCTCCTGCTCGCGCGTGAGTGCCGGCGCGAACAGGTCACCGCGCTTCTTGATCCGATCGAACACGGTCGCGATGGTCCAGCGATCCGGCCGCAAATGGGGATCGTCCAGCTCGTCCCAGGTGATGGGCGTCGAAACCGCCGCGTTGGCGACGGGCCGCACGGCGTACGGCGCGACCAGGGTCTTGTTCATGGCGTTCTGCGTGTAATCAAGCCGTGCCAGCCCACGCCGCGCTGACTTGGCCCACTGCCAGCTGATCAGGCTGGGCGCCGCGGCGCCAATGGCTCGCGACAGCGCCTCAACCCAATCGCTCGTCTCGCGATATGTGTAGCCCGGCCTGATCGGCACCCAGATCTGGATGCCGCGCTTGCCGGTCGTCTTGGGCAGGCCCACGATCCCCAGGTGGTCGAGTGCCGTGCGATACAACCGCGCCAGGGTGAGGATCTCGTCGAAAGTGGTCTTTTCGCCGGGATCGATGTCGATCAGCGCATAGGTCGGCGACCAGTAGGTTTCGGCACGCGAGGTCCACGGGTGCAGGTCGATCGTCGCGTGGTTGGCCAGCCACGCCATCGTCGCCACGCGGTCGGCGACGAGATAGGTGTGACTCTCGCTCGAGCCTGCTTCGGGGTAGTCCCAGCGCCCAATCCACGGCGGCGCCCACGCGGGGATCTGCTTCTGCCAGAAGGTGTGACCGGTCACGCCGTCGGGCCAGCGCGACAGGTTGAGCGGCCGGCCCACCAGGTACGGCAGCAACACCGGCGCGACCGTCACGTAGTAACGAATGAGGTCACGCTTGGTGAAACGCGGCTCGGGGAACAGCACCTTGTCGAGATTGGTCAGGCTGACTGTCTCGCCACCTATTTCCCAGGGACCGTCCTTTGTCATCGCGGCCAGCGCTTTCATTTCGGCGGGCGTTGCGCTTTGCGGCTTCAACTCCGACACCCACTTGGCAACTTTGCGTCGAATCGGTGCCTTTTTGACCTCGGACTCCGCTTGGGCAGCCATCTTCTTGGTCGAACCGCCGACTTCGCGCACGACGTCGAGGGGTTTCTTTGCGATCTCCAGGCCCTTGTAGGCCGACTGGCGCAGCAGGCCGTCGTCGGTCCACTCGCTGAACTCGACGCGCACAACCAGGCGCGGCTTGGACCAGCGCGCGCCCCGAATCCGGGGCGCGTTGGGCGCGACGGGCGCATCCACCGCGTGGTCGTCCAGCTCTGTTTTCAGCTTGGCGATGGTCTTGTTGTCGAGGCCCGACCCCACCTCGCCCACATAGCTCCATTCCTTGCCGTCGCGCACCGCAAGGATGAGCGAGCCGAGTGCAGCGCGCGCGCCCTTGCCGGGCTCGTAGCCGATGACCACTACTTCCTGCTCGCGCCGGATCTTGATCTTGAGCCACGCCTTGCTGCGCTTGCCCGGCTCGTACGGGCTGTTGCGCAGCTTGGCGATCATCCCTTCGAGCTGCTGCTCCTTGACCGTCTCATAGAAGGTCTGGCCGTCATCGAAGTGCGTCCCGTAGCGCACCGAGTCGTGATCGCGCAGCACGCTCTTGAGCAGCCGCTTGCGCTGCCCGAGCGGCACGTCCAGCAGCGACTGGCCGTCGAGGTACATCAGGTCGAACACGTAGTAGACGACCGGTGCCACGAAGCCGTCGTCGGGCTCTTTGGTCGCGGCTGCCTTGGCGCCGCGTGACGCTTTCGCCGCTGGTACCGGTCGCGGCCCAAACCGGCCCATGCCGGCGCGATCCTGGAGCAGCCCGAACTGCGGCCGGCCGGCGCGATCGAGCGCGACCACCTCGCCATCGACGATCGCTTGTTGCGCGTTGATCCAGGTGGGCTTGGCCCCCGCAAGATCGGGGAAATAGCGCGCGGCGTCCTGCTTGTTGCGCGTCCAGAGACGGACCTTGCCCTTGTCGACTACGGCCTCGACGCGGTAGCCGTCGAGCTTCAGCTCGAACAGCCAGTCGGGATCGTCGAATGGTCCGCCGGCAAGCGTCGCCTTCATCGGCTCGATGAATTCAGGCAGGGCGGCGGCGCGCGCGGCCGCGAGATCGATTGCGGCTTGGGGCGCCGGCGCGCGCGAGTCCCAGACCGCGTCGCGGCCTTCCTTGACCTCGTCGTTCGTGCGCCCGGTCTTGACCGATCGCGGAAGCGCGTCAACGTCCCAGCTCGGATCGGCGAACGCGTCCTTCTTATGGATCAGCAGCCAGTCGTCCTGGCCTTTGTTGTAGCCGCGCGTTCGCACGATGGTGAAGCGGCCATGCAGCTTTTCGCCGTCGAGCGCGAACTTGAGCTCGCCGTTCGCGACGGCCTTGCCCGGATCGTTCGTCTCCTCAGGCTCGAACGTGCCCCAGTCCCAGATGATCACGTCGCCGCCGCCGTACTCGCCCTTGGGGATCACGCCTTCGAAGTCGTAGTACGAGAGCGGATGGTCCTCGACGTGAACGGCCATGCGCCGATCGGCGGGGTTGAGCGATGGGCCGCGCGGCACGGCCCACGACATGAGCACGCCGTCGATCTCGAGCCGGAAGTCGTAGTGCAGCCGCGTCGCGCGGTGGCGCTGGACCACGTAGCGACGTGAGCCTTTGGGCGGCGCGCCTACGACTCCAGCCGGTTCCGGGGTCTTCCGAAAGTCGCGCTTCTTGTTGTACTTGTCGAGCGACATCGCGCCACTCAGGTTAGGCGCTCAGACCGCCCGCTAGACGCGCGCCTTTTCCGGCGGCCAGGCGATCGTGAGCAGGACTGCGCAGTCAGTGTCAGCGCGTAGCACCCACGGGCTGCCGCGATCGATCACTGCAATCTCGGCTGCCTGAAGGTGCGCCTCAGCCTGGTCGACTTCGAGAGTGGCCGTGCCGCCGATCATCTGGAGGGTCGCGCGGGCATCGCCGTTTTGCTCTTCGAGCGCCGCGCCCTCACGCAATACCGTGACGAGCACGCGCAGGTCGGTCTCTTTGGCGAGCGTGCGCGAGTTGCGGTCGCCCGTCCGGTATTCGGGCTCGAGCCGCAGCGCGTCCGCCTCAAGAGCAAGCGAGAACTGCATCAGCGGCTCGATCATGGAGCGGCTGGAACGCGTGTCACTGCCGCCCGGGCTGCCGTAGGAGCCCTTTTCGCGGTCTGCGAATTCTGTTTGTGTCATGTCACATCTGGGGCCGTGCCGGGGCTCGGCTCGGGCGGCGTGATGTCGGCTTCCGCGGGCACCTCGTCGCCCAGGTTGGCCGGGTCACGCCCGACGCGCAGCCCTACTGGGCCACCTTCTTCACCCAGTCGACGCAGGTCGCCCATGTCGGGTTCGTCGTCCTGGCCAGGCTGATGCGAACCTTCACCAGGTCCGGTCGGGAGCTTGTGTTGATCATCCATGGCGTCAGCGTGGTCGGCAGGTGGTTGCGCCCGTTACCAGCCGATTCGGTCGGTGGCTGTCAGGAGCCTTTCAACTGGACTCCGCGGGTCAGCTTGATGCCACGGGCTCGCCCGTCGCTGAGTGGGCGAAAGCGGTACTGGCTCGGAGCCGAACGGTTCGCCCGCGAGGGTGGAGGCGCGACCAGCCGTGCGGGGACAGACCAAGAACTGCAATAACCATTGCAGTTTGTAACGCGTTCGATAGACCGCGCAGGCCTGATTCCTTGTGTTGCGGCCGTAGTCTGGAAGCCACTACAGGAGGTGCCGTGAACAGCCAACCCCTGGTGCTTGTGGCCGATGATGAGCCACGCATCACCAAACTCGTAGCCCTGACTCTGCACGATGAAGGCTTCCGTGTTGTCACCGCCGGAAGCGGCGAAGAAGCGCTCAAGAAGGCCGAGGAAATCAGGCCCGACATCGTTCTCTTGGACATCGTGATGCCGGATCTCGATGGCATCGAGGTCATGCGCCAATTGCGCGAGTGGCGCCCGGTGCCGGTGATTCTGCTCACCGCCAAGGGCTCGACCAGCGACAAGGCCAAGGGCCTCGATCTTGGTGCTGACGATTACGTCGCCAAGCCCTTCCACCCCGATGAGCTCGCCGCACGCGTACGCGCCGTGCTCCGTCGCGCGAGCGGCGTCGCACCGGGTGCCGGCATCGTCGCCTTCAATGACATCGAGATCGACCTTGAGCGGCGGCTGCTGCGCAAAGGCGGCGAACTCGTATCGCTCAGCCGGACCGAGTGGCTGCTACTGCAGCACCTCGCGGCTCACGCGGGCAAGGTCGTGCTCCACACCGAGCTCCTCACGAAGGTCTGGGGCCCGGAGTACCGCGACGACCTGCAGTACCTGCGGGTCTGGATCTCGCGTGTGCGCCGGAAGCTGGGTGCGGCACCGGGTGAGGCCGGTCCGATCAAGACCTTCCAAGGCATCGGTTACGTGCTCGACACCGAGGGCAACCTGGGTGACTCGAGCACCAGCCACAGCGGTGGCCCGACGACCACATCTACGCCGTCACCGACTTCAACGCCGCAGACGACACCGACGGATTCGACCACAGGCTCAGCGGGCGCCGGGCCGTCGGATTCGGCGACCGGGACACCCCCGCCCGTTACCGCCTAGCGCTTCCGCCCTGGTTTTCGATCGCGCCGCTCGGGCGCGCTCAGTTCCAACTACAAACAGACGGCCCGCCGGGCCGTCTGTTTGTTTGTTATCAGCGGGCGGCCTCCGCCCGCAATGCGTTCCCCGCTACGCGTCCTTGCGCCCGAGTAGCGTCATCGCCATCGCGCCGGCCGGCACGAGTGCGGCCGCGACCAACAATCTGTGCGCGCCGCTGACGAAGAGGCCAACGCCCAGGCCCAACGCGAACGTCGTGCCGGCCATTAGCGTCTGGTCATCCATGCCTTCGAGGGTGCGTCGCGTGTCGCGTGCGTAGACCTGCGCACCCGCGACCGCGTCCGGTAGTGCCGCGGCGGCACGACCAGCCGTTTGGCGCGCGACGTCAGCCGCACCCTGGGCGCCGCTGATCACCGCGTCCAGCGGCTGACGCGAATCACCGTCCGCGGCGTCCGCGGCGTCCGCGGCGTGGCTGAGCGTCGAGGTTGTGCTGCTCTTTGTGCTTGTTCCGGCCATCGTGTGGTTCCTCCTGTAGTTAGGTGATGCGATGGTCGGGCACCGCCGCTCACCGGCATTGCGGTGCGAACGCGGGAGCCGTATCAGCCTGCTTACAGGGTGCGTCCCGAACGCACCCGCAACACCGATGACGGATTCCGCGGCCACGGACGCCCATCACGCTGCGATATGAACCAGATCCCGGCGATCGCTGACGCGGGTGCGTGCAACCAACTGCGAACCTGCCTCGAGGTCGCTGGCAAAGCGGACCGAAGCAAAGCGTCGTTGCGCTGAACCTGTCGGCGTGTTGTCCTGTCCTCGGGCAAAACGAGAACCTGTCCGACCGCCCGCGGCTGCCGCCGAAGCGCTTGGTGGCGACCGTCGGGCCGAGCCGAACCTTGGCGTCCAGCGGCCGAAGAGTGCCTTCAACAGTGGCGAGTTCGGACTTGACCTCGATCACCAGCAAGGTCCGAGTAGCGGTGTGCCAGGCCAGGATGTCGTAAGAGCCGCGTTCGCCCCATTCGGAGAATGCCGCGCATCACCTCGACCACCCGGGCCACCACCATGGAGTGAACTCGATCAATGAGGCGATCCGCTTCTGCGCCGCGGTAGATCACGCGAACCTCGAGCTCAGCGCCCAGCGCAGCCAGGCACCGCTCGACTTCCTCGAAGCGCAGAGGCCCGATCACGTCTGCCTCGAGTCGCCCGATCTTCCACCGCCCGACACCGGCTTTGGCGCTCAACGCCTTCTGGGTGAAACGTGCGTGCTGCCGCAGCCTGCGATGGACGCGCCCGACGCGACGGTTGATCATCGCCCCAGTCTCGACAGGGCGACTTACCAGCGTCTCGTCGCGCGCTTATCCCGGCATTTGTCATTGCCGTGCGACCGTAAGCGCCTCGAACGTTGGTTGGGCGGGTCGCGTCGCGGGAATCCGCGCTCGGCGACGCCCTCGCACACGCACGGCGAGCCTCTGCGGACGCCTCTCCGCGGCGTAAGGCTGACCGGCGAGCACATGTGCCGGGACACCGCGCGAAGTGGCGCGAGGCTCAGGCTCAGGGCGCGGGTGGTGGCGGGGGAGCGGTCGGCTCGGGGGTCGGCTCGGGGGTCGGCTCGGGGGTCGGTCCCGGAGTCGGCCCCGGCGTCTGGTCGGGTGTCGGCCCGGGCGTGTGGTCGGGTGTCGGCCCCGGCGTGTGGTCAGGCGTCGGCCCAGGCGTGTGGACAGGGGTTGGTTGCGGTGTGGGTTGCGGCGCGAGGGAGCAATCGAGCGGCGCGATGAAGCCGCCCCAGTCGGTCCGCCCGAACAGATGCGCCGTGACTCCGCCGTCCTCGCCGCGGTGGCCCACGCCCAGGCGCGCCCGGGCCATCCAGCCATCGTCGGCCGCCTGCCAGCTTGGCGGCGCCAGCGGCTCGACCTTGGTGATGTCGACGAACCAGCGGTTGTTGCACATCTGCGTGTAGAGCAGTCCCGGCGGATCAGCCTGGCGCGCGCCCCCTGGCTGAGTGCCGTCAATGAAGTACTCGGTCCGGGTGTCGCGCGTCCACGGGCCCGGCGCGCCGCCCGACCAGGCATCGATCGTGGCCTGGACCACCCCCGCAGGTGGCGCGCTGAACGAGGCTATGGGCCACTCGCGCGAAAGCTCGCGCAGGAATGACGACCAGATGCGCCCGGGGCCGTCCGCGGCCACGATGGAAAAGTCCTCCGCGTTCGGC
Source organism: Chloroflexota bacterium (assembly GCA_040007635.1). Taxonomy (GTDB): domain Bacteria; phylum Chloroflexota; class Limnocylindria; order Limnocylindrales; family CSP1-4; genus JALYGJ01. The sequence continues at coordinate 21,932 of JBDTUR010000012.1, forward strand.
GCCGAGTGGTCGCTGTTGCCTGTCCACACCGACGCGACGATCTGCGGCGCGGTGGGGTCGGCCGGCGGCGCGAGGTAGCCAAATGCGAGCAGGTCGCGCAGGTCGTTCGCGGTACCCGTCTTGGCCGCGGCCGGTCGGCGGCCGCTCCCCGGCACCAGCGGGTCAACCGTCCC
>JBDTUR010000013.1:0-20697 GCA_040007635.1 Chloroflexota bacterium
CGTGGGTCGGGCTGGGCTCGATTGGCACCGCGAGTGATCGTAGCATCGGTCGCCGAGGCAGGCATGTAAGAGCCTCCGTCGACGCACAGGTACCCCCGAACCGCTCCACAGGTCACATTGTCGCCCTGTTTGGCACGGCATAGGGTCGGGCCGTGGTCGACGTTTCAGCCGCCGGTCTGCCGGTAGTGCCTGCCTACCCCGCGCCACCTTCCGTGGGCAGCGGGCCGTGCGCCGCCGCCCGGGCCGACGTCGACTATCGCTGCGTTGACGCGGAGCGGCTGGCCCAGGCGGCGCAGATCCACATCCAGCGGCTGGCGGACGCCAAGCGCAAGCTCGCGCACGTCCATGCGCAGCGCGACAACGATGCCCGCGTGCGCGACCGCCGCCTGCTGAGCGACGCCAAGGAAAACGCGCGTCGCGCCTATCACGAGAGCTACACGCGGGCCCGCAACGGCAGCACGAACAACGATGTCCAGGGGTCGGCCGGCGAGTGGCTGCGCGAGATCAATCGGCTCAACCGGCAGCTGGAGCAGGCCGATCAGCGCGCGGAGGAAGTGGCGCGCCAAATCGTTCAGCTCGAAGGCGCCCTGCCGGGCATTGAGCTGGCGGCCGATGCCGCGCGCATCGCGGCCGAAGCGGCGCAGCACTTGTGCGTCGAGGCACGCCGCGCCCTGGCAGCGTGCGAAGAGGACACCGCGCGCCAGGTGCATCGAGCGGCGCCAGCGCGAGTCGTCGCCGCGGCCGCAGCCACCACGGTTGCTCCGCCGGCGCAGGCCACGGGCCCCGCGCCGATCTCACTGCTGCTGCGCGGCGACCGCCAGGCGTTGCTCGGCCTGACGCTGCGGCTCGCCGAGGAGACGGGCGTGGAAGCGGGTCGGCTGCAACTGCTGCTGCTTGAGCTGCGCGAGGTGATCGCCGCTCGGGCGCTCGAAGACGGCGCACTCGCATTTCCGCAGAACCACCCGTTCTGGAGCCAGTTCTCGGTTGATGACGACCGCCAGCTCGTCGCGAGTCTGGCGCACCTGGGTTACGGCTTCGACGGTCGGGAGGGCTGGTGCGACGGTCGGGTTCCCGGCCCGCGCGAGCTGGCAATGGCGCTCGAACACGCCGGCCACGACCCGAGATCCCTGCGCCGGCCGGCCGGTCAGGCCGCGATCGACAGCCTCTGGCAAGGAACGCGCGTGCTCGTTGAAGAGTGGCTGGCCGCGGCGGCACCGGACCTTGCGCTGGGTCGGCTGATCGAGATCCTGGGCCCGCGCGGCTCGCGCCTGGGTGAGCTGTGGGACATGTGGGGCCGGCTGCGCCGGCTGCTGTTGCCGGCCGGCGCGACGCCACGCTAAAGACTCTGTCTTTGCGGCTAGTCGAACTTCAACCAGCGAAACGCTTCGGCGGCAGCGGTGCCGATGCTCTTGCCACCGTCCGCCGCCCAGGCGCGCAGCATGGCCTCGAGCTCCTCGGGTTTGCGCAGCTGGCTGGTGTGCTCGCGCAGGGCGGCGATCTTGGTGTCGATGGTGTCGGAGGTATCGACCCAGGCATTCGGTGAATCGGTAAAGAACAGGTACAGCTGGTTGACCGCCCACGGGACGAGGCCATCAACCGTGACCAGGTGTGGGAAAGCCATGGCATTGCGCGCAGCGGGGTAGACGGCGTCGAGTGCGGCCATGGCCGCGTTGCGGTGATCCACGTGCTGGACAAAGCCGCGCGGCGAGATGATGACCGTGGGATCCATCGCGATGACCGCGTCCGGCTTGAAGGTGCGAATGATGCGCACCAGCTGCTCGCGCAAGGCGAGGTCGTTTTCGAGCGCACCATCGGGCCGATGCAGGAAGTCGACCCCCTCGTAGCCCACGACTTTGGCCGCGGCCCGTTGCTCGGCTTCGCGCGTCTGGGCCAGTTCCAACGGGTCAAGCGTGGCATCGTCGGCACCAGCATCACCGCTGGTGCAGCAGACCATGCGGGCGAGGGTGCCCGACCTGATCCAGCGCGCCATGGTGCCGGCGATCCCAAAGTCGGCGTCGTCGGGGTGAGCAACGATCACCAACGCGCGGTCCGGCCGAGCCTCGTGGGGAGCGGTCGCGGGAGCGGGCGAATCAGTGGTTTGATCGGTCACTTTGAAGGTGTTACTTGTATTTCAAATGCATACAGCGCCGTTGCAGGCCGGTATATCCTTTGCGCCGAGGCATCGTTCGTCTCCCCCCACGAGCGATGCCTCATTCAGTGGGCTTCTTCCCGGCGTAGGCAGCACGCGCCTCATTGAGCGTCGCCAGCACGTCGGCCGCGTGACCTTGGGCCTTCACCTTGGGCCAGACGTGGGCAAGATTGCCGTCGGGATCGACCAGGAAAGTGGCGCGTTGGATGCCCATGTATGTGCGGCCGTAGTTGCTCTTTTCGACCCACGCGCCGTAGCGCTCAGCAACCGCATGGTCGACGTCCGCCAGCAGAACAAAGTTCAGCCCGAACTTGCGCTTGAAGGCGGCCTTGCTGCCGCTGCCCAGGACGCTCACGCCCCAGACCTCGGCGTCATGCGCGGTCATGTCCGAGTTGATGTCGCGGAACTCGCATGCCTCCGTCGTGCAGCCGGGTGTGTCGTCCTTGGGGTAGAAGTACAGAACCGTCCAGTGGCCGCGCCGCTCAGCCAGGTCGCGTAGCGTCCCGGCGTCGTCGGGCAGGCTGACCGGTGGCGCGGCCTGGCCCACCTGGGGCATCTGTGTGGCAAGCATCTCCATGGCCCGATTATGCGCTCAGGACAGGAAGACCACGCCGGACCGATCGACCGCCAGGGTGACCGTTTGACCGACTACCGGCGGGGTGCTGGCAGCAGTCTTCAGGTGAGCTTCGAGCAGCGGGCCGTCCGCCGCGTCGGTTGGCCGGACCAGGATCGTCGTTGACTCCCCGCGGAAGGTGACCGCTGTCACTGCTCCACTGAGCGGCCCATCTGGGCTGAGCGTGAGTGCCTCCGGTCGAATCAGCACCTTGGTTGAGTCGGCGGGTGCGGCGCCCAAGTCGACCTCGCCCCACGGCGTGGCGAGGCGGCCGCTGGCCGCGGTCAGCGCCAGGACGTTGCTCAAGCCCAGGAAGCGCGCCACGAACTCGTTGGGCGGCGCCAGCCACAGTTCGCGCGCGGGCAGGACCGCCTCCAGCCGGCCGCGGTTCAGCACGGCCACGCGCTCCCCTACCGCCAGCGCCTCTTCCTGGTCATGCGTCACGTAGATGATCGGCAGGCCAAGCTGCGCGAAGAGTCCGGCGAGCTCGTCAAGCAGCCGCGTCCGCAAGCCCCGATCGAGCGCGCCAAGCGGCTCATCGAGCATCAACAGCCGCGGCGTGGGCGCGAGGGCGCGGGCCAGCGCGACACGCTGCTGCTCGCCACCGGACAATTGGTCGATGCGCCGCGCGCCGTAGCCGCGCAACCCGACCAGCGCGAGCACTTCGTCGACGCGTACCTTGCGCCGCGCCGCGGGCACGTCATGTGTCTCCAGGCCGAACGCGACATTGCCGGCCACGTCGCGATGCGGAAACAGTGCGTAGTCCTGAAACATCAATCCGAAGTTCCGCCGGTGGACCGGCAGCTGGGTCACGTCCGAGCCATTCCAGTAGATGCGTCCGCCGGCGAGCGGCTCCAGTCCGGCGATTGCCCGGAGCAGCGTCGACTTGCCCGATCCACTGGGGCCCAGGACTGCGAGGCGCTCGCCCACGCCCAGCTCCAGACTGACGCCATCGAGCGCCGTCGTGCCCCCAAAGCTGACGCGAACCTCATCGAGTCGCAACATCAGGTGCTGCCCACGCTGGTGGTGCGCAGCCGGTCAAATGCCAGCGCCGCAATCGCGGTCACCGCCATCAATACCGTGGCCATGGCCATGGCCTGGCCGAACGCCAGAGCGCCAGGCTGGCTGAGCAGTCGGAAGATCGCGATGGGCATGGTTGGCGCGTCAGGTCGGACGATGAACAGCGTCGCTCCGAATTCGCCCAGCGAAACCGCGAAAGCGAACGAACCACCGACCAGCAGGGCCCGGCCGACCATGGGCAGGTCGACCATCCGCCACGTTCTGGCCGGCGATGCACCCAGGACCGCCGCCGCTTCTTTGAGCCGGCGGTCGATCGAGCGCAGCAAGGGCACCGTCGCGCGGACGACGAAGGGCAGCGCGACGAGCGCGTGGGCGATGGGGATCAGCAGCGGCGATGTCCGTAAGTCGATCGGCAGCTGGCCCAGCGACACGAGGAAACCAAAGCCCACGATCACCGCTGACGTGCCCAGCGGCAGCATCAAGAGCGCGTCAAAGGCGGTGGCGAGCTTCGATTGGCGATAGGCGATGAGGGCGGCCGCGAGCAGGCCCAGCGGCAGACAAATGGCGGTTGCCGCGGCTGCAAAAGTGAGTGAGTTACGGATGGCATCGATCGGCGGCACGAAGAGCGCGCCCCGCGCGCTTTCGCCGAACAGTGCAGTGAAGTTGTCCAGCCCGTAGCCGGTTGATCCGGCCAGGGCGCGTTCGACGAGCGCCGCCATCGGCAGGCCCAGCACCAGCGCCAGAAGCGCCATGGTGGAACCGACGAACGTCCACTCTGCGCGACCCCGTGGTGGCCGGGCGGCGACGCGCGCGGCTGTGAGGCGCTGGCCGACCGCGGCGTGGCCCTGGAGGCGCGCGTACACGACGAGCAGGACGCCCAGGAAGGTCATCTGCAGGAGCGCCAATGTGGCCGCGGCCGGTAGATCGAGCAGCACCGCGGCGGCGCGATAGACCGCGAGCTCGATCGTGGAGTATCCGTAGCCGCCCAAGATCAGGATCACGCCGAACGAGGTGAACGTGAACAGGAACACGATTGATGCCGCGGACAGGACCGCGGGGCGGATGAGCGGCCAGGTGATTTCGCGGAACGCGCGCCAGCGGCTCGCGCCCAGGACGCGCGCCGCCTCCTCGGTGCGCGGATCGAGCTGTGCCCACACGCCGCCCACGAGACGCACAACCACCGCGCAGTTGTAGAAGACGTGCGCGGCGAGGATGGCCCAGATCGTGTGGTCCAGCCGCAGCCCCAGCGCGCCCTTGGGCCCGATCAGGGCGAGGAATGCCGCGCCGACGACGACCGTCGGCAGGACGAACGGCACCAGCGCGAGCGCGTTGAACAGTCGCCGCCCCGGGAAATCGAAGCGCGCGATGACGTATGCGCCGGGGAGTCCCAGCGCGAGCGTCAACAAGGTCGAGGCGACCGCCTGCCAGAAGGTGAACCAGGCGACGCTGAGCGTCTCGGGCCGCGTCAACACCTGCAGTGGCACAGACAAATCGAGCGTCCCGTTTGGCGCAAAGCCGCGCACCAGAATCGAGGCCACCGGCCAGATGAAGAACAGCCCGATGAACGCCAGCGGCAGCGCCGCCAGCGCGACCGCGGTCAGTGCGCGGCGGCTGACCATTCGTTGATCCAACGGTCGCGGTTCGCACCAATCTGCTCGGGCGCCATGGTCAGCGGCGCTGGCACCTTTACGGCGAATTCACCAAAGACCTGCGGCACGGTGGCCGTGGGCACCGCGGGGAAGACAAACATGTTGAGCGGGATGTCGGCCTGGAAGGAGGCCGTCAGCATGTAGTCGACCAGCGCCTTGGCGAGGTCGGGCTGCTTGGCGCCCGCGAGGACGCCGGCAAATTCGACTTGCCGGAAACAGCCGTCGGTCATTACGCCCGTTGGCGATTCGGTTGGCTGGGGCGAGGGCGCGTAGAAAACCTCGGCCACCGGACTGGTCGCATAAGAAACGACCAACGGCCTGTCACCGCCGCCCGAGCCACCGGAGAACGTGCTGTCGTACGCCTCTTGCCAGCCGGACACGATGGTCACGTCGTTGGCGCGCAGGTCGCGCCAGTAGTCGAGCCACGTGTACGAGCCGCTCTCACCGAAGTGGGCGATGGTCGCGAGCATGAATGCCAGGCCTGGTGACGAGGTGCCCGGATCCTCGACCACCAGCTGCGATCGGTAGGCAGGTTTAGCCAGGTCCTCCAGCGTCTGCGGCGCCGGGTTGGCGGCGCTATAGGCGGACAGGTCAGAGTTGACGCAGACGTCGCCGTAGTCGATCGGCGTCACCCGCTCGCGCGCGTCCAGCCGTAGAGCCGCCGGCACCGAGTCGACCCCAGTCGCGTGATACGACTCGAAGATGCCCGCGTCCAGGGCACGCGACAGGAAAGTGTTGTCCACCCCGAACAGCACGTCCGCGAGCGGGTTGTCCTTGGTCAGGATCGCCTGGTTGACCATCGCCCCGGCGTCGCCTGCGCGCAGCACTTTGACCCTGGCGTTGTGGTCCGACTCGAATAGGGCGAGCACCTCAGGCGTTACCGCGAACGAGTCGTGGGTTAGCAGCGTGATCCCGGTTGGCGGCGGCGGCATGGTCGGCGTCGGCTCTGGCGTGCCCAACGCATCCGGATTGGGTGTCGTCCCAAACCCGGACAGTGCCGCAACAACGATGACGATGACTGCGGCCAATGCCGCCAAGGTCAGAAGGATGGGCCGGTTCGATGGCGTCATTGGTCGGTTACCTCGTTTCGTCGGGTGTGCACGACGGCCAGCCGACCCTGGTCGATCTGGATGGTCGCTGTCCCGTTTGTCAGCTCATTCGATAGCCCGCGCGCCGGACCCTGCTCGAGCATCTCCTTGGACAGGGCGTATCGCAGGCCCACCGTCGTCACGCCCGCCACGTGCGGGGTCAGGGGCAGCAGTGAGACGTAGTCCCCGGACGAACCGGTTATCTCAAGCGTTTCCCTGTCGTGCATGACGCGCAGCGTGCTCGCGCCGTCGGCCAGGCTGATGTCGCGACCCCTCAGGCGCTCTGAGCCAAGGAGCAGAACGTTGGCGATCGTGTGCTCCAAGCGCCGACCGCCAAACCCGCCAACGATCACCACGCGCGTTGCCCCGCGACTGAGTGCCTCGTTCAGCGCGAGCTCGGTGTCGCTTTCGTCCTTGTCCGCGGGCCGAACGACGACCTCCGCGCCGGCAGCGCGGAATCGCTCCACGTCGCTTGCCGCCAGGGAGTCCGCGTCACCCACCACGACGCGCGGCGGGTAGCCCAGCGCCTCAGCTTTGAGTGCACCACCGTCCGCGGCGATCACGAGTTGCGGCGTCGCGCCCAGGAGTTGATCGACCGCAGCGCGTGACGGAACATCACCATCGGCAACGATCAGGGTTACGAGCACGCGCACGCCTCCATCTTGGTGGGACAGAGGTGCTGGTTGCGGACTCCCTTCGCTGGTGCGAACCAGATCAGGTTCCTAGGGTCTGCGGCTGGGCCGCACTCTCAGCGCGTTGGTGGCGCTCCCCTGTCCCATGTTGAATTGCCTGAATTCTACTCGCTGACCGGCTGGCGCTAGACTCGGGCGCATGTCCCCTGTCCCACCTGCGGTCCAGCGTGTGCTCGACGCTGCGGTACGCAAGGGCGTGCAGCTCGACATTCAGCTCTTCGAGCGTTCAACCCACACCGCGGCTGAGGCTGCAGCGGCAGTCGGCGCGGAGGTGGGCCAGATCGTGAAGAGCCTCGTCTTCGTGGCCGACGGGGCGAACGGCATCAGGCCGTGCCTGGTCCTCGCCAGCGGCGCGAACACGGTCGACATTGGGCTCCTGGCGAATGCCCTGACTGAGCCAACCATCCGCCGCGCAACGGCGGACGAGGCGCGCGAGCTGACCGGGTTCTCGATCGGCGGCATCCCGCCATTCGGTCACGCCACGCCCATGCGCACCTTCATGGACCCCGACCTGGGCCGCTTCGAGCTCGTCTGGGCGGCCGCAGGCACGGCCAACGCCGTGTTCCCGGTCGCGCCCGCGACGCTGCGCGTTTTGGCCAACGCCGTCGTCATGCCCATCGCGGCCGAGCGTGACCTCGGCCAGCAAACGGTGCCCGCCAACGCCCAGACGTGACCGCCGTGCGCGGTGAGGCTGAGCGTCTCGCGGTGCAGTACCCCGGCGGCATCGCGGCGCGCTACCGCTGGACCGGGAGCGGCGGCGGGCCGGAGATGTTTGCCATCTCAGAAGCGGTGGGCACGCTGGTCGACCATGGATCGCTCGCGGGACCCGAGCCTGATCGGATGTGCCGGCTGGAGCTGCGCGTCGAGTCCCCCGCGGGGAATTGGACCGGGCGCTTCGCATCGCCCATCTACGCCGATCCAGCTGGCGCCCTTTGGGACGAGGCGGGCTTGCTGCTCGTCGCCTACGGGTTTGTCCTGTACGCCATCGAGCCGCGTTCCGGGTCGCTCGCCTGGAGTCATCTGAGCGGCTCGCCAATCGTGGCCATCCTGGCCTCATCGCGATTGGATCACGTGCTGCTCCAGACCGAGATCGAGACGATCGCGCTGCGCCGTGATGGCGAGGTCGCCTGGCGGGCCGCGCACTCGGACGTGATCGTTGAGGCGGCGCTCATAGCCGGCAGGCTGGATCTAACGACCTACGGCGGCGCGCACGTCTATCTCGATGCCGCGTCGGGACGGGCGGCGTGACCGCGCCGCGTGACGTTGGTGATGCCAGCTGGCACCGTTGCGGTGGATAACCGGTGGAAAAGACGCTCGGTCGACGCGGCCCACGGTGGACAACGGCATTGACTCCGCGCGAATTGCGTGTCTACGGTTGCGTCAGCCCGGAGGGGTCAGCAGCGACGCTAGCGACCGCGATCACATCAAGGTCCACGCCTCGTGAAGGTTTCTCCGGGTTTTATGTTGGCCTGAGATGACCGTGCCGCTCCTCCTCGCGCTGGTCGGCTTAGCGGTGCTGGCCGTCGCGCTCGTTCTGCTGCGTACCCTTGGTCAACGTTTTCGGCTGGGCCGCATTCTCGCCGCTGCACGCGAAGTGACGCTCGAGGAGTGCCGGGAACTGGCCGCCGGGCCGGCCGTCTACGTGCGCGTGAATGGCCGGGTAAGTAGCGACGAGGAATTCCCCGACGACAACGACCGACCACTGGTTTTCCGACGCACCCGCCTGGAGGTGGCAGACGACGGTGGCAAATGGCGAACAGTGCTTGATGAGCGCGAGGCGGTCGCGTTCGGGGTGGAGTCGCGCTCTGAATTCATCGCGATAGACGAGGACGCGCTGGGCGACGGCCTCGTGGCGATCCCGCGCGTCGCGATCGGCCGGGTGTCCGAGCTGCACGGTGACATGGCCGCAGCGGCAGCGGGCGCATCGCCTGACGCCGCGGCACGCCTGACCTACGAGCAACTGTCCGCCGTGGAGCAGGTGACCGCGTGCGGCCAGCCGGTGCTCCGTAACGGCAAGCCAACTCTGGCCGCGGGGCTGGGCCGGCCGCTCATCGTGACCGTGCTCGATCGCCCGTCCGCGATGCGTCTTCTGGCAAGCGGCGCTCGGGCGCGAGTCGCCGCGGCCACGCTGCTGATTGGCGCCGGACTGGTCCTGCTCGTGGTGGCCGCTGCACTCGCGATCTTCGTCAACCCCGACGTCGTCGCGCATGCGCTGGCCGCGAGTCCATCTCCGCTCTCGCCCTCGCCGGCGCCCAGCCCGGTGATCGGACTGCCGGTCGACCCGCGTGCGGGCGCCGGAGCGCCGCTGGTGGGGGCGCCGCTGCTGGCGCTGCTGTTCGTGCTCGTAGTCGGTGTGGTGGCCGCCCTCGCCACCCTGGCCTACCTCCGCGTGACAGCCAAGCGCTGACCCAGCGCTGAGGCCGCCCGGCCCGACAGTCCAGCGGCCAGTGGGACCTTTGTGCCAATGGCGGGTGAGGTGGGGCTGGGTAGGCTCGGGACGTCTCATTCGTAATCGCACTTCTTGACATTTCCTACAGTGATCGGAGCCTGTCACGAGCGCCCACGCCACAAGGCAACTTCTGAGCGTCAGCGATGCTGCGCGGCTTCTGGGCGTGCACGCCAATACGGTGCGCAGCTGGACCGATAAGGGCGTCCTGACGTGCCTGCGCATCAACGGCCGCGGCGATCGGCGCTACGCGCGCCAGGAGATTGCGCGCTTCCTCGCCCAGTCTGATCGCGTGGTTACCGACGCAAGCAGCTCGTCAAGCAGCGGCCTGGCCGAGCACCCGGACGGCCACGCAGCCACAGCGACCGTCCAAGCCGCTAACGGCCTGCTTATGCGCTCAGCCAGCCTGATCGCGAGCATCTCTCACACGCCATCCGCGATCGACTCCGTGGTCGAGCTCGTATGCCGCGAGAAGGGATATACCGCGGCCGCCGTGCTGCGGCGCGACGGCGATACGCGCTCGATCGTCGGCGCGTTGCGACCGGACGCGCGCGTGGCCCAGCGTGCGGTCGCGCGTCACGCAGTTCTGACCACCACGCCTCGCCGCCGCGACGGCTCTTACCAAGCGGCGCTGCCCTTCGGCGACGGTCACGGTCAGGGCGGCGTCGTGCTCCTCGCCGGAACGCCTCAGACGCACGGCCCCGCCGAGCCCGCGCTGCTCGCCGCAGTCGCCGCGCAACTCGACTTGGCCGTGGCGCTGTCGAGCCAGATGGAAGACGTCAAGCAGCGCCAGGGGCGGGCTGAGCTGCTGCTTTCGATTGAGGACAGCCTCAGCGCCAGGCTCGATCCGGACCAGGTGCTGCGCCAGTTGGTCGAGCGCTCGGTATTGGCTTTCGGCGCGCAACATGCGGCGGTCTTCCTAGGCACTGCGGAGGGCCGGACTCGCGCAACCGTCACGCACAACCTGTCGGTCGAGTTCTGCCAGGTCCTGGAGCATGTGACCCATCGGCCGCTGACCGCTGCCGCGCTAGCTCAGCGGCGCGTGGTGACGGTAACGGACTATCCCGATGATCCGCGTTCATTCGAGCTACGGCCGGCCATTCGGCGCGAGGGCTTCAACTCGATTGCGGTTGCGCCCCTGGCGTTTGACGACGAAGCGTTTGGCGTGCTGTGCCTGTTACACGACGAGCGGCACGAATGGAGCGCGGCAGACATCGCGCTGCTGGAGCGACTGGCGCGTCACGCCGCATCGGTCATGCGCAGCGCCCAGGACTACAGCCAGATGGCCAAGTGGACCGCGCAGCTGCAGTCGATCCAGCAGCTTGGCGCGCGCCTCACCCGGTTGCGCAGCGTGGCCGAGATTGGCCAGGCAATCTGCGCCGAATTGGTGCAGCTGATCGACACGCACAACACGCGTGTGTACCGAGTGGTCGACGAGACGGTCGAGCCTGTCGCGTGGCGCGGCCAGATCGGCGAATACGATGCCGAGGACAGTGAGCAGCTGCGGCTGAAAGTCGGCGAAGGCATCACCGGCTGGGTCGCCCGTTTTGGTCTCGCGCAGAACATCCCCGATGCGGCACACGACAAGCGCGCCCGGACCATCCCCGGCACGGAGGACGATCTCGATGAGTCGCTCCTGATCGCGCCGATGCTCTTTGAGGACAACGTCCTTGGCGTGATCGTGCTCGCCAAGCTGGGTCTAAACCAGTTCACTGCCGACGATCTGCGGCTGCTTGAGATCTATGCTGCCATCGCCGCGCAGGCGATGGCCAACGCGGATGTGACCGAGCGCCTGCACGCGCAGTCCGACGCTCTTGCCCGCCAGGTCAGCAGCCAGCGCGAGCTGTTGCGCGTGACCGAGTCCATCCTCGGCACGCTCGACACCCAGACCCTGCTGCACGAAATTGCAGAGCGACTCCGATCGCTCGTCCAGGTGGACAACATCAGCGTCGATCTGCACGATGTCGAAGCGAGGGTCCTGCGTCCCATCTTTGCGAGTGGCCGCCACGCCTCGAACTATCTCCAGGCGGTGCTGCCGGACGATCAGGGCGTTGGTGGCTACGTGCTGCACACGGGCGAGGCCCAGCTTGTCCAGGACCAGCTCGTTGATCGACGCGTGCACCACTTCGACGCCGCCCGCCCACAGGCTGGGGCGATGATCGTCGCCCCGCTGCGCGAAACCGACCGCATCCGCGGCACCCTCACGATCGAGCGACTGGGCGCGGAGGCGCGCTTCGGCGACGACGAGTTCGAGCTCGTGAAACTGTTCGCGGCGCACGTCTCGATCGCCCTGCGCAACGCCGAGGCTCACCGGGCGGTTGAGATCCGCGCCGAAACTGACCGCCTGACGGGGCTGTTCAATCACGGCGCGCTGACCGAGCAGCTTGCGCGTCTGGTCGAGCGCCAGGCGCGCTTCGGGATGCTTATGGTCGACCTGGACCGGTTCAAGGAATACAACGACCGTTACGGCCACCAAGCGGGCAACGTCATGCTCCAGCACGTCGCCGATCGCCTGCGCTCGTCGTGCCGCGACAGCGACCTGGTCTTCCGCTTTGGCGGCGACGAGTTCGCTGTCCTTCTGCCCGACACGGGCTTGGCCGGAGCACGGACTGTGGCCGCCAAAGTGCACGACGCCATATCTCAGACGGAAGGTCTCAAAGCGGGCGTCGGCGTCACCTGCTCGGTTGGTGTCGCCGCTTACCCGCGCGACGCCAAAGACGCAGCGGCGTTAATTCTGGCCGCGGACCGCGCTTGTTATGCCGCGAAACGGTCGGGCCGAGATCGCATCGCGACCGCAGCTGAAGGACGGATGTTGGCCTCCGACTTCCAGCCCACGGCGCCCACTCCGCTGGAGCCCCAGGCGGCATTCTCAGCGGCCTGATTTCGCTGCTACCGTGAGCGGGTGAGCCCCGCCACAGAGCACATCGGCAAATGGGATCGCGCCGCGCGCTACCTCAAGATCGCGATGATCCTGAAGGACCACCCCGACGGCATCTCCGCCCAGGCGTTGGCCGACCGGATCGGCGTGTCAAAGCGCACGGTCTATCGCGATGTCCTGGCGATGGACGAGCAGGCCGGCCTGCCCATCTGGAACGATGAGGGCAAGTTCGGACTGGACAAGGGCGCGTTCCTGCAGCCCCTCGCGCTGACGCTGCACGAAGCCACCACCCTGTTCCTGGCCGCACGCATGCTCGCGAAGGCAAGCGATGAGCACGACACCGAGCTGATCGGCGCGCTCGTCAAACTCGCCTCGATCCTGCCGCCCGTCCTGGCCAAACACATCCAGGCGACGGTCGACGCGTTCTCCACGACACCGCCCAACGATCGATTCACGCACGTCTTCCGGGTTTTGGCCGAGGCCTGGGCGAAGCAGCGGGTCGTCCAGATCGAGTACGACTCGGGCGTCTACGACCCCCAGAAACAGGCCCGCAAGACGCGCGTCCGGCCGCTCGCCATCGAACCATCGGCGCTGACCCACGCGCTTTACCTCATCGGCTACGACGAGAACCGCAAGGCGCGCCGGACGTTCAAGGTGGAGCGGATCATCTCGGCCGCGCTCACGCCTGAGTCATTCCCGGCGCCAGACGGCGATGAGTCACCCGCGCGCGAGCTGCTCAAGGCGTGGGACGTGATCGCCGACGAGGACCCAGTACAGGTCGTTATCCGCTTCTCGGCCACGGTCGCGAAGCGCGCGGCTGAGACGCGCTGGCATCCCTCGCAGCAGCTGGAGCCGCAGGCGGACGGGACGCTGTTGTGGCGCGGCCAGATCGCGGGTCAGCGCGAGATCCGCATCTGGATCCTGGGCTGGGGCGCGGATGCTGAAGTACTTGAGCCAACCGGGCTGCGGGACGAGGTGGCGGCGGAGCTGCGCCGGGCAGCGGCGCTCTACAGGGACTAGCCCGGCACGACCTCGTGCGGCGCGGGTCCCGCCGGATCGCGCACGGCTTGCGCGAAACGCTCCAGCCAGTAGCGCCACAGCTCATTGTGCAGATCGAGCTGGGCTTGTGTGCGCAAACCAGTGTGGCGCAGAGTGACGTGGGTGCGCGTGCCGTGATCGATGGCATCGAAGGCCACGACCATGGGGTGCGTTGCGCCGCTGCCGGTCCATTCCCAGGTGTACGAGATGTGCTGTGGCGCATCGATGGCGAGGACCTTGCCGGTCGCGCTGGCGTCGCGCATCCGGACGCGTAACGCTCCGCCCACGCGCGGCTCGAGGTCGGCCGCGTCAAGCCACTGGCGCAGCCCAATTTCAGTCGCGAACAGCGCGAACACCGTGTCGCGCGACGCGTCAACTTCGAGCTGGAGCTCGACTCGGTGGGTCATGCGGCGTGCCCCTTTGGTCGGAATCGGAAGTACGCCCAGAAGAGGACGGACGCGATGCCGAAGAACGCCAGCAGCAGGATCAGAGTGACGAAGGAGGTGCGCGTGGAGTCGGCCAGATAGCCCGCGCCAGCTGCTGGATTCAGCAGCACGTGCACGAAGCCGAACAGGCCGATGGCCATCAAGGCGATCCACACCCGGCGATCCCACTTGAACACCGCCTCGCCGGGCATGAAGCGCAACGGCAGCATCGCGAACACGGCGTTCTCGAGCCCCGCAACCACGACGGTCACCGCGGCCGCCTCCAGGAGGACGGTGACAAAGTCAGCGCCGCCCGCGGAGCCGCGCAAAAGCGCCAGGACGATCCATCCGGCCAGTGCCACGACAAGCGTGGTCGCCGCAGCGACTGCCTTGGCGCGGCCGTCAACCCGCGCGTCGATGCCGTGCGCTATGAAGAAGCCCACGATCAACCCATACAGGTAGCCCGGCTGGAAGTTGGCGAAGCGGCTGATCAATACGCAGGCCACGCCCACGATGAGCGTCGCCGGCAGGGCGCGCATCGTCAGCGCAAAGCGATCGTGGCGCGACATGATCAGTAGCGGTACGCCCCAGGCGAGCATCACGGCGAACAGGCCGAGCGCCAACCCGACCAGCTCCGCGAGCGAGTTGAGGCTGAAGCCAAAGGTCGGGTCGAGAAAGGCGTAGAGCAATGCGGTCAGCCCGATGAAGCCCGCGATGCGCAGCGGCGACTGCCAGGGATCCACCGCCGTAGCCGTGACGAACGCCTCGCCCGACATCGGCCCAGTGGGCGGGGCAGGTGCGGTGGCCGTGGTGGGTGCCCTGCGGCTGGCAATCTGTCTGCGGATCCAGGCGATGAACCGATCCCACGAGCGCTTCGCCCAGGCCTGAAGCCGCGCGACCCAGCCCATCACCTCCGCGTAGTTCTCCTCGAGCGTGTTGTTGAACAGAGCGCTCGGGAACGGCACCAGGACGATCACGCCCGCGGTCAGCGCGACGCTCTGCGCGACGACGACCGGGTCGAGCGTGATGTGGAAGGGATCGGGCACCGACGACATCAGCGATTGACCACTCGTCGGCGAGCCACCGACCGGCGAGAAGAACGTCTCCTGCGAGAAGGTCGCTGTTGCGCCCGGAGCCAGGTTGAATTGCCACGACAACCCGGCGCCGTTGTCGAAGACGACTTGCTCACCGCAGGCGCACGTGTCGGGGAAGGGCGCCTGGCTGAGAATGTTCGACCAGACGTCGCCGTAGCCGCCCGCGAAGTAATGGCTACCCACGGTGATCGGCAGCCACTGCTCCACGCGTCGCCCCTGCGCCGGATCGACGATGCATGCTGGCGAGCCCCCCTCGACGCGGACAAAGCCCGCGTCGTTGCCTTGCAGGTAGCAGTCGCCGGCGCGGTAGAGCACCCCCGACTGACCGGCGCTGCCGGTGTTCGCGACAGCGACGTCGGTTCGGTATGAGCGACTGCCAACGGCGTAGCTGTCCGTTTCGCTCAGTCGGAGTCCTGCTTCAGCAATATCGACGACGGTCACGACACGGAAGGGATCGGACACGGTCCCGCTGCCGCCAACGGGCGTCTGGCTCACGACCGTGAAGGGGACCAACGTGGCGGAGCCGCCGACCGGGCCCCAGACAGTCCCCCCGGCCGCCACCCAGGTGCCGCAGCTGCCGATTTCAGACTCGGACGGAAAGAACTCGAACCCCAGGTCACCTGCGTACGCAATCTGGCACGACAGATCGTCGGTAATGAAGATCTGGCTCAGCGGACCGGGCGACTCGATCACCACCTGTGCAGCCAGCACCCGGGTGGGCAGAGTCAACGCGAACGCAAACAGAGCGATCGCGCACAGAACACGGGCAACCGCCGCTCGACCCGCCATGGCCGAGAAGGATATTCGGATTACCGCGCTGCCCGGCAGCGCCAGCGCTTACGGCGCGCGACGGTGCCTGCTAGAGCGCTTTCACTGCCGCCGTTAGCGCCGCCAGGCCTTCGCGTGCGTCGGCAAAGAGCATGCCCGTCTTGGGATCGGCGTATAGCTCGTTGTCGATGCCCGCGTAGCCAGGGCGCATGGAGCGCTTGATGACGATGATGCTGCGCGCCTTATCGACGTCCAGGATGGGCATGCCGTAGATGGGGCTCTTGGGATTGCTCCGCGCGGCGGGGTTGGTGACGTCGTTCGCGCCGACCACAAGCGCAACATCCGTGCGCTCGAACTCGGGATTGATCTCGTCCATCTCCTTGAGCTGCGGATACGGCACATTGGCCTCCGCGAGCAGCACGTTCATGTGGCCCGGCATTCGGCCGGCCACAGGATGAATGGCGTACGACACCTCGATGCCACGCTGCTCGAGCAAATCGGCCAATTCGCGACAGGCGTGCTGCGCCTGGGCAACGGCGAGGCCATAGCCGGGCACGATCACGACCTTCTGCGCGTAGGCCAGCTGGATCGCGGCGTCGTCGACACCAACCTCGCGCACGTTCCCCGCCGCGCCGGCCGGGCCTGCGTCACCACCAGCGTCGCCGGTACCAAAGCCGCCGACCATGATGTTGCCGATCGACCGGTTCATGGCGTCGGCCATCAGCTTCGTCAGGATGCCGCCCGAGGCGCCCACTAGGGCGCCGGCGATGATGAGCACCGGGTTGCCGATAACGAAGCCGGCCATGGCCGCGGCCGTCCCGGTGAACGAGTTCAAGAGCGAGATGACGACCGGCATGTCCGCGCCACCAATGGGCAGCACCAGCGTGATGCCGAAGATCAGCGCCGCGGCGACGATCAGGCCAAGGGCGATGAGCTGCACTTCGACGGTGAGCGACAGGATCCCGGCCGCGGCGGCCACCAGCACCACAAGGCCAACGACCGCACCCAGGGCGGTGATCGCGGTAATTAGGCGCGAGCCCGGGAAAGTGATGGGCTGACCGGGCACGAGGCCCTGCAGCTTGCCGGACGCGATGAGCGAACCGGAGAAGGTCACCGAGCCGATCACCGCGCCAAGGACGACAAAGATCGCGGTCGAGATCGATAGCTCAGGCGTGCCGACGACGTGGACGTAGTCATCAATTGCCACGAGGGCGGCCGCGCCACCACCAACCGCGTTGAAGAGCGACACGAGCTGCGGCATCGCCGTCATGGCGACCTTGCGCGCCATCCACAGGCCGATGCCGCCACCCAGGACGAAGCCCACGAGGATGATTGCGATCGCCTCCACGCCCATGCCGCCGGGCCGGATGGGGTTGCCCGGCGTGAGCAGCCACAGGAAGGTGACGATGACCGCGAGGCCCATGCCGGCCGCGCTGAGCTGATTGCCGCGCCGCGCGGTGGCCGGCGAATTCATCTGGTGCAGGCCAAGGACGAAGCCCGCGGCGCCGACCAGCCAGGCGAGGAAAACGAGTGCGTCGGTTGTTGGCTGGCTCACTTTTCGGCCTCCGCGACCGGCTTGGCCGGCTGGCGCTTGCGGAACATCTGGAGCATCCGGTCGGTCACCACGTAGCCGCCCACCACGTTGGCCGCCCCGAAGACCATGGCCACGAAGGCCAGCAGGTAAGAGAGCCAGTTGTCGGCAGAGGCAGCGATGAGCATCGCGCCCACCATGACGATGCCGTGGATCGAGTTGGCGCCCGACATCAGCGGCGTGTGCAGCGTCGCCGGGACCTTGCTGATGACCTCGAAGCCGACCAGGATGGCCAGCACGAAGATCGCCAGCGCGTTGAGTAGTTCAGGGCTCACTTGGCTGTCTCCAGCGCCTTCTTGGTTGCTTCCTGGACGACCGCGCCACCATGAGTGATGACCGTGGCCACGCTGATCTCGTCTGACAGGTCGATGTTCATTGCCCCGTCCTTGAGAAAGTGGAGCAGGAACGCCGACAGGTTGCGCGCGTAGAACTGGCTCGCGCCCGCGGGCATGGTGGCCGGCAGGTTGGTCGGAGCGAGGATGGTCACCGCGTTGTCGGTGACGACCGTTTCGTCCGGCTTCGACAGCTCGACGTTGCCGCCCAATGCGCTGGCCGCCATGTCGACGATGACCGAGCCGGGCTTCATGGCCTTAACCGCATCGGCGGTGACGAGCACCGGCGGCCGGCGACCCGGCACCTGGGCGGTCGTGATGACGACGTCCATCGAGCTGATGAAGCCATTGAGCTCGCTCTGCTGCGCCGCTTGCTCTTCTGGTGTGAGCTGGCGGGCATAGCCGCCGGCGCCTGACGCGTCAGCGACCGACTTCAGCACGATGAACTGCGCCCCCAGCGACTCGGCCTGCTCCTTGGTTTCGGAGCGCACGTCGTACGCCTTGACCAGCGCGCCCAGCCGGCGCGCAGTGGCGATCGCCTGTAGGCCGGCAACCCCGATGCCCAGGATGAGCACATTCGCCGGCCGGGCCGTGCCCGCGGCGGTTGTCAGCAGCGGGAAGTAGCGGCCGTAGTTCTCAGCCGCGATCAGCACCGCGCGGTAACCACCCACGTTCGCCTGCGACGAGAGGACGTCCATGGATTGCGCGCGCGACAGCGTCCGCGGAATGGCGTCCAGGCTGATCGCCGTCACGCCCTGCGCCGCGAGCGCGGCCATGAGCTGCGGATCGAACAGCGGCTGGAGGAGGCCCACGACGCTCTGCCCGGAGCGGAGCGACTTGACGTCGTCGCCTTCCGGCTTCTGGACGCGAACAACGACGTCCGCTTCCTTGTAGAGCGCGGCGCGGTCGACGATCTTGGCGCCAGCTGCTTCGTAGAGCGAATCGGGCATTGCCGCGCCATCGCCGGCGCCCTGTTCGATCAGGATCTCCGTCCCTGCGCTGAGCAGTTGCTTCAGCGCGTCGGGAACGAGCGCAACACGCCGCTCATTGGGCGCGCGCTCCCTCACCACACCTATCTTCATCGGGACCCCTGCTGGTCAAACGGAAGTCGAGTAATTGCCTGAAGGATAGTCGGCCGCGGCTCACCTGTCGCACGGCCTAATGGCCCCATTCCGGCCGAGCCTTACGGCCCGATTGCCAGAGCTTCCTGTGCCGCCTCGAGCGCAGCGCCGGGCGGAAGGTTCGATCGGACGGCCTGGCGCAAACCGTGATCGGCCAGGGCCACCACGGCCGATAGAGCAAGGGCGCCCAACGCGATAACCAAGAGTGTGCCGAAGCCCAGGCTGCCAATGAGTGGCGCCGTGCCAATCGTGCCGAGCGCAATCGAGGCCGCGAAAGCGGCGTTGAACAGGGCGAATGCGCTGCCGCGGTCGGCATCGCCACTGCGCGCCGTGAGTGCCAGCAAGAGCGGCTGGACGATGAGCGCGGCACCCAGGCCAGTGAGAGTGCCGGCCACGATGAGAATCTCGGTGGTCGGCAGGGGGAACAGCAGAACCACCGCGAGGGCAGTCAGGCCAATACCGACCAGCACCGGCCAGACAGGCGGAATTCGGTCGGCCATCCAGCCGGCCGGGACGCGCGCCAGCAGGACGAACAGGCCGTCGGCCGCAAAGAACAGGCCGATATTGGCGCCGACCGATTCAGAACGCTGCGGCAGATATGCCGACAACACGCCCCAGTGCAGCACGAACAGCATCACCACCGCGAGCGGCACCGCCCACGACCTGCGATACGCGAAGCCAAATCGGCGCTTAGCCGCCTCGAGGTTACTTTCGACCGCCTCACGCGGCGTGATCGGCCGGGCAAGGGCGAGCCCCATGGCACCAATCACGAGCACGATGACCAGCGCGGTCACACCCTGCAGGCCATAGGCGTCGAGCACTACGATCGACAGCGGCGGCAGCACGACCAGGGTCAGGTTCTGCGACGAACCCATGGTGGCGATGGCGACGCCGCGCCGCGCGGCGCTCACGAGGCCGGGTACGACGGACATCGCGGACGGCACTGCGAGGCCAGTGCCCGTGCCCTGCAGGATGCGCGCGGCGACGACTGCGACGGTGGCTTCCGGACCCACGCCGCTCACGAAGAGAATGCCCGCCGCCAGCAGGTAGCAAAGCCCGCCAACCACGAAGAGGCGAACCGCGCCGAACTTGTCGATCAGCGCTCCACCTGCGAGCGCGGCCGCGATCTGGACGAGTGCGGCGATACCCACAATTGCGCCGATCTCCGCGTCGGGCCGACCGACCCGCGCCAGGGCCAGCGGAATTGACGCGGTGAAGCCGTAGAAACCTGCCTGGACCAGGAAGAGCGCCACCGACAGCCGGACCACGGCGCGATGATCGTTGATCGACCGCCGGTAGGCCCCGTTGATGCGCGCAGGACATCGAAGCGGCGCCATTCAGGCAGGAATGTCGCGTCGAAACGATGGATGGCGACGACGTTGGCCAGGGAATCGGCCAGCTGCCATGCTGCGTACTCATCACCCTGCGTGGCGCAAGTTAGGCTGCGCGCGTGGCCGACCTGATAGAGCAGCTCCGATCGCGTCTGCCCGCGATGCGCGTGCTGACTGACGCCGTGGACACTGAGTCGTACCGCTTCGACGAGACCGCCTTCCTGCGCGCCGGCACCCCCCTCGCGGTCGCATTTCCCACTTCGACCGCCGACGTGGTCGAGATCGTCCGGCTCGCGTCCGCTGCCGGAGTGCCGATCGTCGCGCGCGGAGCTGGAACAGGTTTGTCGGGGGGCGCGGTCGCCATCGATGGCGCCTTGACGGTCGCCTTTACCAAGATGAACGCCATTCTCGAGATCGACACCGCCAACCTCACCGCGACTGTCCAGCCGGGCGTCATCAACG
>JBDTUR010000014.1:0-20389 GCA_040007635.1 Chloroflexota bacterium
TGCCAAAGAGGTGCACGAGGCCGTCCGCGCCGATCGTGTTGGCGCACCACTGGCTCGCCTGCTCGATAGCGCCACCCTGGGTCGCGCCGACTCTCGCCAGCAGGTCCTGCGCAGCACTGAGCCAGCGTGGCGCGGGCGCGGGCGCGGGCGTAGCTGCGTCGGCCACGGCAGTCACGCTAATAGCTGTCCGCGCTTCCGACTGGTTCAGGCGCCACCGGCGCGGCGCCCTCGCCCTGCTTGCGTGCCTGGAAGTCGTCGAGGATCACTGCGGTCGCAGTTGCGCCAACGCGCGTCACCCCGATCGCCATGACTTCGAGCAGCGCGTCAAGGGTGCGTACCCCGCCGGCTGCCTTGACCGCGATATTCATGGGGGTGTTGGCGCGCATGAGCTTCAGGTCCTCGTGCGTAGCGCCGGTCGGCGCAAACCCGGTCGAGGTCTTCACGAAGTCGGCGCCCGCCGCCTCGCAGGCGTGGCAGGCGCGGATCTTCTGGCCGTCGTCGAGATACGCGTTCTCGAAGATCACCTTGACGATCGCGCCGCCCTTGTGGGCGACCTCCACGACGGCCTCGATATCGCTCTTGACGTCGCCGTCGCGGCCCGATCGGAGCGCGCCTATCTGAAGCACCATGTCAATTTCGCGCGCGCCCTGGTCGAGTGCGCGCTGGGTCTCGAAAACCTTCGTCTCAGTCAGCGTGTCGCCGTGCGGAAAACCCACGACGGACCCGACCTTGACGTCGGTTCCCTGGAGCATCCGCACTGCCTTCACCACGTCGACCGGGCGCACGGTCGCAGAGGCGACGTCGTAGCGTGCTGCGATCCGAAGGCCCTCCTCGATGTACTCATCGTCGAGCTCGGGTCGGAGCAGCGAGTGGTCGATCGTCTTGGCGACGTCGTGATAAGTCAGCTTGTCGAACAGAGCTTTGGCTGCGGGGGTCAAGTCGGTCATGTCGCTCTCAATAGCCCTTGGGGATGTATGGCCGGAGGATGTTGCGCGCGAGGATGAAGCCGCGCTTGATCAGCTGATCGGTCTTCTCGAAACGCCGGTCCTCGTGCTCGATGATGCAATCGCCGTCGTAACCCACGCGGTACAGGTTGGCGAAGATCTCCTGCCACGGCGCGTCGCCCAGGCCGGGCAGGCGCGGGATCTGCCAGCCGATGCCCGACGACATCGTGCCGCGCTCATACAGGCCGTCGCGGTCGATGTGCACGTCCTTCGCCTGGAAGTGGAGGATGTGCGGCCCAAACTCGCGGATGAAGCGGCCCTGGTCGATCATCAGCCAGACCAGGTGCGACGGGTCGTAGTTGAGCCCCACGACGCCGCCCCACTGCTCGAGGATGCGCCGCCAGATGTACGGCGACCAGGCGATGTTGTTGCCGCCCGGCCACTCGTCGTGCGAGAAGATCATGGGGCAGTTCTCGATGGTCAATTTCACGCCGCTGTCCTGGGCGTGCTTCACGAGATCGGGCCAGACGCGCAGTGCCTCTTCCCAGTTGTCGTCGAGGTTCTTCTTCGAGTCGCCGCCCATGAAGGTGTTCATGTAGGGCACGCCCATGAGCCGGCAGGCGTCGATGACCGACATGATGTGGGCGATGGCCGGCTCGCGCACTGCCGGATCGGGATGGAGCGGGTTGGGGTAGAAGCCCAGGCCACTGATGGCCAGGCCCTTCTGCTCGATCTCCGCGCGCAGCTCATTGGCCTGCGCCTGATCGAGGTTGGCAACATCGATGTGCGACGTGCCGGCATAACGCCGCACGATCCCACCGGCGCGCGGCCAGCACGCGATCTCGAGCGAATCGAAGTCGTTCGCCGCGGCCCAGTCGGCCACTTCCATGAGCGGGGTGTCCGGGAACGGCGCAGTCAGAAAGCCCAGTCTCATGCGTGACCCTCCGTGGCGCCGGCGGGCCGCACCTCCACCCAGCGCGATTCACGTGCGCTGAGCGCGATGGCGTCACCCACCAGCATCTCTTCGTGTCCGTCGGCGAACGTCGCGTACGGTGGCTGGGCGCGCATGGCGCCCGCGCCGACGTCCGCGTAGACGGTGCGGAAGTGAGCAGCGAAAGTGTCGAAGAAGCCCTCGACATGACCGCCCGGCAGGAACTCCGCCGCGCGGCCGGCATCGTTGAGCAGCGCGAAGTCGCGCATCAGCGTTTCGTTGGGCCGGCCGCGGTGGCCCACCCAGAGTGCGTCGGGCTGCTCAGAGTCCCATGCGACCGCAGACTCCGAGCCATCGATTTGGTACTGGAGCGAGTTCTTGCGGCCGGCGCTCAGCTGGCTCACCGCCATCACGCCGCGCGCCCCGTTGTCGTAGCGCAGCAGGATGGTGGCCGCGTCCTCTGAGCGGATCTCGACCGGGATCGTCTCCTTGGCGCGTTCCAGCGAGAACGTCTCGACCCGACCTGCCGGCTTCTGGCGGATGGGGATGAAGGTCGCGAGATCGGCCATCACCTCGGTCACGTGGCGGCCGCAGACGAAGGAAGTCAGGTCCAGCCAGTGCGAGCCGATGTCGCCCACCGCGCGCAGGCCACCACCGTGCTCGGGCTCGAGGCGCCAGTTCCAGTCGGTGTCATAGAGCAGCCAGTCCTGGAAGTAGTGGCCGCTGATGAGTCGGACATCGCCCAGCTCGCCCGCGGCGATCGCGCCGCGGAGATGCTGATTGATGGGGTAGAAGCGAATGTTGAAGTTGACGACCGCGACCTTGCCGCTGCGCTGGGCACGCGCCACGAGGTCGGCCGATTCAGCGGCCGTCATGGCGAGTGGCTTCTCGCACACCACGTTGCGGCCCGCGTCCAGGATCGCGCTCGCATGCGCGTGGTGAAGATGGTTGGGCGAGGTGACGTGAACGACTTCCACCTGATCGTCAGCGAGCAGCTCGTCCAGGCTCGCGTAGGCCTTGGGCAGGCCCAGCCGCGCCGCGCGTTCAGCCCCCAGCTCCGGCGTGGTCTCGAGCAGGCCGTGAACCTGGACGCCGATCCGGCGCAGCGCCTCGATATGGACCGTGCCGATGAAGCCACTGCCGATCACTGCGGCGCCGATGCTCGAGATGGACCTCATATCGGTCGACGGGCTCCCTCAGTGCAGGATGGAACTGCTGCTGCACAAAGTCGCGCATCCTACTTTGGCCTGTCAA
Source organism: Chloroflexota bacterium (assembly GCA_040007635.1). GTDB lineage: Bacteria > Chloroflexota > Limnocylindria > Limnocylindrales > CSP1-4 > JALYGJ01. The sequence goes on from JBDTUR010000014.1 coordinate 3,130, forward strand.
GAGCAAAAGTACCCTTTGAGCACGAGAGAGCGCGGCCTATAGTCGGGTCATGACGTCGCCGCCCGCGGAAGAGACGCTCGACGCACTCGTGACAGTCCTCGATGAGATCCGGCTCTCACGATCGCGCTCGCGCTCCGAGCTGATGGCACGCACCGGCTTGTCGCGTGCCGTGGTAGCGCAGCGCGTAGGCGAGCTGATCGATCGCGGCCTGGTCAATGAGGGCGGGGTAGGGGCGTCCACCGGTGGCCGGCCGCCACGCCAGCTGACCTTCCACTCCGAGGCCGGCCACGTGCTCGTCGCCGACCTGGGCGCGACCTCGATCGACGTCGCGCTGACGACGCTCGATGGACGGATCATTGCCCACCGGGATGAGCCCGCAGACATTGCCGACGGCCCCCAGCGCTGCCTGGCGCGAGTAGAGGAGCTCTTCACTGAGTTGTTGGGCACCGCGCGCGGGCTGCCCGGCGAGCTGTGGGGTATTGGTGTGGGCGTGCCCGGCCCGGTGGAGTTCCGCAGCGGCCGGCCGGTATCACCGCCGATCATGCCCGGTTGGGACAGCTACCCGGTGCGGCGTCACCTCGCGCGCGCGTACAGGGTTCCGGTCTGGGTCGATAACGACGTCAATCTGCTGGCGCTGGGGGAGTGGCGCTCGGGTGCGGCGATGGGCCATGACAACGTCGTCGTGGTCAAGGTGGGCACCGGCATCGGCGCGGGCATCATTTCTGATGGCCGGCTCCACCGCGGCGCGCAGGGTTCCGCCGGCGACGTCGGTCACATCCAGGTGGTTGATGACGCGGACGTCATCTGTCGCTGCGGCAACATCGGCTGCCTCGAGGCCGTCGCCGGCGGCGCCGCCCTGGCGCGCGACGCTGAAGCCGCGGCGCGCGACGGCAGCTCGGCCAGGCTTCGGAGCGCGCTGGACCAGCACGACCGAGTCACTGCTGAGGATGTCGCCCGCGGCGCGTCGTTTGGCGACCCGGTCTGCGTCGCGCTGCTCCAGGCAGCCGGGCGGCGTATCGGCGCGACCCTCGCGAGCGTGGTCAACTTCTTCAACCCGTCGCTCATCATCATCGGCGGCGGCGTCGTTCTTTCGGGTGACCAGCTGCTCGCGGCCGTGCGCGAGACGGTCTACCGCCGCTCCCTGCCGTTGGCGACGCGCGACCTTCTGATTCAGCGCTCGTCGTTGGGCGGACTGGCGGGCGTCATCGGCGCGTCGGCGATGGTCGTCGACCAGCTCTTCGCACGCGATTACATCGCGTCCTGGATGGCCGCCGGCGGCCCCAGCGGCCTGCCCGACATCGCGCTGGCCGGCTAGCGCCAGCGCCGGCCCCGGCGTCGCTGTCACGCTGGGCGTTACATACGTCCGGCGGGATGCCATTCGCCCGACTTCGCCCCACGAATGGCACGGCCAGCGCACCAAATGTCAGAAGAAGGCGTCAGTTCGAACCCGGGCTCGCCTGCTGGCGACCCTCGTCGGACAAGTGTCACGCCGAGCGTTCCAGCCACCCACCAAGCGGCAGGTGCCACGCCCCTGGCGCCACACCCGTGTGGCTCAGTGACATCATGTTCGCCCGGGGCGAAATAACGGCCAACTTCGGCCGTAAATGGGGCTAATTAGGCCTCAGGTTGCCCACTTGTTCGGCAGGGGCGAACAGGCAGGGAAGCTCAGCGCACTTCTTGGCCGTTACTTCGCGGGCAGCGAACAAGTGGCCAAGAGCCGAGGCCGCCGCGGCCTAGGCGCTTACGACGCGGTCCTCGAAGTCGCCGCTCGATGGGTCCTTCAGGATGAGCTTGTGGCGGCCATCGGGCAGGATTTCGCGCTTGATCACGACCTTGCCGTCGTGCATCTCGGGCGCGACGCCCGAACCGATACGAGGCGCGACACCGCCGCGCCACTCGAACAGCTCCACCGGCTCCCAGCGTGAGCTCTTCGCCGACCGGAAACAGGCGTCCATGACCGCGTTGACCACGTAACCGTCGTAGAACGTCTCCTGCGGCGCAGTGCCTGACTCGATGGCCCGGAACATGTCGGTGAACATGTCGACGTAGCCCAGCTCAACCACTTCGTCGCCCACTGGGAAGAGCCAGCCCTTCTCCGACTCCGCCTTCTCAGCCACGTACCCACCCGCTGAGCCTGCGGTGAACATCTCGAAGCCGGTGCGCAGGAAATGGTTGGTCCAGATCGTGCCTGCCGTGCCGGCGACCTCGTCGCGCAGGTCCATGCCGCCGCGGAAGGTCCACGACACCTCGAGCTGGCCAATCGCGCCGTTCTCGAACTTGATCAGCGCGACCGCGTTGTCCTCGTCGGCGATCGGGTGCACCAATGTGTCCGCGTGGCACATGACCTCGAGCGGTCGCACGCCCTTGCCCACGTAGTTGCGGATGATCTCGATGCAGTGGCAACCAAGGTCGACGATGGCTCCGCCGCCGGTGAGTCGGCCGTCCCAGAACCACGCCGAATGAGGCCCCGGATGTGTTTCTCGCGAACGCACCCAGGTGACCTCGCCCACGGCCCCGGAGCGCACGGCACGCACCGCTTTGAGCGTCTTGGGCGTGTAGCACAGGTCCTCGAGGTAGCCGCCAAAGACGCCCGCCTTCTCGACGGCGTCGAGCATCTCCTTCGCCTCAGCGGCGTTGCGACCGAGCGGCTTTGTGCACAGCACCGCCTTGCCCGCCGCCGCGACCTGCTTTATCGCGTCCAGGTGCAGGTGATTGGGCAGCGCCACGACCACGACGTCGACGTCCGGGTGATTGATTGCCGCGGCCATGTCCGTGGTCGAATCGGGCACCCCCCAACGCTCCCCGAATGCCTTGCCGCGTTCGGCCGAGCGGCCGTAGACGATGCGCACCTGGTCGCGGCTGCGCTGGGCGTGCAAAGACATGGCGTAGAAGTCGCCGATGAACCCGGTGCCGAGCATGGCTACCTGGTGCTGCTGCAATGGATCTCTCCTCACACTTCGACGACGAATAGCTCGACGGCTCGCTCCATCCCCTTAAGCGAATGGTTACCACGGCTGACCGTCGTCAGGCCAGAGCCGAACAGCAGTCCATTGGTTACGGCCGAGACGAGCACTTCACCGGCGTTCGCCGCAGCCGCGACACGCGCAGCGAGATGGACGGCGATGCCGCGGACGTCGTCACCGGCGAACTCGACCTCGCCGGTGTGGAGCCCGGCGCGCTGCTCAAATCCGAGATCAGGTGTCGCGCGGGCCAGGTCGACGGCGCAGGCCACCGCGCGCGCCGGGCTGTCGAACCTGGCGAGCATGCCGTCGCCGGTGGTCTGTATCTCGAGACCGCGGTGGCGCTCGATCACGCGCCGGACCAGGGCGTGGTACTCGGAGAGGCGGTCACGCCACGCATGGTCGCCGAGCTGGGCGACGAGCTGGGTCGAGCCGACGATGTCGGTGAACAGGATCGTCGCCAGCACGCGTTCGCCGGTTCCGTTGGGTGACTCGCCGTAGAAGCGGTTGCCGGTCCAGTCAAGCGAGACGCACGGCTCGTCGCCGACGACCCATGAATCGTGTCCGGGCGGGAGCTCGTACACATCGCCGGCTTCCACGTCGAGCATCGATCCGTCGCGCATTTCGGTATGCAGGGAGCCGCTGATGATGTAGCCGACGTGGTGGACCTCGCACAGCCCGGTTCCGACGATCGGTCTTACATCCACCGACCAGCGCCAGCCGGGCTCGAACGTGATCTGACCAACGACCGCGTCGCCCACCTCGACGATCGCGAGCTGGCCCCGGCCCACGCTGCGTAGCTCATCCGGTGCGCCCAGATTGCGCTTCTGGAGCTTGCCCACCTGCCGCATTCTAGGATGCGAGCCATGAAGCGAACCATCGTTGTCCCTGGTAACGGCCGCGTATCCGTTGAGCCTGACATCGCAACTCTCCGCCTGGGTGTGCTCGTCGTGCGCCAGACCGCGGGCGCGGCACGCGAATCGGCCGCCGTAACAATGACCGCAGTCCTCGAGGCACTGGGCGCCAACGGCGTCGCCAAGCGCGACTTGCAGACGGCGCTGCTCTCGCTCAACCCCGTGACCGACTACTCATCCGACAAGGGCCCACGCGTGACCGGCTACCAGGCCGCCAACTCGGTCAGCGTGACCGTGCGCGACCTCATCATGGCCGGCACTCTGATCGACGCCGCGCTCGCTGCCGGCGCGACCAGCCTGGACGGGCTCGACTTTCGTGTTGCCGACCCGAGCGCGGCTGAAGACGAGGCGCGCAAAGACGCCATGGCCGACGCCAAGCGGCGCGCCCAGACGATCGCCCAGGCGGCGGGGGTGACGCTCGGCGCCGTTATCGGGGTCAACGAAGGCGGCGGAGGCGGGCCTGTGCCGTTCCCGGCGCCGCGGATGCTGGCGATGAAAGCCGAAGCGGCGGACACCCCAGTCGAAGGCGGCAGCCAGGAGATCGCCGTCAGCGTCACTGTGGCCTTCGCCATCGAGGGTGGCCAGAGCGATTGAGGGTTGACATGGGGCCGCGCCCGCACCGATAGTCGGCCCACGCCCGCGCCGGTGGGGCAGAGCGCGCGCGAGCCATCGTCCCTGGTCGGGATCAACCACACCGTCGGAGACAGATTGGCCGTATCTGGCGAAAGCGCTGTTCGACTCGACCACGTGGGCAAGCGCTTTGGCGACGTCATTGCCGTGGACGAGATCGAGCTCGACGTGCGCGACGGCGAGTTCTTCTCGATGCTCGGCCCGTCGGGCAGCGGCAAGACCACGACGCTGCGCATGATCGCGGGGTTCGAGCTGCCCACCACCGGCCGCATCTTGCTGCACGGTCGTGACGTGACCAACGTGCCGCCGTTCGAGCGCGACGTCAACACCGTCTTCCAGGACTACGCGCTGTTCCCGCACATGTCGGTCGGCGACAACGTCGGCTATGCGTTGATGATCAAGAAGGTCGACGCCGCCAAGCGCAGGGAGCGCGTCACCGACGCGCTGCGCATGGTCCGGCTCGAAGGCTACGAGAAGCGCCGCCCCAGCCAGCTGAGCGGCGGCCAGCGCCAGCGCGTGGCCCTCGCGCGCGCGCTCGTGAACCGGCCCCGTGTCCTGTTGCTCGACGAGCCACTGGGCGCGCTCGACCTGCGCCTGCGCGAAGAGATGCAGCTCGAGCTGAAGGGCATTCAGCAGCAGGTCGGCATCACCTTCATTTACGTGACCCACGATCAGGGCGAAGCGCTGACCATGTCCGACCGCATGGCCGTGTTCAACCGCGGCCGTATCGAGCAGATCGGCAGCCCGGCGGAGGTCTACGAGAAGCCGGCGACAAGTTTCGTGGCGGGCTTCGTGGGCACCTCCAACCTGATCACCGGGGCGGCGGCGGAACAGATCGTGGGTAAGCCGGGCACCTTCACCGTTCGCCCGGAGAAGATCCGCCTGGCCGACCCCGACGACGCCCCCAATGCCGACGAATCGTCTGGCCTGGGCACCATCAGCAAGGTCGTCTACCTTGGCCCAGACACCCGTTATCTGATTTCTCTCGATGCCGGCGCGACGCTCGTCGTCGAGCAGCAAAACCTCGCCAGAACGTCCAGCGACGCCCTGGCGCAGGAGGGCAAAAAGGTGCGTTTGACCTGGAAGCGCGTCCATAATCTGGCACTCAGCGCTGACGCTCAGGCGTCGGTGCAGTAGAGGCAAATCGGGGGCTCAAATGGAGGAGAGAATCTTGGCTACTCGACGCATGTTGGGTCTTGTCGCGGTGCTGGCGCTGGTCGCCGTTGCCTGCGCTGGCCCCACCGCGACACCCACACCGGCGCCGACACCCGCGCCAACAGCGACGGCAGGACCCACCGCGCCACCCACACCGGCACCGACGATCTCGACAGTCGGTGAGGGCGAGGGTGCGCTGACGATCCTGAACTGGCCGGGCTACGTTGAGGACGGCTCGACCGATCCCAACTACGACTGGGTCCACCCGTTCCAGGAGCAAACGGGCTGCCAGGTGACGTTCCAGAACTTCGGAACGTCGGACGAGGCATTCAGCCTTTTCACATCGAACCCCGACCAGTACGACGTCATCTCCGCATCGGGCGACGCCAGCAAGCGCCTCGCGCTCGCCGGTTACGTCCAGCCGGTCAACGTTGATCTCGTGCCCAACTACGCCGATATCTACTCGTCCCTGAAGGACCAGCCGTACAACACCTTCGACGGTGTCCACTACGGCATCCCCCACGGCCGCGGTGCCAACCAGCTCATGTGGCGCACCGACAAGGCTTCCGACCAAACCCGCTGGGACCAGGAGATGTTCAATCCGGACACGACCCTGAACCTGTCGGTCTACGACGCCCCGGTGTACATCGCTGACGCAGCGGTGGAGCTGATGGACACCAAGCCGGAGCTCGGCATCACCAATCCGTATGCGCTCGACGACGCCCAGTTCCAGGCGGCAATTGACCTGCTGACCGCCCAGCGGCCGCACATCACGACCTACTGGACTGACTACGTCGCACAGATGGACTCGTTCCGCAACGGCGACGTTGACCTGGGCACGACCTGGCAGGTCATCGCGAACCTGCTGCAGGCTGAGGATCCGCCCGTGGCGGTGAGCCTCGTCAACCCCGAAGAGGGTGCGACGGGCTGGTCGGACACGTGGATGGTCAACAGCAAGACGCAGCACATCAACTGCGCTTACATGTGGCTCAACTACGTCGCCTCACCTGAGGTGAACGGCCGCATCGCTTACTGGTTCGGCGAGGCGCCGGGCAACAGCAAGTCGTGTGACTTCATCGCCAGCGCTGACGGCTTCAGCGACGCGACCCACTGCGACATCTTCCATGCCGGGGATAACGATCCGTTCTGGACCAACATCCACTATTGGCAGACGCCTGAGAAGACCTGCGTTGACGGCCGCATGGACGTTCAGTGCAAGGACTTTGACGCCTGGTCGTCGGCCTGGACGACGCTCAAGGGCTAGCGTCAACCAGCATCGCAAGCGAAGGCTGACTGGGTGCGCGAAAGCGCATTCGGTCAGCTGGAGCGCGCAGCAGCGCCCGGCGGGGCGACTGCGGAGATGAATCCTTTGACGGACCTATGACTGCCGCTAGCCCAGCAATGGACGGGCCGCCCACGCGCTCATTCCAGCGCGGCCTCGCGGCTTGGATGGAGCGTCACTCGCGGCTGCGCCTGCTGCTCTTGCTGGGCCTGCCGCTGGGCGCGCTCATCCTCATCTATTTCGGATCGCTCGCGATCCTGTTCCTCAACGCCTTCTGGCAGCGGGACACGTTCACCGGTCACGTCCTGCGCGACTTCACGCTCGAGAACTTCCTCGACCTGGGCCGCCCGGTCTTCATCACCGTCACACTGCGCACTCTCGTGCTGGCTGGAGCCGTGACGCTGACGTGCGCCGCGATTGCCTTCCCGATTGCGTATTACATGGCGCGCGTCGCCTCGCCCCGGGTGCGCGGCGCGATGGTGGTCGCTGTGCTCATGCCGCTGTGGGCGAGCTATTTGATCAAGATCTACTCGTGGAAGCTGATCCTGAGCGAGGACGGCGTCCTCAACTGGGCCCTCACGCCACTCGGCCTAAGAGGGCCGGGCTTTGGCGAAGTCGGCCTGTGGCTCGTCTTCGTGTACCTGTGGTTGCCGTACATGATCCTGCCGCTGTTCGCGGGCCTCGAACGGATTCCGTCGTCAATCCTCGAGGCATCAGCTGACCTGGGGGCGAGGAGCTGGACGACTTTCCGTCGCGTGATCCTGCCGATGGCCATCCCGGCCGTTGTCGCCGGATCGATCTTCACCTTCAGCCTCACCCTGGGCGACTACATCACCCCGGGCCAGATCGCCAGCGGCAAGCAGTTCATCGGCAACCTGATCCTGGCCGACTTCGGCGTGCCCAACCTGCCGCTCGCGGCGGCGGAAGCGCTCGTGCCACTCGCGATCATGCTCATTTACCTCGTCATCGCCCGGCGCATGGGCGCTTTCGACGCGCTATGACTGTGCTGTGATGGGACGCGGACGAATTGGTCGCCTGGGCCTGCTCGTGGCGACGATCGCGGTGCTGCTATTCATGTACCTGCCGCTGTCGCTCGTCGTCGCGTACGCGTTCAACAAGAGCGGCACGCAGACCTGGCCGCCCACGGGTTATACCTTGGAGTGGGTCAACGCTGCGCTGGCCAATCGAGGCCTCAAGGACGCCTTCATGACATCGGTCGGGGTGGCGCTGGGTGCGACCTTAGTGGCGATGATTCTCGGCAGCCTCGCGGCGATGGGCGTGGCGCGTCACCGCTTCTTCGGTCGCGACAGCGTGTCGTTCCTGCTCGTGCTGCCAATATCGCTGCCGGGTGTCGTTACCGGCATGGCCCTGTCCACGACCTTCGCGACCACGGACCTGCCGCTCGGCGTGCTGGCGATCATCGTGGGCCACGCCACGTTCTGCGTGGTCCTGGTCTACAACAACGTGGTCGCCCGGCTGCGTCGGGTCAGTGGGACGCTCGAAGAGGCCTCGGCCGACCTGGGCGCCGATTCATTCCAGACCTTCCGCTTCGTGACCTTTCCCCAGATGCGGACCGCCATCCTCGCCGGTGCACTGCTCGCCTTCGCCCTGTCGTTCGACGAGATCATCGTCACGTTCTTCCTCGCGGGCGGAGTAAAGACGCTGCCCATCTGGATATTCCAGAGCTTCCGCCTCGCGAATCAGGTCGCCCTGGTGAACGTGGCCGGCCTCGGCGCGATCCTGCTGAGCGTCATCCCCGTGTACATCGCCACGCGCCTCACGTCCGACTCGGCGACGGTCGGCCGCACCTAGTGGTGCATATACTCGGCAACATCCCGTGCGCAGCGGAACATGAGGCGAGACTTGGCTCAGACTGACGTCCGGCTTGACCACGTAACCAAGCGCTTCCACGATGTCACCGCGGTCGATGACCTGATGCTCGATGTCGAGCGCGGTGAGTTCTTCTCGATGCTCGGCCCGTCGGGCTGCGGCAAAACCACGACCCTGCGCATGATCGCCGGCTTCGAGGAGGCCACCGGCGGCACGATCTACCTGGGCGATGTGGACGTGACCAACCGGCCGCCATTCAAGCGCGACGTCAACACGGTCTTCCAGAATTACGCGCTCTTCCCGCACCTGAACGTTTTCGAGAACGTCGCCTTTGGCCTGCGCCGCCGGCGCACCCCCAACGCCGACGTCCGCCGCCGCGTGGCCGAGTTCCTGACGCTGGTCGAGCTGCCCGGCTACGAGCGCCGCAAGCCAAGCCAGCTGTCCGGCGGTCAGCAGCAGCGGGTGGCACTCGCCCGCGCGCTCATCAACAACCCGCGCGTGCTGCTTCTCGACGAGCCGCTCGGAGCGCTCGATCTGAAGCTGCGCAAGCAGATGCAACTCGAGCTGAAACGCATCCAGACCGATGTCGGGATCACCTTTATCTATGTGACCCACGACCAGGAGGAGGCGATGACGATGTCCGATCGCATCGCCGTCATGCGTGCCGGCAAGGTCGAGCAGCTGGGCACGGCGGAAGAGCTCTACGAGCGGCCATCGACAGCGTTCGTGGCTGGCTTCCTGGGCGTCTCGAACCTGCTCGAAGGCCGGGTGGTGGGGCATTCCGACGGCGCCATCGAGGTGGAGCTCAGCGGCGGGCGGCGAGTCCGCGCCGCCAGCGAGGGCTTTGCTGACGGAAGCACGGTGCGCGTGGGCGTGCGGCCCGAAAAGCTGCGACTCGAGGCAACGACTGACGAGGGGCAGGTGGCCCGTGCCGCCAACGGCAGCAATGAGCTGGTCGGTCGCGTCAGCGATGCCAGCTACGTTGGGGTCAGCACGCAGTACGTCGTTCGCCTCGACGACGGTCAGGATGTTGTCGTGTACACCCAGAACCTCGACATCAGCGGCATCGGCGAGCAGCACTCTGAAGGTCAGCAGGTGCGCCTCAGTTGGTTGCCCAAACACACTTTCGTGATCGCCAGCAACAACTCACAGGACAAGGAGATGACCGCAGATGCGCACGCGTGACCATCAGAGCCCACGGCAAGCTCAGGTCCTGGCAGCAGTCGTCCTGACAATTGTCTTGGCCGGCTGCGGCATTGCGGCCCAGTCGCCCAGCCCCGTAGCCACAAACACACCCGCTCCGCCATCCGCCCAGCCATCGGCCAGCACGGCCCAGCCATCGGCGACCGCTGCCCAGACCAGCGCACCAACCGATGAGCCCACGCAGCCAGCCTCTGTCACGCCGACGCCTCCAATTACCGGCCACGTGACCTTTGGCAACTGGCCGCTCTACATCGACATCGACGAGGACACCGGCAAGTACCCCACCCTGAAGGCCTTCACGGAGCAGACGAGCATCCAGGTCGACTACCAGGAAGCGATCAATGACAACACTGAATTCTTCGGCAAGATCCAGCCCGATCTCGCCGCCGGGCGACCAACGGGCTATGACGTCATAGCGCCGTCGGATTGGATGGTCGCCAAGCTCATTCGCCTGGGGTATCTGCAGCCGCTCAACAAGTCGCTCCTGCCGAATTTCACCGCCAATGCCGCGGACCTCTTCACCAACCCCTGGTACGACCCGGGCAATGTCTACTCAATCCCGTGGCAGGCCGGCCTCGTCGGCATCGGCTACAACCCCACCCTCACCGGGCGTGAGATCACCAGCTTTGCCGACCTGCTCGATCCGGCGTTTGCCGGCGACGTTGGCATGTTTTCCGAGATGATCGACACCATGAGCCTCGCCCTCCTGGCGAACGGCGTGCATCCCGCGGACGCGACGCTCGAGGATGCCCAGGCCGCTCAGCAGATGCTGCTCGCGGCCGCCCAGCGCGGCCAGTTCCAGGGCTTCTATGGCAACGACTACTACGACCAGCTGGCGGCTGGAAATCTGGCCCTGACGATTGCCTGGTCGGGCGACATCAGCCAGATGCAGCTGTGGGACAACCCGGACGTCAAGTTTGTGGTCCCCTCCGAGGGCGGCCTCATGTTCGTAGACAACATGGTCATACCCAACAACGTGGAGCATCTGGGTGACGCCTACGCCCTGATGAATTACTGGTACTCGCTCGACGCCGCCGTGCCGTTGACCGAGTACATCGGCTACTACAGCCCGGTCGCGGGTGTCCAGGAGCGCGTCATTGCTGATTCAGAGGCTGCCCGCGCTGACGGTGATACGGAGTGGGCAGATCAGCTGCTGCAGATCGCGCACGACTCGGTGCCCACCCAGGAGCAGCTCCAGAACATCTTCCCCTACAAGCAGATGACAGAGGACGAGGAGCGCGCTTGGAACGACCTCTTCGACGTCGTGGTCAACGGCTGATCTCGCTCCACCACACGGGCTGACCGGGAGCAAGCAGTGCCACGTCGTCTGCGCTGGCTGACGCCGTACCTGTTCCTGCTGCCCGGCGGCCTGTGGCTGGCCCTGTTCTTCGTCGTGCCGATGCTGGTCATGGCCTCGGTCAGCCTGCAGGAGGGCTCGCTCGGCCGCGGCTTCACGATGACCTGGAACTTCGGTGTGTACCCGGAGGTGATCAGCACCTACTCGCCGCAGTTTGTCCGGTCAATCATCTACGCGTTTACCGTGACGCTCGCCACATTGCTGCTGGGCTATCCGATCGCCTACACGATCGCCTTCCGGGGCGGGCGCTTCAAGAACATCCTGCTGCTGCTGGTCATCGCGCCGTTCTTCACCGCGTTCATCATCCGGACGCTTTCGTGGAAGCTGATCCTGGCCGACAACGGCTTCCTCCTGGGCACGCTCAAGGACATCGGACTGCTCTCGCCCGGCGAGCACGTGCTCGCGACGCCCTTGGCGGTGGTCTCCGGCCTGACTTACAACTTCCTGCCCTTCATGGTCCTACCGCTCTACGTCTCGCTTGAGAAGATCGACCCGCACCTTGTCGAGGCGGCGACAGACCTGTACGCCAACCGCCTCCACGCGTTCCTGCGCGTGACGCTGCCGCTGTCGATGCCCGGCGTCTTCGCCGGATCATTGCTCGTCTTCATTCCCGCCGTGGGCGACTTCATCAACGCCGCCATCCTGGGCAGCCGCGACACGACGATGATCGGCAACGTCATCCAGCGGCTGTTCCTGGCGACGAACGCCTACCCCGAGGCGTCAGCGCTGGGCTTTGTCCTGATGGCCGCGGTCCTCGTGCTCGTCGCGATCTACGCCAAAGTCGTGGGCGCTAAGGAGCTGACTGCCGGATGACCGTCCTGGCCACAGCCGACACAGCAACCCCGCTGCCACCGCTTCGGCGTCCGCCGCTTGCCGTCCGCGTGGGTCGTTCAATCCTGCCCGTATATACGGCGCTGGCAGTCATGTACCTGTTCCTGCCCATCATCGTCATGATCGCGTTCTCGTTCAACGACCCTCGTGGCCGCCAGAACATCACCTGGCAGGGCTTCACCATCCAGAACTACTTCGATGTCTGGAGTCGGCCGGATATCACCGGGCCTATGCTGAACTCCCTGGTGGTCGCGCTGCTGGGGACCATCGTCGCGACCACGTTGGGCACGCTTATCGGCCTGGCGCTGACGCGCTACGAGTTTCGCGGGCAGGGACCACTCAACCTTCTCATCTACGTGCCCATGGCCACACCTGAGGTGATCATGGGCGCCTCGCTGCTGTCGCTGTGGGTGGCGGTGGGCGCGCAGCGCGGGCTGGCCACGATCATCATCGCCCACATCATGTTCAACATCTCGTACGTGGTGGTCACCGTGCGAGCGCGCATCGCCGGCTTCAACCGATCGCTTGAAGAGGCGGCGATGGACCTTGGCGCCGACGAGTGGACGACCTTCCGCAAGGTCACCTTGCCGCTGATATTTCCGGGCATCATGGCTGCGGCGCTGCTCGCCTTCGCACTGTCGATCGACGACTACGTGATCACCTCGTTCGTGTCGGGCCAGACGACGACCTTCCCGCTCTGGGTCTACGGCGCGTCGCGCTTCGGCGTGCCGCCGGAGGTCAACGTCCTGGGCACCCTGATATTTGTCATCGCCGGTCTCGCGATTCTGGCTCAGTTACTCTGGGCACGCCAAAGCGCCGCTCGCGGCCGGGCCGCGATGGAGGTCAGTGGATGATCACGCTCGAGAGCAAGCAGGAACACTGGCTCGCCCTACGCGACGGCGTCGCTCCGGTTTGGGCGCGCTACACGGACCTCGTCGTCGAGAGCGGCAGCGGATCGTGGCTGACGATGGTCGACGGCCAGCGCTACCTCGACTACACCAGCGGCATCGGCGTGACCAACACCGGCCACTCCCACCCGATGGTCGTCGCGGCGATCGCCGACCAGGCGGCCAAGGTCATCCACGCCCAGCAGAACATCGTCTACCACCAGCCTGGCCTGGAGCTCCACGCCCGACTGCCCCGGCTCTTCCCGACACCGGCCGACCAAGCCGATCCCATCGGGCTCTTCCTGACGAACTCCGGCGCCGAGGCGATCGAGGCGGCGGTCAAGCTCGCCAAGGCAGCCACTCGACGGCCGCTCGTCGTGGCTTTCCGCGGCGGCTTCCACGGCCGAACGCACGGCACGATGGCGCTCACCAGCAGCAGCGTGCGCATGCGCGGCCACTACGAGCCGCTGCTGGGCGGCGTCCACTTCGTCCCGTACCCTGACCCACTGCGTGTTGGCGCCGGCTCATCGGCTGCGGCCCTTGAGAAGACCCTCACCGCGCTCGACGAGCTGTTCGCGACGCTGTGCTACCCCGATGACGTGGCCGCGTTCCTGATCGAGCCAATCCTCGGCGAGGGCGGTTACGTGGTCCCCGACGACGGCTTCCTGCCCGCGCTCCGGGCGCTGGCCGACAAGCACGGAATCCTGCTCATCACCGACGAGGTCCAGACCGGCTACGGACGCACCGGCCGCTTCTTCGCGAGCGAGTGGAGCGGCGCGCGGCCGGACATCGTGGTCATGGCCAAGGGCATTGCCTCAGGTCTGCCGCTGTCGGGCATCATGGCTCGCCGCTCGCTGCTCGCCGCGTTCGCGCCCGGTACCCATGGGGGCACGTACGGTGGTAACGCCGTTTGCTGCGCCGCCGCGTTGGCGACGCTCGACGTGATCGAGGACGAGCACCTTGTCGCCAACGCCGCGAAGATGGGCGACCGCCTGATCGCCGGCCTGACCGCGGCCGCCTCCTCGTCGCGCAACCCGAATATCGCCCAGGTGCGCGGCCGCGGCCTGATGGCCGCGATCGAGTTCGCCGAGCCCGGCACCCTCAAGCCGCGCCCCGATCTGACCAAGAAGCTCCTCGCCGGCGCGCTCGAGCGGCACCTGCTGCTGCTGTCGTGCGGCACGTACGGCCAGGCCGTGCGCGTTATCCCGCCGCTCGTCACGACCGAGGCCGAGATCGATCAGGCCGTCTCGGTCATCGGCGAGGTCCTGGCTTCGTTGCACTAACGGCGGGCCGAAGCCATCTTGGAGTCCATGCCCCGATCCGATTAGCTATGTGTCGACCCGATTAACCGGCCCGACGCGACCACTCCAGTCGGATCGGCGCATATTCAGTCGGATCGGCACATCAAGCCCGGCCCGCGGCTCACGTCAGATCCAAGCGGTCATGCGCTGAGCTCTTGGGCGAAGTCGCGGAACGTGGCGACGTAGCGGTCGATCTCCGCGTCGCTGTGCTGGACGGAAAGCGTCCACTGGTCGTCCGGACCGGGTGGCAGCAGGACGCCGCGGTTGGCGAGGAAGAAGAACGACGCCGCCCACAATTCGGAGTCAAGGCCGGTGAAGTCGCGATAGTTGGTCACCCGGCCCGGGGTGAACATGACGCAGCCTTTGGGACCCACGTTGACCGCGTACCCCGGCAGGCCGAACTCGTCCACTACAGCCTGGCTGCCCGCAGTTAGTCGGTCACCCATGGCCTGCAGCCTGGGATAGACGTCGCGCGTCAAGATGCGCGTCAGCACGGCCACGCCCGCGGCCATCGACAGGGGATTGCCGTTGAACGTGCCCAGATGGGCGACGCGCGTCGCTCCCCCCGGGATCGTCGAGACCGCCAGCGCCGTCCCGGCCACTCCGCCGCCCAGGCGTGACTCGGGCAGCCGCTCGATCACGCCCATGACCTCGCCGCGCCCGCCAAAGGCGCCAATCGGCACCCCGCCCCCGATTGACTTGGCCAGGCAGAACAGGTCTGGCTTGACGCCGAACCACTCGGTCGCGCCGCCGTACGCGAGCACGACCCCGGTCTTGACCTCGTCGAAGATGAGTACGCAGCCATGCAGCGTGGCGAGCTCACGGACGCGCTCGAGGTAGCCGGGGAGCGGCGGCACGACGCCGATGTTGAACTGAACCGGTTCGATGATGATCGCGGCGATCTGACTCGCGTGACGGTCGAGGATCGCGGCCAGCGCCTCAGGGTTGTTGTACGGCGCGATGACCGTCTCGGCCATACGCGAGGCTGGCAGCCCGGCCGATGCCGGCACGGTTGCCGGCGCGTCCGCGGGCCCGATCAGCTCGCGCAGCGGTTGGATCGACATCAGCACGTCGTCGTGATGGCCGTGGTAGCCACCCTCGAACTTGAGGATCTTCTCGCGGCCGGTGAAGCCACGCGCGACGCGTATCGCGTCCATGGTCGCCTCAGTACCGGAGTTGCTGAAGCGCACCAGGTCGCAGCCGAAGCGGAGCTTGATCTCCTCCGCCAGGATGACCCCATCCTCGACCGGGAACGTGTAGCAGGTGCCGTTGGCGACGCGCTCCGCAAGGACCTCGGCAAAGATCGGATGTGAATGGCCTGCCGCGAGCACGCCGAAGGCCATGTCAAAGTCGACGTACTCGTTGCCGTCGACATCGTGAATGCGCGATCCACGGGCGTCGGTCATGAACAGCGGGTACGGCTCGTACGACTGGAACGAGCTCGCCACCCCCAGGGGCAGCGCCTGCTTCGCCCGCGCGTGTAGGGCCGCTGATTTCGCTGTCCGCCGCCGGTATTCGGCCTCCTCGCGGTCGTAGATGCTCTTGATGCGATTGCGATCCAGCGTCGCTGTCGTGGGGGCGGTCATGTCGGTCGGTGTCTCCCTGGCTCCATGTCGGTGACAGCATGGTGGATGCCGTATTGGTCGAGCAATGCGAGGTACGGGTCGGGGTCGAATGCTTCTGGGCCCAGCACGCCGCTCCCCGTCCATGCGCCCGTCGCCAAAAGCTCCATGGCGATTACCGGGTTGAAGCCGGTCTGCCAGGCCACGGCGCCCAAACCCAGGTCGCGCCAACACTGTTGCGCGTCTGTTGTCTGGTACAGGTAGACCTCGCGCGGCCGGCCTTCATGCGTGCCCATCACCCACGTTCCCACGATCGCCCGGCCGGTCATCTGATCGCCCATCTTCGCGGGGTCGGGTGTGATCGCTGCGAGCACGTCGCGCGGCGCGACCTCGACCCCCTTGACGCGCACGCGATCGGTGCGATCCATGCCCAACGCGTGGATGGTCTTGAGCTTGTCGATGAAGTCGCTCCCCAGGGCGTACTTGAAGCTCACCCGGCGCACGCTTGGCAGGCCGCGCGGCACAAGGAGCACCTCCTCGTGCTCCACGTTGACGCACTCGACCTCGCCAATTCCGTCGGGGAATGGGAACATCTCGGGCGCGCTGAATGGCTCTGTCGTGTGCCACTCCCCTGATTCCCAGAGGACAGGCGGGTTGAGGCACTCCTCGATCGTGGTCCAGATGCTGAACACTGGCGCGAACGCGAAGCCCGGGATGGCCAGGTCACCGCCGTCGCGCACGTGGACTTCGGCCACGCCGTCCTTGTCGAACAGGTGCTTGGCAGCGTACGCGGCGAAGACGTCGGTCAGGCCCGGGTCCATGCCCATGCCGACCAGCGCCAGCCGACCAGCCGCCTGCCAATCGGCCACCTTTTCGAACTGCTCGTCGCCCAGCTTCAGGCCGGTCCTGGAGTACGGCGCGTTGGGCTCAGCCTTTGACAGGCTCATGGCCATGTCCATGTAATCAACGTTCGCGGCAAGCGCGCCATTGAAGATGGGCATGACGAACTGCGGGTCGACCGCGTTCATGACCAGGTCTGCCTTGTGGGCCTGCGCCGCCTGCGTGATGCTGGCCGCCGAAGAGGCGTCGATCGCCATGGACTGGAACTGGTTTGGCCGACCCATGGCGCTGGCGGTCTGCGCCGCGCTGGCACCAACCTGCTCCGCCCGGGCGGCGTCGTAGTCGGCAACGATCATCTGCTCGAGCCACTCTCGACCAGCCGCTACCCGGGCAATCGCCTCGCCGACCGTGCCGGCGCCTATGAGCAGGACACGCATGTGACTGCCTCCTATGGGCCGCTTTTAGCTGATCTTGGCCATGACGTGCTTGATGATCGTGTAGTCCTCGA
>JBDTUR010000015.1:0-19491 GCA_040007635.1 Chloroflexota bacterium
CGCGGCCTGACGATCCTGATCTCAGCGGTGGGCGAGCCGCGCGGCCTGTACTTCGCCGCGCTCGCCGGGCTTTACGCGGCCGGCCTGGTCAGTAGCCCCGTTGCGCTCGTCGTCCTGTCCGTTCTGATCGGCTTTACCAGCGTCCTCAACTCGATCACCGGGGCCAACCTGCTGGCGTGGCACTCGGCCGTATTGCCTGATCAGGATCGGCGTCTCGTTGTGCCGCGCCTGATGGCCGTCTCGCTCGGAATTGGCGCGTTGCTGCTGCTGCCGATGGCGGCGCTGCTTGACTCACTTGTCCACGTCATCGGCCTGTACGCCTATGCCCTGCCGTTTGTCGTTTCGGGCGTGTTCAGCCTGGCCGAGATCTGGGTCCTGTTCCGGCTCCGCCATCCGGGCGTTGTGATCGTTCCGCCCCGGGCGCTTGCAGCTGAATCCGAGCCGACACCCGAGCTGAACCAGTTCCTCCGGTCGAGCATGATCAATGCCCTGGGCATGGGAGTGACCCCGGCCCTATCGGTGTTCATCATTTCGGTGCTCGGCATGACCGCCGGCTTCTCGATGACGGTGGGTGCGATCGGCACCTTGACCATGGTCGTGGCAGCCGCGATCTACGGCGACAGGCTTGCGCGCGGCTCATCGTCGCGCATGCTCCGGCGGTCGTTCGGCGTGCGTGTCCTGGCGATGATCAGCCCGCTGCTGGTGCTGCCGCTACCCGCCCTGGCGCCGGTCTTCGTGATTGCCTCAGGGATGCTTGGCGCCATAGGTTTTGCCGGGGGCACCCTCGCCGCCAACGAGCGGCTGTACCGGCTCATCAGGGGCCCAAGCGTCATTCGTCATCACGCGCGTTACCTGGCGCGCACCTCCGGCGCGATGACCGTTGGTCAGCTTGCGGGTGCGGGCGTGATCGGTCTCGCTGGGGCCGTCCTGCCGGCATTCGCCCTGCTTTACGCCACGTCGGCGGCAATTCGCGTCGTGGCCTGGCGGAGCGCGGGTGAGCCGGCGATTGATTCCGGGACAGTCGCTGGAGCGGCTGGAGCCGGCGGGACCGTCGCTGTCCCGCTCGACGCGGCTCTCACGGTGGCACCGCCGCCTCCCGAGCAACAAACGGCGGCCGCCGCTCAACCTCGCTGAGCGGCAGGGCACTAAAAAGCGCCCGTTCCGTTGGGAACGGGCGCTCGTCAGTTCGGGGTTCTTGATTTGCGTCTCGCTTAGCGCGACGGGCCGCGCACCTCGAGCAGATGAGCCTTCCATCCATCAGAGGCGGAGTCCAGGCTGCTGCCCTGCCAGCCGCACGTGCACGTGACCAGCTGTTCGCGATGCTGATAGCGGTCGATCAGGTGCTTGAACGGCTCAGGCGGTGCGTCTTTGGGAACGGAACGGCGCCAGACGGAAGAGCTCGATGTAGTCACGCGGTTCTGACTCTCCTTTGGCGTCAGCCTTTGGCCCGCGTCGACCACCTGCCGACGCGGACGCTCAACCTCGTTAGGAGACGGGGGCTGAAGGTCACGTCGTTCGTTGGGCAGTGGGGTGACGACCCGGGTTTGCCTTGAATAGGGCCCCCTTATTCTAATACTTTCGACGCTAACTCGACCCCACTCGCCCAGTCGGCGGCCGATTCGCCCTCCAGCCGCCCACGCTCACGCTCCAGCACGGGCCGAGCGTCGCTCGTCCAGCCTGTGTTCGCTTCGGCCCGCCGCGCGTGTTCGATCCCGTCAGCAATGAAGGCTGCATACCGCGCGGTGGGGGAGAGCCCCGCAATGAGTTGCTCCAGCGCGCCACGTGGGTCGGCCGCTGCTCGCAAGCGTCCCAGGAAGCCCTGGATCTCGCGTCCGCCGGCCGCCCAATCCTGGGAGTGGCCGCCGCACGCGACGATCGGCCCATCGCTGCTGAAAACCACGATCTTTGCCTGTGGCAGGCGAGCGACCAGCAGTTCGCCACCAAACGTCACGAATTCGTTCGTGGCACGAATGCGATCGACCAAGCGGATTGGCCCCCACGAATGCTCGCTGGCAGCCGCTTCGCGCGTGGCCCACTCCACGACTGCCGGCACGCCATGGCCGCCTGGCGTCGTCCAGAACTCGACCCGCTCCGGATCAAAATGGCGCAGCGTCGGTTGCGGCCGGATGGCCACGAAGAGGTACGACCGACCCACCGCGAATGGTGCCCCGGGCACCAACAGGAAGCCCAGGTCGTCGAGCAGCTCAGGCCCGACCTCCGGACCAAGCACGACTTTCATGGCTCCAGTCTGCCCGCGGCGCGTTCATGGCGCCACGGCCAGGTGGCCCAAAAAGCCCAGCCGGTCGGATTCAGTTCGCGACCGGGCGCGCGGCGGAAGGAAATTCAGCGGCCGGTATAGGCCGGCCCAACAGGAAACCCTGCACATAGCGCACGTCGAGTGATCGAAGTGTGGCCAGCTCTGCTTCTGTCTCCACGCCCTCGGCAATGAGCCAGCAACCTGTGCTCAGCGCGAAGTGATGCAGACCCGCGACCATTGCTTGGCGCGCGTCGTCATGGTCAATCCCACTGATGACCTGGCGGTCGAGCTTCACGAACGATGGCTTGAGCTCGACGATGTGACGGAGGCTGGCGAATCCCGCCCCAGCATCGTCGACGGCCAGCCGCACCCGTAGGCCCAACTCATGGACAGCCCGGCGGAAGGCCGCGTAGTCGGTGATCTCGGTGTGCTCAGTCACTTCCAGCACGATCTCGCGATCGCTTTCTGCGATCAGCCTTCGGAGCTCCACGCCCGAATCCAGGATCACGGCGGGCGACGCGTTGATGTTCAGCCATGCACCGACGGGCAGGCTTCTGGCGCCCGCCAGGGCAGCGTTGATTGCCGCAAGCTCGAGTCGTGGCCCGACACCCAGGGCATGCGCCTCAGCGAAGCGAACGTCCGGAACTACGCCATCATTGAAACGCGTCAGCGCCTCGAAGCCGACATTCGCCCCAGTTGCCAGGTCGACCAGCGGCTGATACACGGGGAAGAACTCGACTCCGTCCGCGATCTGGAGCAGGCGCTGTCGATGCGCGTCCCTGGCTGTTCGCTGGGCGATTTGGGGACCAAGGATGGTGGCGCAAATGTCGGCGATCTCGACGAGTGCTGGGAGCGCGTCCGTAAGCACTGCCTCAGCGTTTTGGGCAGCCGTAGTGATGACCAGGTAGCCCACCATGTCGGCCCCGTCCCGGATGGCCACGTAGGCACTCGCTTTGACACCCAGGCGGTTGAGCATGCTGGTGTAGGGGTGGGTTGTCCCTGGTTCCCAGGCTTCGATCCAAGGCCCGCCGGAGGCACGCTGGCGGATGAGCTGTGCGCGCGCCTTGGGCAGCTGGCGGAGCGGCACGTTGCCGGCCACGGTCGCGATGCCATACGGCATCGCTCGCTCGTCGAGCTCGAACACGACCAACGCCGCGGTTGCGAGGTCCGGCAATTGAAGCACCTGGCTGCAAAGAGTCTGGGCGATGGTTTCGATTGGCTGTCGGCCGTCTATCTTTCGGATCGTCTCCCTGACGGTCGCTCGTTGGCGCGCCAGTAGCGCGGCTTGCTCGACCTGTTCCCGCTCTGCCGTGACATCCCGACTGACACTCACATAGCCCGTGACTGCGCCTGACGCATCTCGGATGGGCGATACGACGGCTTCAGCCACGTATGTCGACCCGTCCTTGCGCTTGTTTACGAACTCGGATGTCCACGGCTGACCGCCCGTCAGAGTGGCCCACATCGCACGGTAAAAGCCGGGCTTTTGGGTACCGCTCTGCAGAAAGCGCGGGTTCAGACCCACCACCTCGGCCAGGCTGTAGCCCGTGGTCAACTCGAACGCCGGGTTGACGTACTCGATGTTGGCATGGCTGTCGGCGATGACGACGGCATCCGACGCCTGGGCCATCGCAGCCTCAAGCCGGCGCAGGCCGGCGCTAGCCCGGGTTTCTTCGGTTACGTCGTGGATATTGAGCACCACGCCCTTCACGGCCGGGTCACCCAACCGGTTCGACGCCGTTACCACGAGCGAACGGAAGTCACCATCGGCGCCGCGCATTTGCACCAATGCGGTGTCCACCGCGCCCCATTTGGCAATCACGGTTCGGAGGCGCCGCTCCAGCGCCGGGTGCTCGTCTGGGTGGACACGATCGAAGAAGTCGAGCACCGGCCTGCCTACAGAGTCGGCCGCGGACACGCCAAAGATCCTTTGGGCGGCGGGGTTGGCGAACTTTATCTCACCGCCGGCGCCCACGACGGCGAGCGCATCGGCCGCGTTGGCCATGAGTACGCCGACCTGGCTGGTCCGGGTGGCTGCGATCCGTGCGGCCTCACGGGCACGAAAGAAGAGCAGGCCAACGAGTGCCATCACGCCAATCTCTATCCAGCCGCTGGCAGCATCGGCCGGCCGCCGGACAACAAAGATGATCATGGTCAGGAGGGCAATACTGCCGCTCAAGACGAGGGTCGCTCGGTCTGCGATCCATGCAGCCGCCACTACCCTGAGCGCGCCGAACCTGGGGTCGGGCGTGGGTATCGGGGTCGGGCGTGGGTATCGCCGGCGCACGGGCCACTATGTTCACCTGTTGTTGGCCTCCCCCGGGCCGGGTGTTAACTGAGGTGGCAATGGTGACCCCAAAGGTGCGGATCTCCGATAGGTCGAACGGGTCTTTCGGGGGGGCAATGGTCCGCCGGCGGCACGCGATCAACGAACCGGGCGGTGCGTGCGCGCACCGCGCGGCGAGTCGTCAATACTCCCTCCGAGTATTGACAAGGCTTGCCAACAGGGCTTGTCAAGGGGTAGAATTCCGCACGGATGCCTTGTCAAGTCTTGACAAGGCGCTTCGTGTGTCCGGCAGGTCGCGCATCCCCAGGAGGTCACCCGCCACGTCGTCTGTTGGCGTCGCCGCTGAAGTCAAACAGAAGCTCAACCTCGTCGACCTGATCGGCGAAAGCGTCCAGCTGCGCAAGGCTGGCGCGAGCTTTAAGGGTCTGTGCCCATTCCACGGTGAGAAGACGCCGTCGTTCACGGTCACGCCTTCGCGCGAAACCTGGAAGTGCTTCGGCTGCGGTCGCGGCGGGGACATCTTCAACTTCGTCATGGAGCGCGACTCCATTGACTTTCCGGAGGCCTTGCGACGCCTCGCGGGCCGGGCGGGCGTCGAGATCAGCGAGCGCACGTCGCGTGAAGACGCGCGTCGCAAGCGATTGCGCGACGCGCTCGACAGTGCCATCGCCTTCTACCACCGCATCCTGACCGAGAGCCACCACGGCCAGCCGGCGCTCGACTACCTGCGCGGCCGCGGCTTCACGGACGCGACCATCAGCGCCCATCTGCTGGGCTATTCGGTCGACGCGTGGGACACGCTCAGCAAAGCGCTCATCGAGAAGCGCGACTTCAACGTGGATGAGCTTGAGGCGGCCGGCCTCGTTTCGCGCCGCCAGGGGAGGCGCGGGGTCTACGACCGCTTCCGCGGCCGGATCATCTTCCCCATCCGTGACGCGTCCGGTAACGCGACGGGCCTGGGCGGGCGGATCGTCGGTGGTGAGCAGAAAGACGCCAACGGGCGCGACCGCGGGCCCAAGTACCTGAACTCGCCAGCAACTCTGCTGTTCGACAAGAGCCGCACCCTGTATCTGATCGACCGTGCCAAGGGTGCTATTCGCAAGGAAGGCATGGCCGTCCTGGTCGAGGGCAATACGGACGCGCTGATGGCCCACCAGCAGGGCTTCGAGAACGTTGTTGGCACGCTTGGCACGGCGCTGACGCCGGCCCAGATCGAGCTCGTCACGCGCTACGCGCCGCGAATCGCGCTGGCCTACGACGTCGATGCCGCGGGCCAGGGTGCCGCAACCTTTGGCGCGACCGAGCTGTCAGCGCTTGTCGGTGAGATCGAGCGCAGTGCCCACAAGGGCCGATTAACCGATGTCGGTGTGATCCGCCTGCCCGACAAGCGCGACCCGGACGAGGTGATGCGCGACGACCCGGCGCTGTGGCGGCAGGCCACAAACGAGCCGCAACCCATCGTCGAGTACCTGATCGACCACTTCGCCAAGCGTCACGACCCACGTACTCTCTCCGGACGCGACAAGCTCGTTGCCGCAGTCATGCCCACCATCCGGCGGGTCACCAACCCCACGCAGAGAGATGGCTATCTGCAGCTGCTGGCGCGGCGCAGCGGCGTAGAGGAGCGGGTGTTGCTCGAAGAGCTCCGTCGGCCCGAACAGGCGGCCAAGGTGGTGGGTCGGCCGGCTGAGGCGCACGTCGGCTCAAAGATCAATCTGGAGGCCGTACTGTCGAGCCCGGACGCGCTCGATCCGCAGGCCGTCGCAAGCCTGTTGAAGCGCTCCGAGTTCAGCCTTCTGCGGCTGCTCCTCATGCGGCCATATGCCCGCGACGCAGTTGACGCGCCCACGGACATCGAGTTCGCGAGCACGCCCGCGCGCGAGATCTGGACGCGGCTCCAGGACACGCCCGCGGCCGGTTTTGACCGCGCGGCGTTTGCGGAGTCGCTCGACCCCATCTTGGCCGGCATCGTGCGCACCATGTACGCCGATCCCGAGCCGCTTCCCGAGGACGAGGACGCGCTGCGCCAGGCGCTCGATCAGAGCCTTATGACGCTGCGCCGCAACAGGCTCGATGAGGAGATCGGCGCCAAGGAATTCGACATCCGCGAGGCGGAGGCGGATGGCGACCGGCCGGCCGCGGAACGGCTTCTGAGAGACGTGATCGATCTTAAGGCGCGGCGCCTCGCACTGGATCGCCACCGACAGACAAACACAGTTCTAACCCAACGACGACAACGAGCCACGGCCGCCAGCGCGGCCGCCAGCGGAGGTAACGGATAACGATGGACAGCGACAAGCTTCTGGTTGCAAGCGTGCTCGAGCGCGGCAAGCGCCGGCGCGATGACGACCTGAACGATCAGAAAGACGAGCTTGATGAGACTCCCGGCGACGGCCTGACGGCCGCTGCCGAGCTCGGCGTGGCAGTGCCGATCGACACCGACGGCAGCCAGACCCCGTGGGAGGAACCACCCGCCAAGCTCGATCCCAAGGAAGCCGACGAGCCAACGGCGGAGGAGCTGGACGCGATCGCGGCCGACATGATCGGCATCGACGATCCGGTCCGGATGTACCTCAAGGAGATCGGCAAGGTGCCGCTGCTCAACGCCGAGGAAGAGGTCGTCCTCGCCAAGGCGATCGAGCTCGGCGAGCAGATGGTTGATGAGCCGCACAAGGCCGTGCTCTCGCTGTGGGAGTGGACGCGCAACGAGACCGAACTGAAATCGCGCACCAAGCACCCGCAGCATCGGCTGCCGTACCGCGAGGAGAGCGACCGCATCGTGATCGGTGCGTTCAAGGCGGCCGAAAAGGACGGGCTGCTCCAGGCCACGCCTGATTTCCACTTCATCAAGGCCGGCAAGTCGGTCGAGGGTGAGAACGCCAAGGCGGCGCTCAAGGAAACGAGCCACATCGTCAAGGCGTATAACGAGAAGCCCGGCCGCGATGCCTTTGTGACGCTGGTCGACTTCACCTTCCGCGCGGCCCACTCAACGGACGCGGAGACGCACGACAATCCGGCCATCCGGGCGGTCTACGACTGGTCGCGCGGCATTGCCTGGGAAGCTCTGCGCCGCTGGATCTACGGTGGCAAGGACGCCGACCTGCTGGCCGAGATGGGCTGGGTGCCCGAGCAGGACATGTCGCTCAAGCCGCGCGACCGGCGCGGCGTGCTCGTGCGCTACGGCAAGGAAGGCCGCGAGCAGCTGACGAGCGCCAACCTGCGCCTCGTCGTCTCGATTGCGAAGAAGTACATCGGCCGCGGCATGTCGTTCCTGGACCTCATCCAGGAAGGCAACATCGGCCTGATCCGCGCAGTCGAGAAGTTCGACTACGAGAAGGGCTTCAAATTCTCGACCTACGCCACTTGGTGGATCCGCCAGGCCATCACGCGTGCCATCGCCGACCAGGCGCGGACGATCCGTATCCCGGTGCACATGGTTGAGACGATCAACCGCCTGATCCGCGTCTCACGCGGCCTGTTGCAGGAGCTCGGCCGCGAGCCCACGGTTGAGGAGATCGCTGAGGCCATGTCGCGGGGCCAGGAAGTGGTGGTTACTCCGGACAAGGTGCGCGAGATCATCAAGGTCTCGCAGGAGCCGGTGTCGCTCGAGACGCCGATCGGCGAGGAAGAGGACTCCCATTTGGGCGACTTCATCGAGGACCGAGCCGCACTCGCCCCGGCTGAGGCGGCGTCGCACCAGCTGCTCAAGGAGCAGGTGGAGGCGGTGCTCGATTCGCTCAGCGGCCGTGAGCGGCGCGTGCTCCAACTTCGCTTCGGTCTCGAGGACGGCCGCGCCCGCACACTCGAGGAAGTGGGCAAGGAGTTCAACGTCACCCGCGAGCGCATCCGCCAGATCGAGGCCAAGGCGTTGCGCAAGCTGCGCCACCCGTCGCGCAGCCGCAAGCTCAAGGACTACCTCGAGTAGATCCCTTGGGCAGTTGGGCCCGCTGCTCGCCCCACGAGCGAGTACGCCAGAACGCCGCCCGAAAGCTGTGTACTGGCGGGAGATCGGGCCGGATTCGGTTGATTTCGTCCGTGGGACGAGCCAAATGACCGGATCGTCCCCTCTTCTCGGCGTATTCGCTCGCACCACGAGCAATTGGGTGCCAAGGCCCAGATAAGGCGGGCCTACACCGTGCGCGCCAGACTGCCGCGCATGGTCGTGAAGCAGCGCGCTGTCCATCGCGGCACGTCGAAAGGCCGCGAAGCGGTCCGACTCATCGGCAAGGAAATCCGCTTGGCCCGAACGCAGCTGGGCTTGAGTGCGGCCTCGGTGGCTCGAGCGTGCGGTATTTCAACATCCGAATTGACGCGCATTGAACGCGGGGAAGCACACTGGGTAGCGGTCATCACCCTTGCCCGCGTGTGCGCGGTCGTCGGGCTTGACCTGGCCGTGCGTGCCTATCCAGGCGGGCCGCCAATTCGTGATCATCGGCATGCGCAGCTGATTGAGCTGCTACACGCGGCACTCCACGTCTCGCTAGGTTGGGCATTGGAGGTGCCTCTTCCAAACCCGGGTGACCAGCGAGCGTGGGACGCGATGATTCGTGGATCCGGCTGGCGGTACGGGGTCGAATGCGAGATGAACCCGATCGACGGCCAGGCATTGCTGCGAAGGTTGGCCCTGAAGACTCGTGACGGTGGGGTCGATGGCGTGATCATCCTGCTGCCCGACACGCGCCAGGCGCGACTCTTCAAGCGTGAGTTCAGGGCCGCTCTCGACGAGGCATTCCCGGTGCGCGGCGCGACTGCGTTGGGCAGGCTTGGCGCCGGGCTGAACCCGGGCGGTTCGGCGATCATCAGCCTCGCGACGCTCCAGGCAGCGAAGCCGCGCTAGGTCGCGCGCTTCAACCCGGAACAGCCGCGGGGTCGGTCCGGCGCAGGAGGATGCCCAGGTACTGCTTCCACGGCCCAACGTCAGCGTCGTGTGAGCCGGCCAGGCCAGCGAAAACCTGCACCGTGTGGTCCAGATCGTGCACCGCCCAGGTGTTGAGCAGCTGGTCGAGTGTCACCTCACCCATCGCCGGGTGCAGGCCGCGCTTCGTGAGATCGACATCGCTGACCATCGTCTCGAACTCAGCCAGGCTCTTGGCACGCAGCGCGGCGAAGCGATCGAGCAGCTCGTCGAGCGTGGCAGCGCGGTCCCGCTCGATCATCTCGAAGCGGTCGAAGGGGTCAAACGCAAGGCTGGTGCCGTGCTCCATGATCCGTTTGGCGCGGTCGAGGTAATTGCTCAGCTCGCCGCTGATCAGGTGGCCGACGACGTCGCGTGGCAGCCATCCGTCGGGCGTGTCCCGGGTGTCCGTCCAGGAGTCGGGCAAGCCGTAGAGGAGGGCACGCAGTACATCTGGCGTGCGCCGCAGAATAGCCAGCGGCTCGGCAACATCCGAATGCGGTTCGGGCTGGCTCACTCGCTGATCTCCCACGACTTCTTGCGCGGCAGCGCCGCCCATTCATTGCGCAGCATCGACATCAGCTCAACGTCGATATGGCGGCCCTGCTTGTAGACGCCATGGCGCTCGACGCCCTCGAGGGTGAAGCCGCACTTGTCATACGAGCGCCGGGCACGCTTGTTGAAGTCGTACACCTCCAGCCACAGCCGCTCAAGGCGCAGCATGCCGAAGCCGAAATCGATGATCGCGTTCGTCGCATCGGTGCCCAGGCCCTGACCCCACAACTCTTTTTCCCCGATCGAAACGCCTATGCCCGCGTTGCCGTTGACGTGGTCGATCGCGAAGAGGGCCAGGGTGCCGATGGGGCGGTCGCCATCAATCAGACAGATGACGAAGTGGTAAGCGTCCTTGCCTTGGTGTTCGAGCATGTTCTCGAACCACTTCTCTTCCATGGCCACGCTCAGCGGCGCGCGCATGCTCAGGAATGACGCCGTCTCGCCGTCGCTTAGCCAACGGACGAAGTTGGCGATGTCCGACCGCTCGCCCGGGCGCAGGTAGATGCGCTCACCGCGGATAACGGGAACGGGCCGCTGATCACTCATCGTTGGTACTCGCTCGTTTGTGGTTCGGTGGGCATGCTTGAGCGGGTCCAGTCGCTGTACGAGCCTGCGTAGAGGATCGGGTCGGACAGGCCGGCTTGGCGCATGGCCAGCGCATTGTGGCAGGCGACGACTCCGCTGCCACACATAGTGACGAAAGGCTTGCCCGTGGCCAGCGTCGCGAACCGCGCCCGGAGCTCGTTCGGTGCCAGAAACCGACCGCTCGCATCGAGGTTGCCGGTCGCTGGTGCGGACACGGCGCCCGGGATGTGCCCGGGAATGAGGTCGATCGGCTCGGTCTCGCCGCGATAGCGCTCGCCCGCGCGCGCATCGAGCACCGTCATGAAGTCGAGCCGCGCGGCGAGATCGTCGCGCTTGATGATGTGGTGCCACTCGCCCGCGAACTCCAATGTCGCCGCCATGTAGCGCGGCTCGTCTGTGCTGAGCGGTAACCCCGCCGCGGTCCACGCCTGTAGTCCGCCGTCCAGCACCGCCGCGCCGCCGCGATGGCCCAGGTTGTCGAGCATCCACCACAGCCGCGCGGCGGTGGTCCCGCCGGTGTCGTCGTAGGCGACCACGAGCATCTGGCTACCGATCCCCAATGCCTCCATCCGCGTGCGGAACGCGGTGGGCGTAGGCAGGGGATGGCGGCCCGGCGCGCCCACGCCCTCCGGATCGGAAAGGTCGGTCTCAAGATCGGCGAAGATCGCGCCCGGGATGTGGCCCGCGTCGTAAGCAGCGCGGCCGGCATCGGGCTTGTTGAGATACCAGCGGACGTCAAGAACGCGCAGGCGGTGCGTCGCGTCATCGCGGTCCAGACGCACCGCCAACTGGTCGACGCTGATCAGGCCCATCAGGCAGGCAGTATGTCAGGGCGACCGTTGCGCCGCCCGCGTGAGAGTGATCAGTCGGCGTCGATCGCCACCACGCGACACGCAAAGGGTTCGTCCGGCGGAGCGACGAACAGCAGGCGGGCACCCTCAGCCGGCGTGTCCCGTGTCACGTCGGGCCAGTACAGCTCGAGCGACCCCGGGGCCACGTCCGACTCCTCGCCGATCTCCATGTGCACGGCGCGAACGTGCGCCGCGCCGGCCTGAGCCGCACGTTGGTTGACCACCTCCGCCAAGCGGCGCGCGACGCCAACCTCGTGCATCAGGCAGGCATCGCGACGGGCTGGCCCAGGAGAGCCATCACCTCGTCGGCCGCGCGGCTGACGGCGTCTGCGACGGGGCGCGTCATGTGCTCGTCGAACTCGAGTACCCGCCGAGCGCTGACCGTGACGACCCGTATTTCGTCGGGCAGCGGCGCACCCAGCCGTACGGCCACGTCGAGCGCCGCGTTAAGGGTGGCGTCGTGGGCCGAGTCGAGATGGCCGCTGAGGCGGCTATCGGTCTCTGCCAATGTGCCAACCGCTATCGTCCCCGGCGGCCGCCCGTCGAGTACCGCGTCGATAAGCACGGCGCGCTGCTGCCCCACGAGCCGCTCCATGATGGCCAGGCCACCGACCGCCAGCCGGTCGACCTCCACCGGCCCGGCCAAGCAGCCGAGCCATGGAGCGGTGATCAAGCGGCGCTCGACCTCTTCTGCCACCCGCCAGCCCACCCCATCATCACCCAGGATGGGGTTGCCCAGCCCCAGGACCAGCGTGACCGGCCGATCGTCAGTCGCCCCGACGGAGCACACCGACTGTCTCCCCGCCGTGGTCGCGGATGACGACCTCGAGTGGCATCTCACCGGGCAGGCTGTGCGTGGCACAACCAAAGCACGGGTCGTATGCGCGGAAGGCCATCTCGATCCGGTCGAGCAGCCCGTTATCGACGACGACCCCATGGCGAATCAGCCCGCGTGCCGCACGGTCGATGGACATCGCGATCGGCGCGTGATTGTTGGTCGTGCCGACGATCAGGTTGACCCGCGTCACGATGCCGTTCGAGTCTGTCCAGTAGTGATGGGTCAAGGTGCCGCGCGGCGCCTCAACCGTGCCCACGCCCTCGCTCGGCGTCTGCGTCGGCACGGCGCGCACGTCGGGCGAGGTGATGTCTGGATCGGCCACCAGTTCGAGCATCCGTTCGGCCGCGTAGAGCATCTCGATCAGCCGCGCCCAGTGCATCGCGCCGCGCTGGTGGACCAGCTGGCGGTGGCCATTCGTGGCCGGCGCGAGGGTGGCGAAGTAGCGCTCGTACTCGGCCTGCGCTCGCGGCGTGGCCATGCCCGTTGCGGCATTGAGGCGGCCCAGCGGCGCGACGGTGTATACGCCCGAGTCGACCCCGTCGACGAAACCCTTCCACCCGACCTTCTTGAGGTACGGGAACTTGAGGTAGGTCCACGGCTCAACGTGCTCGGCGATCCAGTCGCGGTAGTCGGCCGGCGCATAAGTCCCGTGCTCGGTGCCGTCCGGCGCGACGACGCGGATGCGCCCGTCGTACAACGCCACGCGGCCCTTGTCGTCGACCAGGCCCGAGTAGTAGGTCTCGTGGCGGAACAGGTCGCCCAGCACCAGGTCGCGCGTCGGGCCGTCGTTGATGAGCGAACCGAAGAGCTCGTTCGAAAAAGCTGCGAAGTCGAGCATCTGGCGGGCGATCGCCTCGATCTCTGCGCGCTCGTCGGCGGTGATGCCCTTGGTCATGCCGCCCGGCACCGCGGTGCACGGATGGATGCGCCGGCCGCCGATAAGCTCGACCACCCGGTGGCCGCCGCGGCGCGTCTCGATCACCCGGCCGCCCACCTCGAGCCCGACCTTGCGGATCACCCCCAGGATGTTGCGGTCGGCAACCGGAGCGTCGGGACCGACGATCACGTCCGGGCCGCCCAGCGCGTAGAAGTGCGTCGTATGATCGGTCACGTAGAAGGCGCAGTACATGAGCTCGCGCAGGAGCACAGCGGCGCGAGGAGGCGTCACGCCGTAGACCGCGTCCGCCGCCTTGGCCGCCGCCAGGTGATGGGCCTCCGGGCACACGCCGCAGATGCGGTTGGTAAGTGTGGGCATCTCCTCCACCGGCCGGCCCACGCAGAACGACTCGAAGCCGCGCAGCTCGGGCACCTGGAAGTAGGTGCGCTCCACGTCACCCTGAGCGTCCAGGAAGATCTCGATCTTGCCGTGGCCCTCGAGGCGGGTGATGGGATCGATCGTCAGGCGGGTCATCGGTGGGCCTCCCGCGCTCCGCGCAGCAACGAGCCGGCCAGGCTGAAGCGGTAGAACTGGCCGACTGGATCGGGCAGGCCGTCGAGGATGGCGTCGATCTGCTCCGGCTCGTTGGCGTCGACCACGGATGCGAACGCCGAGAGCAGCCGCGCGCCGAAGTCAGCCACCCCATCGGCCGGGCCGTAGCAACCGATGCACGGAGCGCCGGCAAGCGGGCACTTCGCGCCGCAGCCGTCGCGCGTCGCTGGGCCATTGCACGGCAGGCCTTGCTCGAGCAGGCACACGTCTGCGTCGACCGAGACGAGCAGTGGCAGGCGCGTGAACGACGCGATGCGCTTGGAGTTGCGGTCGCGCCGGCACTCGTCGCACACCGTCGACCACCCCGCGCCCAGGATCGAGCCGCGCGGCGGCAGTGTCGCGGTGCCGTCGAGCGCCGCGCCCACGAGACCAATCACCTCGGCGATGCGCTCGCTCTCCGGTGGGCAGCCGGGGACGCGATAGTCGACCTCGACGACCTGGTCGAGCGTCGCCAGCAGCGGTCGCAGCGCAGGCAGCTCGAGCTCGCCCTCCGGCGCGCGGAAGGCCGGGCTGGGGCGGAGGTGGTCGGGGTTGTCGGTGCTCGGGCCCTCGAAGGCGGCCGTCAGCAATTCGTCCGTTGTGGCCAGGTTGGCCAAGCCCGGGATGCAGCCCTCATTGGCGCACGAGCCGAAGGCAACCAGGATGGCCGACTTGGCGCGCAGCAGCCGGGCCAGGTGCGCGTTCTCCTGCGTCCGGATGCCCCCGGAGAAGAGAGTCACGTCGATCGACCCGTCAGCCATCGCCTCGACGTCGGCGTACTTGGCGTCCATGACCGCGGGCCAGAACACGATCTCGAAGCGCTCGGCGAAGTCCAGGATCGCCTCGTGCAGGTTGAGCACGGCGATGTCGCAGCCGCCACAGGCAGATGCCCAGTACATGGCGAAGCGGTGTTTCCGAGCCGGCTTCGAGTTCATGCCGGCACCTGCTGCTGGGCCTGGTTCTCCGGCTCCGGCGCAGGCTTCGGACCAGACTCCAGTGCGCCGGCCCGTCCCCAGTTGAGCGCGCCCAACGGCCGGACCTCGTCAACGATGCGCGTGAATGCCTCGGCCAGCTGTTGCCCCTCCGCCGCACTGGCGTAGACGCGCTGGAAGCGCGCCGGCTCGATCCCCAGGCGCTCGAGCACGCGGCGCAACAGCTGGAAGCGACGAAGGGCTTTGACGTTCTGGACGCGGTAGTGGCAGTCAGCCGGCCAGCAGCCGGTCATGATCACTGCGTCGGCACCGCTGGCGAATGCCTTGAGCACGAACATCGGGTCGAGCCGGCCGCTGCACATCAGGCGCACGAGGCGGACGTTGGGCGGGTACTTGATGCGCGCCGTGCCAGCCAGGTCGGCGGCGCGGTAGCTGCACCAGTTGCAGGTGAAGGCCAGGATGACCGGCTCGTACGTCGACTGTGCCGCGAGGTCGTTCATGCCGGCACCGCCACGTGATCGCCCAACAGGCCCTCGATCTGGGCCACGATCTGGTCGTTGGTGAAACCGGTCGCGCTGATCGCGTTTGCCGGACAGGCCGCGACGCACACGCCGCAGCCCTGGCACAGCGCCGCATTGACCTCGGACAGGCCGGCTGGAGCGTCGAAGGTGATCGCGCTGAACGGGCACAGGTCGTTGCAGATGCGGCAGCCGGAGCAGCGCTCCGCGTCGATGACCGCGCCGATCGGTTCGAGCGCCATCTCCCCCTGGGCGATGCGTCCCAGGATGCGTGCCGCGGCCGCCGCCCCGGAAGCGACGGAGGCCGGGATGTCGCGCGGACCCAGGGCGCAGCCGGCGGCGAACACGCCCTCGGTCATCGTCGCCACCGGGTCCAGCTTGGGGTGGCGCTCAATGATCCAGCCCTGGCTGGAGCAGGTGATCCCGAACAGCCGCGCGGTTGCCTGCGCATCTGGTTGCGGCTCCAGGCCGACCGAGAGGACCACCATGTCGACCGGGATGCGCCGCTGCCGGCCGGCGAGTGTGTCCTCCACCTGGACGATGAGCCGGCCGTCCTGGTGCGCCTCTTCGGGCCGGCGCAGCACGTCCGTCACCTCCGCGACGCGACCACGGATGAACTGCGTTCCCTCCGCCTGAACGCGCTCATAGAACTCGTCGAACGCCTTGCCCGGCGCGCGGATGTCGATGTAGCACTCGTACACCGTCGCGTCGGTGTGCTCGCGCACGAGGTGGGCGAACTTCATGCTCTGCATGCAGCAGATCGCCGAGCAGTACTTGTTGAAGTTTGAGTCGCGGCTGCCGACGCAATGGATGATCGCGACCGCGTTGGGCTCGGTCACGCCATCGCGCAGCACGATCTTGCCGCCGGTCGGTCCGGAGGCGTTGCTCATGCGCTCGAACTCGAGGCTGGTGAAGACGTTCGGGTAGCGGCCATAGCCGTACGGCTCAACGCGTCGCGCGTCGAACGGCTCAAAGCCCGTCGCGAGCACGATGTTGCCGACCTGGAGGGTCACCTCCTCGGGCTGCTGGTCGAGCCGGATCGCCTGGGGCGGGCAGAGCTTCTCGCACGCCTTGCATTTACCGTTGTCGAAGAAGGTGCAGTTGTCGCGATCGAGGACGGGGTACTTTGGAACGGCCTGCGGGAATGGCCGATAGATCGCCTTGCGATAGCCGAGGCCAGCGGCGAAGGCAGTGTCGACCACCGTGCGCGGACACTTCTCCTCGCAGATGCCGCAACCGGTGCAAAGGTCCGTGTCGACGTAGCGCGGCCGGTGGAGCACCTTGACCGTGAAGTTGCCGACGTAGCCGCTTACCTCGGTGACCTCGCTCCAGGTGTGGAGGGTGACGTTGGGATGGCCGCCGGCGGTGACCATCTTGGGCGTCAGGATGCACGCCGCGCAGTCGAGCGTGGGGAACGTCTTGTCGAACTGGGCCATGTGCCCGCCGATCGACGGCTGGCGCTCGACCAGGTGGACCGGGTAGCCCGCGTCGGCGATCTCGAGCGCGGCCGAGATGCCGGCAATGCCGCCGCCCACGATCAGCGTGGCCGGGTTGATCGGGACGTGGAGCGGCTCGAGCGGCACCTGCTGGCCGACGCGCAGCACCCCGCTTGCGACGATCGCCTTGGCCTTCGCAGTCGCCTTGGCGCGATCGGTGTGGACCCACGACACCTGCTCACGGATCGACACCAGCTCGCACAGATAGGGGTTGAGTCCCGCTCGTTGGCAGGCGCCGCGGAAAGTCTTCTCGTGCATGTGCGGCGAGCAGGCGGCGACCACGACGCGCTCCAGGCCCAGCTCGCGGATGTCGTCCTCGATCATCCCCTGGCCCAAGCTGGAGCACATGAACGGGTAGTCGCGACTGACGACGACCCCTTGTTGCGCCAGTTGCTGGCCGGCGTAGTGACTCAGCTCGGCGACATCAACGGTCGCGGCGATGTTGGTGCCGCAGTGGCAGACGTAGACACCGGTGCGGGGCATCAAGTCCGGCGTCGGCTCGGTCACCGTGGGACCTCGAGCGGCTCGGGCATCGGCAGGCCTGTGGGCCGCTTCTGGCGCCGCGGCTCATGCCCGCTTTCAACCGGGGGCTCGGTCGGCGGCGGAACCTCCACGCCAATGCGGGCCAGGGCCTGGGCCGCAGAGACGACCTCGCTACCGATGCCGAGCTCTGCCGCAGGCCGCCCGAGTGCGAGGCCGATGAGCTGGGTGAAGAACAGGATGGGCATGTGGTAGCGCAGGCCCAGGTGGCGGTCCATCTCGCCCTGGAAGGAGTCGACGTTCATCTGGCACATCGGGCAGACCGTCACCAGTAGGTCGGCCCCTGCGTGATCGGCCGGCTCGATGACTCGGCGTAGCAGATCCCAGGCCACCTCTGGGCTGATCTGGGTCATGTGACCGGCGCAGCAGGCGGTGCGCGCCGGGAAGTCCACGACCTCCGCGCCCAGCGCCGCCATCAGCCGGTCCAGCTCGCGTGGCTCCTCGTGCAGCGCCCAGCGCCGGTCGAGATCAGGCCGCGACACCAGGCAGCCTAGGTAGGGCGCGACGCGCAGTCCGTTGAGCGGCCGCGTCACGGCGGCGGCGATGGCGTCGAGGCCAACATCCTCGATCAGCACCTCGAGGAGGTGGCGCACCCGGACCGCGCCCGGCGTGTAGTGCAGCCCGTCGGCGGCGAGGACCTCGTTGAGCCGCGAGCGGAACTCGCTGTTCTCGCGGAAGTAGCGGTCAGTCTTGGCCAGGTTGACGTAGCACGCGCTGCACGGCGCAACCAGCGTCTGCGCGCCGTCGCGTTGCGCTTGTGCGAGCGCCAGGTTGCGGCTGATCAGGGCCTGGCCGCGCAGCGGCGAAAGCGTCAGGTACTCGGTCGCGCCGCAGCAGTTCCAGTCGTCGATCTCATGCAACTCGATGCCCAGCGGCTCCAGGATCGCGCCCAGCGACGCGGCGTAGGCGCGGGCGCTGCCGGAGAGCGAGCAGCCGGGGTAATAAAGGTACGACTTCATGGCGTGCCGCCATGGCCGTCGGCGACCTCGAGCTGCGCCGTTTCGAGTTGCGCGGCCTCGAGCTCCGACGCACGCGCCAGGATCGCGCGCAGTCCGGCAAGGCCGCGGATGCGGTGTGGCACGAAGCCCATCCGGCCGCGGGTGACCATGGCTATGCCCATCGGCGCCAGGCCGGGCAGTCGGAGCGGGTAGTGGCGCAGATAGTGCTGCGCGACGAGGCCCATCTCGTAGCTCCGGCCGAAGCGCTCGACGTTGGCCACGAAGGTGCGCGAGAAATCGGAGCCCGTCTTTTCGGGCTGGATGCCCTCACGGGTTGCGATGGCCTTGACCGCGTACATCACATCCGGGATGCGGATGCCCATCGGGCAGCGCACGGAACAGAAGTAGCACGACAGGCACATCCACGGCGTATTGCTTGCGAGCGCCTCGTCGCGCAGGCCGGCGAGGATCAGCGCGAACAGCGCCCGCGGGGTGTGGTCCATGTCCCGGCCGGACGGACACGAGCCGCCACACGTACCACATTGGATGCATGCCGCGAGGCCCGGGCTGGTCGCTGCGACCGCCGTCACCTCATCCAGAAAACGCTTGCTTTTCCGGGTGCCCGGTTGCTGCTCGCCTGTCGCGCTGAGCGTCGACGCCTGCGGCTGGTGGGACGTAGGCCGGTCCTAGTGCACGCCCGCCAACTGGGCCTGAGCAAGCGCAGCTCTCGCCTTGGCCTCGTCGTCGACGGCGAAAGCCATTTCGATGACGCCGGCGCGGCGCCCAATGCACAGCGTGCCGTGGATGTTCACGCCGGCGGTCGCGAGTCGTTCGGCCACTTCAGCCAGGCCACCCGGCTGGTCGAGCACGTCGACCACGACCGTTGCGCCCTCCACGAAGTCGTGGCCCAGCCCCCGCAACACTTCGCGCGTCTGCTCGTCCTCCGTCGTGGTCATGAACGCGCAGGCGATACTGCCTGTGCCGGCGCACGAGATCTGGGTGATGTTGATGCCGCGTGTGCCAAGCGCCCTTGCCAGGTGAGCAAGCTCGCCCGGCCGGTTATCGAGCTGGACCACGAACTGGCGCCCCATGCAGTCCTCCGACTCATGAGTTCAATCGGTCGCCATGCGACCTGACGGAAGGGTGGGCCGACCGGCAGCCGACCGATAGGGCCGTATCGCCCATGAATTCGTGCCATTGATACCTCCGCAGACCCCACGGGGCCTACGCCGGCCGTCCAGCGGCGCCGGCCGCCTATAATTCGCGCCGCTCCGTTCCGGCGTAGCTCAGTGGTAGAGCGGTCGGCTGTTAACCGATTGGTCGTAGGTTCGA
>JBDTUR010000016.1:0-18793 GCA_040007635.1 Chloroflexota bacterium
GGGCGACAAGTCGGATGGTGAACTCATACAGCAGGTACATGACCGCGCCCATGACGGT
This sequence comes from Chloroflexota bacterium, assembly GCA_040007635.1. Lineage (GTDB taxonomy): Bacteria > Chloroflexota > Limnocylindria > Limnocylindrales > CSP1-4 > JALYGJ01. The sequence continues at coordinate 59 of JBDTUR010000016.1, forward strand.
GGGGCTGTAGGGATCGCCACCGGGTGTCACCACGACCGCAAAGACGAAGATCCCCAGGAATACGTAGCGCCGGTTCTTACGCAGTCGCTCCGCGCTGACAATGCCCACCCGACTCAGCAGCACGAGCACGATCGGGAACTCCATCACCAGGCCAAAGGCCAGGAACATGTTGGTGACGAAGCCGAAGTACGCATCGGCGGTGATGAGCGGGTCGATCACACCCGGGATCGCGAAGCCCAGCATGAAGCCCACCGCGAAGGGCAGGATGAGGTAGGCGACGCCGACGCCCAGCAGCAGGAAAAGCAGCCCAAGCGGCACCCACGGCAGCGCCAGCCGCCGTTCGCGTGGCGTCAGGCCGGGTGAGATGAATGCCCAGAGCTGATAGAGCAGGATGGGCGATGCCAGGGCCACACCCATCATCAGCGCGAGCTTGAGTTGAAGGAAGAAGGCGCTGCTGGGCGCGGTGAAATAGAGCGGCCCATTGATGGGTGCCTTGAGGATGAGAATTGCGGTTGGCGCCAGGAAGAACCCGACCCCCGCGCCCAAAACCACGGCCAGAATGCCGATGAACAGTCGCCGGCGAAGCTCTGAGAGGTGCTCGACGACGGTCATTACCTTGCCGTCGCTGGGCTCGACCCGCTGATTGGCCATGGCGGTCTCAGTCATGTGGCGCGGACACGCTGCCGCGGACCATCGACTCGGCGCGCGTCAGGAAGCCGGCTTGTCCTCGGCCGCGTCCGGGGCCTTTTCTGCCACGGGCCCGACCGGGCGCGCAGCGGCCGCCTTTGACGGATCAACGCTGAGCGAGTTCTCGACGTCAGTCGACGCCTTGCGGAACTCGCGAATTGTCCGGCCCAGTGCGCTGCCGACTTCCGGCAGCTTACCCGGTCCAAGGACGAGCAGCGCGAGGATCAGCACGAGCAGTAATTCGAACGGACCGATGTTGAACGGCACCTCAGAATCCTAGCACTGCAGCGTCGTCGCCCAACGGCCCGCGGCTTCGGCCAGTGCGGCCTGCGGATCAGCGTGTTCAAGCGCGGCCGCCGCGATCCCGCGCGACACGTTCACGAGTAGTGCGCCGCCGCGAATTTGCGCGGCATTGCCTGATCGCGCGGGGCCTGCCGCGAGGACGACCGCCTGATCGCCGCCCTGCGCGCCCAGCCCGGGGACGAGCACCGGTAATGCGGGCGCCGCCGCGCGCACCTCAACGAGCTCCTGGGGCGCGGTTGCTCCGACCACCAACCCCACCTGCGCACCGTCATCTGCCCAGCGCGCGACGCGCCGCGCCACCGCAAGGAAGAGTGGCTGGCCGTCAACGGTCAGCCCCTGTAACTCGGCCGCGCCCGGGTTCGACGTCCGGCACAGCACGTAGGCGAACCGATCGGTGCGCGCCAGGAATGGTTCGAGCGAGTCGCGTCCCAGGTACGGGTTGAGCGTCACGGCGTCCGCGCCCAGGGCATCGAAGATTGCCACCGTCTGACGCGCGACGGTGCTGGCGATGTCGCCCCGCTTCGCGTCGGCGATGAACGGCACGTCCGCAGGCACTCGCGCGCGCAGCCGCTCCAGCGCAGCGATGCCCGCGGATCCAAACGCCTCGTAGAAGGCCAGGTTGAACTTCACGGCGGCTGCGCGCGGCATGGCCGCTTCGAGGATCAGCTGGGCGAAGCGTTCAACCCCGGCCAGGTCACGTGAAAAGCCGGCCGGCAGTGCGTCCGGATCGGGATCGACGCCCAGGCAGAGCGAGGTGCCAACGACAGCGATGCGGGCGCCCAGCCGACCCAGGTACCCCCCCTGGCCGGCCGCGCCCATGCGATCAGCGACCGCGGACGGTCGCGAACTCACGCTGGCGGCGCTCTTCGCTCCACTCGTGCCAAGTCACGAGCAGCGCGCTGGCGTTGAAGATGGAGGAGTAGGTGCCGGAGATGATGCCGATGACCATCGCGAATACGAACGAGCGAATCGAATCGGCGCCAAAGAGCAGCAGCGCGGTCAGGACCATGATCGTCGTCAACGAGGTGTTGAGCGACCGGCCCACGGTCTGCAGCAGGCTGTGGTTGACGATGGCGCTGAAGGGCTCGCCTGAGTGGCGGATCTTGTTTTCGCGGACCCGGTCGAACACCACGATCGTGTCGTGGACGGAGAAGCCGATGACCGTCAACATCGCCGTGACGAAGAGGGCGTCGATCTGCAGGCCGACAAATGTGCCCAACACCGCAAAGATACCGACGACCACGATGATGTCGTGCACGAGGGCCACCAATGCCGACACACCCATGCGGAAGTCGGCGAAGCGGAAGGTCATCCAGGCGAGGATGCCGATCGATCCAAGAACGAACAGGATGATCGCCTGCTGGGTCAACTCGCCGCTGATGATCGGCCCGATCGAAGCCTCCTGGCGGACCTCGTCAATTGGTCCAAACTGACGCTCGAGGGCGAAGCGCAGGTCGGCCAGTCGGCCTTCCGTGGGCAAACCGATCGGATTTTCGCTTGGTGAAGGCGCCGGGCTCGCGCCGGCACTCGCTCCCGCTGACGCGGAAGGCGCCGGGCTGGGGCTCGCTGACGGCGCGGCTGTGGGAGTCGCGCTGGCCGCGGGCGAGGCCGAGCCGGACGCGGCGGGTGAACCGCTCGCGGCGGGTGAACCACTCGCGGCGGGTGAACCACTCGCGGCAGGTGTCGCGGACGCTGACGGAACCGGGGTCGCAACCGGGAACTCCGCCAGACCAATCTGGATGGTCCGGATGAGGACGTAGTCCTTGTTGTTCGAATTGGTGATCGCGGCCGTGCCGGGCAGGTTCTGCGCCGCCATGACGGTCTGCACTTGTGGAACCGTTGGCGTGCCGTCCTTGAAATGGACCTCCCAGACGGTGCCGCCGGTGAAGTCGATCGAGAACTTGAGCCCTTCCTTGCCGCCCGTGATGGGCGTCAGCAGGATGAAGATCAATCCCGGGATGGTGATCAGCAGGCTGAACGCGTAGAACCAGCGCCGCTTGCCGATGATGTCAAACACGCGCTGACGCCTCGCGCGCGGCGCGGCCGCGGACCGGTGCGGTCGCGACTGTGAACTCGTCCTCGCCCACGCCGTAGTACCGCGCCTTGCGTGCCCACGGCTGATGAACCACGAAACGCAGCATCTGGCGGCTGAGCGTGACCGCTGTGAACATCGAGACGAGCACGCCGATGATCAGCACGAGCGCAAATCCGCGGATGGTTGACGAGCCGAAATAGAACAGGATCGAGGCGGTGATGATGCTCGACATGTTCGAGTCGAAGATCGAGTTCCAGGCGCGGTTGAAGCCGGCTTCGATCGCCGAGACGAGCGTCTTGCCCGAGCGCAGCTCTTCCTTGGTGCGCTCGAAGATCAGGATGTTGGCGTCGACCGCCATGCCTACCGAGAGCACAAAGGCCGCCACGCCGGCGAGGGTGAGCGTCACCGGCACCAACCGGAAGATCGCGTAGACGACGAGTGAGTAATAGATCAGGGCGATACAGGCGATGAGCCCGGGTAGTCGGTAGTGGAGCAGCATGAAGATGAAGACCAGGGCGATGCCGATCGCTCCGGCAAGGATGCTCTGCTGCAGAAAGTTCAGGCCCAGGGTCGCGCTGATCTTGCTGAACGAGACTTCTTCCACTGACAGCGGCAGGGCGCCGTACTTGAGCACCGTGACCAGGTTATTGACCTCGGCCGATGTTGTGAAATTGCCCGAGATCTGACCCTTGCCGCCAAAGCTGCGGGCGTTGACCGACGGGGCAGAGACCACGCTGCCGTCCAGGACGATCGCGAATTGCTCGTTGCTGGGGCTGTTCGTGCCGGCAAAGGCGATCGCCGCAAACTTGTCGAAGAGCGTCGCGCCGGGGCCCTTGAGCGTGAAGTCCACCGCGCGCTGGTTGGTCGTGCCGGTGAACCCCGCACTCGCTGTCTCGATCTGATCGCCGCTGAAAAGGACGCACGGTGTGGCGATGCTGTTGAGGTTCTCAGGGCATGCGGGCAGCCCGGTCCCGAGAAGCGTGCCGGAGGTGATGCCCGTCTGGCCCTTGGGGATGGGCACGAAGTCGAGCCGGCCGGTCGAGCCGATCAGCTTGCGCACGTCCTGTTCGTTGGTCACGCCCGGGATCTCTACCACGATGCGATCTGTGCCCTGCGTCTGTACGACCGGCTCAGCCACACCGAACTGGTTGATGCGGTTCTCGATGATCGTGCGGATCGTGTCAAGGTCGCCCGACGTGACGGCGTGATCGGTCGTGGGGATGGCGCGGTATTCGCCGCGCAGGCCGCCCTGGAGATCGAGACCCAGGCGGGTGTCGATGGGCGTCGGCGGATCGCTGAAGGGCCGCGCAATGGGCGCGAAGTCAATCGCGAACGCGGCCAGTCCGACAACGATGATCAGCAGGGGAAAGAACCGTCTCATCCGGGCGGGATGTTAGCCGAGGTTCAGGTCAGCCGTTGAGCGCGGCGTGAATAGTTTGGGCGAGGGAGCGGCTGATGCCCGGTACGGAGGCTATTTCGTCGACCGTCGCGGAGCGCATCTGCCTGGTCGAGCCGAATACGCGCAGCAGCGCCCGCTTCTTAGCCGGCCCAACCCCGGCCACGTCGTCCAGCACGGACTTGATCGCCGACTTGGCCCGCAGCTTGCGGTGATAGGTGATCGCGAAGCGATGTGCCTCATCGCGCAACCGCTGGATCATGTACAGCGCCTGGGAGTTCGCCGGCAGGATGAGCGGCGTGGACAGGTTGGGCAGGAATATCTCCTCGCGTTCCTTGGCCAGGCCGACTACCGGCAGGTCATGCAGTCCCAGCTCGTCGAGCACGCCGCGGGCCGCGTTGACCTGGCCCAGGCCACCATCGATCACGACGAGATCCGGCAGTCGCCAGCGCAGCTCCTCAGCGGCCCCCTCCTCTGCCTCCAGCGCGCGGTAGAAGCGCCTGTGCAGGACTTCGCGATGGCTCGCGTAATCGTCGGGCCGGCCGGGCGCCACGGCCGTCGTCCGGACGCGGAACCGTCGGTATTCGCCGGACCTTGGCCGGCCCTCCTCGAAGACGACCATGCTGCCCACCGTGTTCGTGCCCTGGATCGTGGAGATGTCGTAGCACTCGATGCGCAGGGGCGGGGCGGGCAACCCCAGGGCGCCGGCCAGCTCCTCGAGCGCGGCGAGCGTCTTGCCCTGGTCGGCCAACCAGCGCGCCTGTTCGCTGGCCAGCGTCTCTGACGCGTTCCGCTCGGCAAGCTGCATCAGCGCACGCCGCTCACCTCGCTGGGGGACATCGATCGCGACCTTGTGACCGCGCCGTGCTTCAAGGTAGTCCACGAGGTCCTGCGCGTCAGGCAAAGCCCACGGGACAAGGACGCGCCGCGGGATCGATGACGCGGCGGCGTAGTACTGCTTGACGAACGCCGACAGCGCCTCTTGATCCGGCGAGTCGCCGACGTTCTCCAGCAGGAAGATGTCGCGCGCGACGGTCGTGCCGTTGCGAATGGCGAAGAGCTGCACGGCCGCGCCCCCGCCCTGCCGCGCGTAGCCAAGCACATCGAGCTCGGTCTTCGCGAAGGCCGCCATCTTCTGCGACTCCATCGTCCGCTCGATTGCCCGCAGCTTGTCGCGCATGTCTGCCGCCCGCTCGTAGTCGGTCGTCTCGGAAGCTTTGGTCATGTCTTCGCGCAGCCGGCGGGCGACCTGCTCCGATCGGCCCTCGAGAAAGAGCATCACCTGGTCGATGTCGGCGCGGTAGTCGGCCTTGGAGATCGCCTCGATGCACGGGCCCTGGCAGCGCTTGATGTGGTACAGCAGGCACGGCCGGGGCAGCGCGCGCTTGCCTTCGCTGATCGGGATCGTGCATGTTCGGAACGGGAAGAGGCGGCGGATGAGGTTCATCGCCTCGTCCACGCTGCTGGCGCTCGCATACGGCCCGAAGTACCTGCTCCCGTCATTGGGCAGCTTTCGTGTGCGCTCGATGCGTGGGAAGTCGTCGCCCAGCGTCACCTTGATGTATGGGTAGCTCTTGTCGTCCTTGAGGCGCACGTTGAAGCGCGGCTGGTGGCGCTTGATGAGCGTCGCCTCGAGCAGCAGCGCCTCGCTCACGCTGTCGACCATCGTGTACTCGACGTCGGCCACGCGGTCGATCGCCTGCTCGATTCTGAGCGGCGCCTGCGTGCCACGGCTGGCCTGCCAGTACTGGCGCACGCGATTGCGCAGGCTCTGCGCCTTGCCCACGTAGAGCACGCGCCCGGTCTTGTCCTTGAGCAGGTAAACGCCAGGTTTGGTGGGCAGCTTGGCCAGCATCGCCTGGAGTTGGGGGGTCACGCCGCGATGCTAGCCCGCTCGGCCCTCCGGGCCTGAAACGGCGCTACGGAGAAGCAGCGAAAACGGCCCCGCCTTTCGACGGGGCCGTTCCGTGAAGTTGCCTCCAGTTGAGTCTTTAGGGCAGCTTGGTGATGCGGTTCATGGGACCCGGCGCAACCGGCCCGTAAGCGCCCAAGTAGGCCGCCAGGGCATCGACGTCGAAGTCCGCGGCGTAGACGCGATTCGTTCCGGCTGTGAACGCCGGGAAGCTATCGCCGCCGTCCGCCAGGAAGTTGTTCATGGTGACCTGATAGGTGGTGGCCATGCCCAGTGGCGTGGCGTTGAGCATCAGGCTGGAGATCCGGCTGCCGCATGGCTGGGCCGAGTCATAGCTGTAGGTGAAGCCCCCTGATATCTGGAGGATCACGGTTGCGCCGCCCGACCTGCCGGGCGGAGTGCACGCGGCCCACTGCTGCTCAAGGACGGCCTTGATCTGGGCCCCGGTCATGTCCTGGGTCACGACTAGGTTGTTGAAGGGCTGGACGGCGAATGCTTCGCCATACGTCACGTTGCCATCGCCTTCGCCGACGGCCGAGGACAGGTAGGCAAGGTCGTTCCGGATGCCGCCCGGGTTCATCAACGCCAGGTCGGCGCCCACCGATTGCGTGTAGGCGAGCTGGGCGTCGGCGATCACGTCGCCTAGATCGGACTCACCGGCGGCGCTCAGGTGAGTGAGGGAACGGCCCATGTCGGCCGTGATTGAACCTACAACCGCGTTGGCGATGGGCGCGATTGCCGTCTTGTAGTACGACACCAGGGCGGCTTCGTCTGCGTCCGCGTTGTCCCGGAAAACGATGTTGTTGTCGACGCTGATCAGGGTCGGCTGGTCAGTCGACCGATTGATGGTCATGTCGATGTCGGTTACCAGGCGGCCGAACGACGACGCGCTACTCACGGGGATGGTCCGCGCGGCTGCGTTGGGAAGCATGCAGTTGTAGGCGTTGTGGGTATGGCCGCTGATGACCATGTCGACCTCGTCGTCCAGCTGGGCAACGATGCCGGCCACGGCACCGGAGAAACCCGTGCACGTGTCGATGGTGCTAGGCGTCAGACCAACTGACTGTGCCCCGCCTTCATGAAGCAAGACCACGATCGTGTGCACGCCCTTTGCCTTGAGCGCGGCGGTGGCGGCATTGATCGAGTCGGCCTCGTCGAGGAAGTTGACAGACTGGATGCCGTTGGCAGAGACGATGAGCGGCGTTCCCTCAAGCGTCAGGCCGATGAAGCCGATCTTGGCCCCCCCAACGCTGCGCATCTTGTACGCGGGGAAGATGGACTTGCCGTTGTTCTTGTAAACCACGTTCGCGGCGAGGAACTGGAAGTCCGCGCCGGCAAAGGTATGGCCGGTCTGGCAGCCGTCCACGGGATGACAGCCGCCGTTCTGCATGCGGAGCAACTCGGTTACGCCCTCGTCAAACTCGTGGTTGCCCACGGCCGAGATGTCGAGTCCAAGCATGTTGAGCGCTTCGATTGTCGGCTCATCGTGGAACGCGGCCGACAGGAGCGGGGTTGCGCCGATGTTGTCACCGGCTGAGACGACCAGGGTCCGGTTGGGGTTGGTGGCCTCGAGGTTCTTGATGGCATCGGCGAGGTAGGCAACACCGCCGGCCGGATAGCAGGTCGGCGCAACACACTGGTTGTTCGTGACCGCCGGATTCGGGTCGATGTCCGTCAGGTTGCCGACGCGGTTCCCGGAACTCGCCGTGGCCGGCAATGCCTCGAGCGTGCCATGGAAGTCATTGATCGCCAGCAGCTGGACATTGACACTGCCCGGTGGCGTTGCCGGCTTGGCGATTGCCCCAGGAGCCGCGACGGCGACGAGGGCAAGCATTGAAAGCGCGGCAAACCACGACAGACGCCGGCCTATGGTGAGACGGTTGAAAACCACGACGAGTCCTCCCCTCGGCAGCCGCGGTGGTATGGATGGGTGCGGCCCGGTCACGATCCTACGCGACTCGACGGAACACCGGAGCGCGAAGTTGTCCACAAACGGTCAGGGCGGCGCAATCGGCGGGTGAGCGCCGGCGCCGAGCATCACCGGGTGAGCCTTCATCCGGCGGTTGTCGAACGACTTGGCAGACTGGCGCCCGACCAGCGCGCGGCCGCAACGGCGCCACCGGGACCAGTGCTTTGCGTCGCTCCAGCGGGGAGCCTAAAGATTGCCGAGACACTCTCGTCAGGTCTATAGTCGGCCAAGACCAAGCTCGGCTGATGAGCTGAGAAGACAACGAGAGGAACTCGATGAATAGCCCGCAAACCGTGGTGCTCTACGCTCGTCTGAGCCAAGCCGATGAGGAGCCCAGCGACGGGCTGACCGCTACGCAACGACAGTTGCAGGACTGCCGCGAGCGAGCTCAGCGCGATGGATGGCAGGTACTCGCGGCGTACGAAGATCCTGACCACGGCGCGAGCGACCTTAGCCGCAAGCGTCCGGACTTTGAGCGGATGATGTCCGACCTGGGCAACGGCCACCGCGCCGATGCGATCCTCTGCTACAAGCTCGACAGGCTTCTGCGCCATCCCAAAGAGGCTGAGCGGCTGCTTGACCTTGCCGACAGCCGCGGCATCGCAATCGTGAGCCTGAATGACCCCGGCATTGACCTGCAAACCCCCACGGGCCGAGCCATGTTCCGAATGACAGTGACGTGGGCGAAGCTGGAGACTGAGACGATGAGCCTGCGCATCCGCAGCAAGATGAAGGAGATCGCCAAATCGGGCCGCCCCGGTGGCGGCATCCGCGCGTTTGGGCTCAACAAGGACTGGACCGCGATCGTGCCGGAGGAAGCGGCACTCGTGCGTGAGGCCACTGAACGCATCCTAAGTGGCGAGAGCTTGTCGGGCATCGTGCTCGACTGGCAGCGCCGCGGTGTCAGGACTCCTGGCACACAGACCAACCCGGCGGGCCGCAGTTGGGAAGTGTCGAGCCTCAAGCGGATGCTCACCAGCCCGCGCATCGTTGGTGACCGGCAACATCATGGAGTGGTGGTCGGGTCAGGCCGCATCCCCGCACTGCTCGACCGTCCGACATGGGAGCGGCTGCACGCTGTCCTTGCAGCGCCGAGAGGCAGCCGTAATACCACTGTCCGTCGCTACTACCTGACCGGGCTCACCTACTGCGGGCGCTGCGGCTCCAAGCTCTCCGCACTCCGAGACGGGCAAGGTCAGCGACGCTACGCCTGCCGGGCTCCGCGCGGGTGTGGCCGTCTGGCGGTGCAGGCAAGGCTCCTTGAGCCATTCGTCGCGGAGCAGATGGTGCAGGTGCTCGACAGCCCGCAGTTTGAGGCCGCGCTGGACGTCCAGAGCAATGATGCGGAGGCCAAGGCGCGGCGGGAGCCGGATCTCAATCAACTCCGGGCTGACGAGGCGGCGCTAGAGGAGCTCACCGCCGACTACTACACCGCGCGGGCCATCTCCAAGCCCGCCATGCAGAGTGCCCGCGCGCAGCTTGAGGAGCGCATCGAGCAGGCACGCACCCGACTGGCCGAGTCGAGCTCTGACCGGGCGCTGAGTCGGCTCGCGGGCATGGACCTGCGCGCCGAGTGGGAGCGACACGCCGACGATGTTCTCTGGCGCAACCAGGTGGCCCGAGCGCTCATCGGGCGCATCACGGTCAATCCCGCGCCGAGCCGTGGCCTGCGCTTCCACCCGGATCGCATCGCCATCGAGTGGCGAGTCTGACGCCTAGCGCAACGGTTGCAGGAGAGGCAGACTTAGACCCGGTTGGCGGGATGCGGCCTGTACCCGCGTCCCGCCGCCAAGCCTGTACAGGAGGCCTACCGAATGACAAGACTGCGCGACACGCCGTGGTTCAGGTCCACGTTTGTCGACAAACTCGGGTCTGGCCGACCATCGGGGCCACCGTCGCGCCCACATGAGCAGGTGCTCGCCGAATACAGGACGGCATGCGTCAAGGCATCCAATGCGTGGCCAGATGAATGGCCGCCCACGCAAGAACACATCGCGGAAGCGTGGCCCAAGAGCATCCGCAACGCGCGCAAGGACATCAGGAAGTTCGGCCTACCGTCACCACCACCCGATGAATGGAGACCACACCGCGGCCAATCGCGACCGGTAGGGACCGGTTAGCGACCTTCCGCTCAATACGGCGGCGGGCACAGACTCGCCAACATGCGGATATTCGTCTCGCTCCCTTCCACGACGTGGGATGAGCTCTATGAGCTCTCGACGCGCGAGCTTCGCAACCCGCGGGACCAGGCCGCACTCCTCATCGTCGATGGGTTGCGGCGCGACAGGATCGCGCGGCAGTCGGGCACCAAGCGACTCGCGAGCGCCGAGCGTGACGAGTCAGGCCGGTTCATCGCGTCTGGCTCCAGTGATGGCAAGGAGCCGGGCGGATGACAGCCGAGCAGCTCCGCGAGCTTGCAGCTGACCATCTCCGCCGATCGCGACGCGAGCAGGCCCTGCCCGAGCGGGTCACTGACCCTGCGACGCTGGACAAGCTCGCGCGCCTGTTCAGACCGACGTTGGAGCCGCGAACGCCCAGGCCAAAGCCATGAGCATGCGCATCCGCAGCATCAAGCCCGCGTATTGGTCCGACCACTCCCTGCATACCCAACTGACCGCTCCCGAACGCGAGTTCTACATCGGGCTGTGGCAGCAGGCTGACGACGCCGGTTGGCTTCGCTGGCAGGTGCACCGCATTGGAGCCGAGCTCTACCCGTTCCAAAGCGTTCGCAAGCGTGAGGCCTTCATCCAGGCCGCCGCTGAGCATCTCTCGACTCTGGAACCTGACGCGCCGCATCTCATTATTCATGACTGCGGCCACGCCCAGGTGCCTAAGATGCCCGGCCATCAACACCGGGCCAGCAAGCCCGTCTTCACCTTCAAAATCGACCACGACACGCGGTGCCTTCCGCGGCCTTCCGCGCACTTCCCCGGCTTTACGCGTAATCCCGCCCCGGATAGGGAGGTAAAGGATGGGGAGGTAAAGGATGGGGAGGTACGGAGGGGTAACGGATCTCTCGATCCAAAGCGGAGAAGCGGTCAGCCGCAGTCCATCGGAGAGCTCCTTCCTCCCCCACCGGGATACAAGCAGTGAGCGGGCACGTTCTGAGCGATGCTGACCGGCGCAAACCGCGTCGTAAGCGGCCAGGCACCCGGGCGCGCTCCGGCGCTCGCGCTTATCGGTGGGCACGCCGACATCTTGGCCTCGACATACAAGGCGGTGCCGAATGACCGCCGCGCTGACCGTCGAGATGCAGCGCAGGGGTGGACTCGCTGCCTCAGAGCGTTGGCGTCGAGATCCTGAACTGCACCCTCACCGTCTCGCCTCCGTCAAGGGCGAGTGCATCTACTGCTTCCAACCTGCAACCACGTATGACCACGTCATCCCGCGTGGGCGTCCAGGATGGGATGAGCCCGGCAACCTCGTCCCGGCTTGTCTGTCTTGCAATGGTCAGAAGGGCCAGAGAACGCCCGATGAGTGGCTCGCCGCCCAGGAACCGCGGTCATGACGTGGGGCAAGCAGCGACCAGGCGCTCATCGAGTCGCAGACGTGCAGTTCAGCGCTGGGCAGCGCTCCGATGCTGCACCGCTCATGTGCTCCTGCGGCTGGGCCGGGACGGTCGCGGAGTGGCGCGAGCATCGGCAGTCGGTCGGCTGTCGAGCCGTTGCCCCAATGTTTCCGGTCCAGCCTGCACGGCCAACCTTTGACCCCGATGCGCCAACGATTGCGCTGCCCTTTGGAGTCGAGCCGTGACCATTCTCAGCCGGGTCAGTCCCGGCGCTGTTCATGTCTTGGAGCCGGACGCGACGTGCGCCCGGCTCCACTCCTCGCGGTGGAGATGGCCACCCCTGCCCAGCCCTACAACACCCAGTGGTGCTCACGGACTGGCCCATCGTCAGGCCCACGTGCTCGCACACACTCCCGGTAGAAGTGAGTTTGGGGACAGCAGATGAGCCCTAAACCCACGCCGCTGCATCCGTACCCTGCCGTGCCACGCGGACTGACGACCGAGGGACGCCGCCTTTGGTACGACGTGCACAGAGATTGGGAGCTCGACGCGGCATCCGAGCGGATCTTGCTTGTGGCGATCGAGGCACTCGCCCGATTGCGCGAGGCCCAGGCAGCGGTCAGGGCGCACGGACTCCTTGTTGCCGGTGTCCGGGGCGGCCTGAAGGCCAATCCCGCGCTCGCGGTGGAAAACCAAGCCCGCGTTGCGTTCCTCTCAGCGATGAGGCAACTCGACTTTGACGCGACCGAGACGACTCTCAGCCCGCATGCGCGGGCAGCAGCCAACGCATTCCCACGATGGAGGAAGGAAGGATGAGACGCCTACGCCCAGCGGCAGAGCCGTTGCCCGACATTGAGGCCGAGCTGCGTCAACCGCACCCGGAGAGGTACCAGAGCGGGCTCGCTCGGATGCTCGCGCAGTGGGCTGCAAGCGACCCATTCCCTGAGTCAGCGCGTCGGAGATTGGAGCTCGCGCACAAGTACGAGGAGGGCGCACGGAGATGAGCGATGTGATGAACGAGATCCTCCGCAGCGGGCTGCACCGGACGCTGCACGAACAGGAGGCGACAGAGCCGGAGCCTCAGCCGGAGCCGACCTTTGAGGAGCGCATCCGGGCAGGCGGAAGTGGCGACGGCGGCAATGCCGGGCAGGGCGTCTCCGACTCGGCCCATGACATGAACCGCATCATCAGAAACGCGATAGCGGTGCAGCGCTTTGGCGCTCACCGGGATTGAGAGGAGTACCCAATGATGTTTGATCGAGATCCGCTCGCGGCACCCGTCGATGAACTAATCAAGGCTGGCCGTGACGGGCTGTTTGCGCTGCCGAAGGCGGTTGAGGCCGCGGCCACCCGAGAGGCGGAGTTGCGGGCTAAAGCGCAGTCATTGACGACCGTCGAGCGGGGTCAGGTGGGAGTGCTGATCGAGCGACTCAGCGACGAGCTCGCGGCGGGCAGCGATGCCGGCGACATCGCGGCCACGATTGCCAAGGCCGAGACTGCCGAGCGGCGCGTGGACATCGAGCAGCGCGTCTACGTCACGGCTCATGCCAAGGCGCAGCGGCTCAAGATCGCGACTGTGGTGGAGGCCGCGCCGACGATCATGCGCGCGCTTCAAGCCGGATTTGAAGAGTTGCTCGACAAGGTGCGTTCGCTGACGGAGCTCCGCGGCCTGCCCGTTGACGATGCCGAGGCATTCTTGGACACCAAGGATCCAGCGCGTCGCGCCGTCATTGCTCTGCGCCGGGCGCGCGACAGGTTTGACGCGATCGTCAACGCTCGGCGACAGCTTCAGATGGTTACGCGGGCTCCACAGCGCGACACCGAGGGCCTGTTCAGCGTCTTGCGCGATCCGAAGGGAGTCTTTGGCGACCGATGGCGCGGACGCCACCTGACAGCGGCTCGGCCTTGGCCCAAAGGACGCCTTGCATATCTCGTTTGGCTGGCCGAGCAGGACGCATGGCTGCCAGATGCCGATCAGCAAGACAGCGCCGCCGAAGCATTGGCCCACGAGTCAAGGCAGCCGGTCGGCAGCCGCTAAAACCGCCTCCGGCCAACGTAAGACCAACGGAGACCAACGAGATCGGGTCAGGCTGAGTCCGAGTCACCCTCTTGGCAAGCCGTCGCGCCTCCGACAGCCGTTGCTGCGGTATGCCGAGCTCCGCGAGCGTGGCTGCCTCCAAACCACCGTCGCGCGGTTGTTTGAGAGCTTCACCCGGCGTGGCGATCTCGCCCGCCTCCTGCCCCGGCTCGCGCCGTGCCGCACAAGGTGGCACGACCACCGACTAACTTCTGCTTATGTTGGAGCTGACCGGCTACTTTGACGCGAGCGGCACCCACGACGGATCCAACAACGTGACGCTGGCCGGGTGGGTGTCGACGCCTGAGGCTTGGGCTCGCTTCGAGACCGAGTGGCAGGCCGAGCTAGCGAATCTCGGCGTCCCCATGTTCCACATGCGGGAGTACGCCCATCACCGCGGAGTGTTCGAGAAGTGGAGCGAGCCGCAGCGCAGGATCCGGTTTGGCCGCCTCGCAAAAGTCATCACGGATCACACGGTCGCAAGCATCGCAGTCTGCGTTCCCGCCAAGGAGTTTGACGAGGAATTCACCCCGGCAGCCCGAGGTCACGCGGGTGGGGCGTACGGCTTCGCCGCACGCGTCTTATTCATGCAGGCTCCGGCATTCGTCGAGGAGAGCCTCAACCCAAAAGGGACAGAGTTCACGCTTAGTTACGTGTTCGAGAGCGGCGACAAAGGCAGAGGCCAAGTGGCCAAGCTGTATAAGGCCAACAAGATGGACCCGCCTCAGGTTGAGAAATGGCACCTCGGATCCCTCAGCTTTGAAGATAAGAGGCGATTTGGGGCGTTGCAAGCCGCGGACATCCTTGCGTATGAGCTGTACCAGCACTTCCCACGACAGCTCGGGCAGGATCCGCGCGAGCCCCGGCGCTACAACCTGCGCCAGCTAGCCGCCAACCGATCTTGGGACTGGCGGTATCTGTCGCGGGAGCGGATGCGAGCGGACTGGGCGATGGTCATCGACATGGCGGCGCGAATCGCTGATGTCGAGCCGTGGCCGCGCAAGCGTCTGCCCGACGATTGGTCGTTCCCGACAGAGGCCACAGCCAGTAAGGCAACCCTGAATCTCGCGATTCGGCCCGCCAAGAAGCGCAAGGGATCTCAGCGTGGCCACTGAAGAGGCTGCATCTCCATTCAGCAGTCTTGAGGCGGCGTGGAACGAGCTCCATGAGGCCATGCCGCCCGGCTGGTTTGTTGGTACGCCGAGCTTCAACCCGCGGCGCGGCGCAGGAGGCGAGTGGTCGCTGTACGCCTTCGACACGACCGAGCGCGTCAAGATCGGCAAGCGCAGCCGGGAGTGGACGGCGGTGCATCCGACTCAAGAGGGTGTCATCCGCGAGATGGCGCGCTGCCTGCGGGAGATCGCGGCAGGCGGGGTGCCGAGATGAGGTCCGCATTCGCTGGACTCGGGTTGCTCCTTGCCGCTGCTGCAACCGGCGCTCTGCTGTCCACGCAGCCTCAGTTGGTCTTACCCGTTGGCGCTCTCGCGCTCGCAGCGTTTGGCATCGCCGGGGTGCTGTCCTTGCCGCCTGTCCGCCGCCGCTTCCGTTGGGCTCAGACGGACAGTGATCGGAGGGCAGCACTCCGGGCAACGCTCGGTGACTACCTTGCGCGAGGAAACGACCTGATGCGCGAGATTGGCCCGCTGAAAAACGAGCACGACCCGATCGAGGCGCTCAAAGAGAGGGCGACAGCGTGGGTGACTGAGGTGCGCGACTACCTTGACCGAGAGACACCGGGCTGGTCAGCGGCCTTCCTGAACGACTCGTACCGCATGCAGACCGTGTCGCAATACGGGCACCGAGACATCCTGCTCAACTGGCTTGAGCGACGCATCGCCAAGCTCTCGGAGCTATTGCAGAGGGTCTGACTCCTCGGGTGCCGCGCTGAACAGCTCCAACCTCTCCGGCTCCGCTCCTCGCGCTCGCTGTGAACGCCGGAGAGTCACGTTGGATCCGGTGACGTGCGGGTAGTCGATGCCTTTGCCATCAAGGAGCTCCGCGATGGTCAGGAGCTGTATCCGCGGATGCTTGCCCCAAGGCGACTCGTAGAAGCCAGCCTCCGCAGCCTCAGAGCGCATGCCGGTCGTGGGCTCCTCAAAACTGAGCAGGACACCGATCTCCGCATCTTCGCGTTGCAGGACACCGCGTAGGTCACGGACATACGCCGGAACAAGA
This sequence comes from Chloroflexota bacterium, assembly GCA_040007635.1. Classification (GTDB taxonomy): domain Bacteria; phylum Chloroflexota; class Limnocylindria; order Limnocylindrales; family CSP1-4; genus JALYGJ01. Next base: position 16,121 of record JBDTUR010000016.1, read on the forward strand.
TGCCCGGCCTTGACGCTGAGAACGATCTGTCGAGTCGGGCCGGATGCTGAGTCGTGGAAGTAGAGCCGTCCGTCGATGCCCTTGTCGCCACCCTTCTTGTCGCTGCCTGCAACCCGAGCTCCGACCAGGCCCAGCGCCCAAGCCTGAAACTGGAACGGATCTTCACGAGCCAGCACCGCGGCGTCGTCGGCGGTCGTGGGCTCACCGATCACGCGGTAGGTCTTGGCAATCTCTGGGCCATAGCGATCCACGAGGCGGTGCTTGATGAGACCAATCGACAGGTGGGTGATGTCGATGCCGATCCACCGCCGATCAAGTGCCTGAGCTGCATCGATGGTCGTGCCGCAGCCGCAGAACGGGTCAAGAACAACATCACCGGGCTCCGTACCCAAACGGAGGATCCGCTCCATCAACGCAAGTGGTTTTTGAGTCGGGTAGCGGAGCCGTTCATGAGCTTGGCTATTGATGGGCGCGATGTCCGTCCACACGTCGGTCAGCGCTTTGCCGCGCTGTTCATCCAGGTAGCGCTTGAAGCGGGGGACTCCTCCGGGCTTGGACTGAACAACTAAACCCGCTGCATGCGCAGCCTGCATCCGCTCTCGCGTCCATCTCCAGACCTTGGTGACTCCCAAGAACTCGTACGTCAGGTTGGGCCGGTTGGGATTGGGATTGGTCAAGTCCCAAAGTCCATATCGGCGGCCATCCGCATCGCTGTACGGGTACTTGGCCGCGATGTAGTCGGGGTCATTGGGCGTCCATGCCTCGTCCAGATGCCACGTTGCTTCCGAGGCATCCTTTGCATACACGAGCAGAACGTCATGATTAGATGGCAACCGACGCGTGTGGAGACTTTTGGCCGTCGTGCGCTCCCAAATAACCTCGTTGCGGAAGTTCTGCGGGCCAAATGTGGCGTCGAGCAGGAGCTTCAGGTAGTGGCTCGCCGTCGGGTCACAGTGCAGCCAGAGGAAGCCCTGGGGCCGCAGGGCGTTACGGAGCTCGATGAGGCGCGGAGCCATCATGGCGAGGTACGCGAGCATGTCCGACGCACCCAGCATCGTTCGGAAGGCACGCATCGCCTCCGCAACTTTGCCCCCAGCTTCGACTACCTCCTCGTAGGCCAGCCGCGCCGTGGCATCCCAAGTCCACGTGTCAGTAAATGCCTGCACCTGAGCTGCGGCCTTTTCTCCATGTTCCGCAAAGAGGACGTTGTAGTCAGCGTCGGACTTGAACGGGGGATCGAGGTAGACGAGGTCAACTGACTGGTCTGGGACGTGCCGCCGCAGCACATCGAGGTTATCGCCGTAGTAGAGGGCGTTGGGCTCAACCACGCGCCGAGCGTACAGCGAGCGCCGGAGCTCCGGGCACCGATCCAGCCCAATTTGGGAGAACGCGGCTCAGGCGATCCGGCTCAAGGCCGAGCTCCGCATGGCCGAGCTCGTTGATGCAGGGCAGGAGGCGGGCGAGATCGCTGTGCGCGGAGACGCAGACAGCCAACGACCACCGGAGGGCGGTGGTCGCGTGACGCTCGCGGATCTCGGCATACCGCAGCAACGGCTGTCGGAGGCGCGCAAGCTCGTCAAGAGGGTGACGCCAGAGCAGATTGACGAGATGGCAGCGATGGCCGGGGCGCTCAGGCTGCCCAAGGCGCTCAGAGCTCCATACGTGCTGATGCGCACCGAGCAAGGCGCGAGTCAGCGACAGATCGCGGCTGAGGTTGGGGTCAGTCAGGCGCAAGTGCAACGCGACTTGGGCAAGCCGTACTCCGACCCGCGCGGGTCGCTACCGGAGCCAGATCGTGTGGAGAGAGCCGACCCGCGCGGGTCGGCTCCAAGCACGGCTCAGCGACCAATCGCAGAGGATGAGGAGGAGCTCGACAAGGAGCAAGAGCGCTATGAGAAGCGCACATCCATCGCTAGCAACTGGCTGCTCACGACGATGACTGCGCGGGCCGGAGGGCTCGGCTCCGGTCAGGCCAAGCCCAGCCGCGGCCAGAGCCGGAAGGCACGCAAGAAGGCCAAGTTGGTCAGCCGGGCTGAACCGAACGCAGGCCAACGCAGGATCGTTGCTCTCCGTTGGTCTTACGTTGGCCGGAGCCAATCCTACGGAGTAGGCGTAAGACACCGAGAGCAGCGCAGCCCGGATGCCTCCCTTAGCCCGCAAGCCGGACAGACCTGCACGCTGACGCATCGGGAGAAGAGTGACTTGCGGGCTCTTTAGGAGCGGCAAGACCACCACTCTGGTCGCGCGCATCTGCTGGCTGGTCGCGTCCGGCGCGGACCCTTTGTCCATAACCGCGGTGACCTTCAACAAGCGCGCGGCAGATGAGCTGGGCGTTCGCTTGGCCAGCGCCTTGGAGCCTTTTGCCCCGGGCGTCGCGCCGCGCGTTCGCACCTTCCATGCCTTGGGCCGCGAGATCCTGGCCGAGGCCGGGGCGCCGGTGAAGAACCTCACCGACCGAGCCGAAGTCTTGCGCGCGCTGAATGGTGGCCGAGCTCTGCCGCCGACGGAGATGCGCCGGCTCGACGACGGATTCTCGCGGCTCAAGCTCGACCTGGGGCTTGATATGGCGGCAAGCGAACGTTTGTTAGGCGCAGCCGAGCCGCCGGCGGATACCGATCTGCTCCATCGCTTCATCGCGTACGAACGTTGGCTGGCGGACCGGTCGGCCTTGGA
>JBDTUR010000017.1:0-18481 GCA_040007635.1 Chloroflexota bacterium
CGGGATAGGCGTGCTCCTGGTGGCCGTCGGCGTCGATCGTCTGGCGGAAATAGCCATGGCGATAGAAGAGCCCAACCCCGATGAACGGGATCGCCATGTCGCTGGCCGCCTTCAGATGATCGCCCGCCAGCACACCCAGGCCGCCCGAGTAGATGCCGAGCGACTCATGCAGGCCGTACTCCGCACAGAAGTAGGCGACAGGCCCGTCGAGCTGCGAACCGTGCTCGCGCTCGAACCAGTGACCGGCGCCGTTGTCCATGTAGCGGTCAAAGCCGTCGAGCAGCGTGCGGTACTCGGCCATGAGGTCAGCGTCGTCGAGGATTTCCGACCAGTCGCGCTGCACCTGCACCAACGGCACCGGATTGCGATAGCGCAGCCAGGAGCCGACGTCGATGCGCCGGAACAGGACGCGTACCCGGGGGTGCCACATCCAATAGTGGTTGTAGGCCAGCCGGTTCAGCCCGTCGAGCTGTGGTGGTAGTCGGACGCCCTGCGGTGGCAGGGTCGGGATTTCTATCCTTCGAAGCACGGGAGCCAGATGCTAGCGCGTCTCCAGCGCGGCTGTAAACCGGTTCACCAACCCCCGGTCGCCGTTCACCGACGGCTTGATGCGCGTGCAGCATTGCCCGCGCCACTTCCCGGCGCGAACTCATGCGAGAGGCTGGTTCAGGGCCGACTTTGGCCAGGGAAGTGCCGGCAGCTGAGTCCCCGTGCGCATCACCCGCGCATCCTGGGCGCGACAGCACCGCAGGCAGCCTGATTCGGCGCCGGGTGGCGCTACGCTTCCTGAATGGCTGTGCGGCAGTTCTGAGTGAGCGACTGAGCCGGTGCGTATCGCGATGGTGGCCTCCGAGTGCGAGCCGTATGCCAAGACAGGCGGACTTGCCGACGTTGTTGACGCTCTCGCGCGGGCGTTGGGCCAGCTGGGCCATGAGGTCGACGTCTACCTGCCGATGTACCGCGGCATCCAGCCGCCAGCGCCGGCCGAGGCGCTGTCGCTCGAGGTACCGATAGGCACCGGCATGGTGCCGGTCACCGTGCGCAGCGGCCGCGGCCGCGGCTACCGCCTGCGATTGGTCGATCACCCGCCGTCATTCGATCGACCCGACTACTACATGGTTGAGCCTGGCGTAGGCCCCGACTACCCCGACAATGGCTTCCGCTTCACCCTGCTGGGCCGCGCGGCGCTCGAGGCGATGCGCGTCGAGAACATGGTCGCGGACGTGCTCCACGGCCACGACTGGGAGGCCGCGCCGGCAATCCTTGGGCTCGTCCACCACTACGCCGCGGACCCGGCTTTCAGCCGCGTCGCGACGGTGCTGACGTGCCACAACCTGGCGTACCACGGCTGGGTGCCGCGCCACGATGTGGCGGCGCAACTCGATCTGCCCGACAGCGTGGGCAGCCCGGATGGCGTTGACCTGCTGCGCGAAGGGCTCATTGCCGCTGACTTCGCCACGACGGTCAGTCCAACCTTCGCGCGCGAGGCACTCGATGGCGTCGTCGGCGCGGGCGTCGACGACGTCTTGCGCGCGGGCGCGGCCGCCGGCAGATACCTGGGCATCATCAACGGGCTCGACAACGAGCTCTGGAATCCGGCGACAGACGCCGACCTGCCTGGCCGCTACTCAGCGAGCGACATGTATGGCAAGAAAGTCTGTCGATCGGCTCTGGCAGCGGAGCTGGGGCTCGACCCGGGCGGCCCCATCCTCGCCATGATCTCGCGGCTCGACCCGCAGAAGGGCTTCGACCTCCTGGCCGCGGCCGCGCCCGACATCCTTGATCTGGGTGCGCGGGTGTGCGTGCTGGGTACCGGTGACACGCGCCTCGTCGGTGACCTTCAGCTGCTCGCCCGCTCCAATCCGGGCCGGTTGGCTGTGGTCGATCGGTTCGATCGGGCTCTCGCGCGCCGGATGTACGCAGGCGCAGACTCCTTCCTGATGCCATCGCGTTTCGAGCCGTGCGGCCAGAGCCAGATGATCGCCATGCGCTACGGCACGCCACCCATCGTGCGCTTCACCGGTGGGCTGGTCGACACAGTCATCGATGCCGACGAACAGCCCGATACCGGCACTGGTTTTGGTTTTGGTCCGGCGGAGCCGGCGGCGTTGGTCGAGGCAGTTGGCCGTGCGCTGGCGGCATACGCCGATGCTGAACGCTGGCAGCGAGTGGTACAGAACGCCATGGCGGCTGACTTCTCGTGGCGCGGCCCGGCGCTCGACTACGTCGCCGTTTACCGGCGGCTGCTGAGTTGATGCGCCGCGCGATCGTCACAGCGCTGGTGCTCGCAGTCGTTGCGATACAGGTACCGTTGACGACCACATGAAGCTTCTCGAAAACAAGAAGGCGCTGATCTTCGGCGTCGCCAACGACCACTCGATCGCCTGGGGCATCGCCAGGGCGCTGCACGAGCAGGGCGCATCGATCGGCTTCTCGTCGATCGAGATGCTCATTGAGAAGCGCGTCCGGCCGCTCGCGCAATCTCTTGGATCGAGCTTCGTTGAGCCGTGCGACGTGCAACAGGACGGGGACATCGAGCGCGTCTTTGCGCGCTGGCAGAAGGAGCAGGGCTCACTCGACATCCTGGTTCACGCCCTGGCATTTGCGCGGCGCGAGGATCTGGACGGCCGCTTTGTCGACACGTCGCGCGCCGGCTTCGCGCTCGCGCTCGATGTCAGTGCCTACTCGATGGTCGCGCTGGCTCGCGGCGCCGCGCCACTGATGCCGAACGGTGGCTCGATGATGACGCTCAGCTACTACGGCGCCGAGAAGGTGGTCGCGAACTACAACGTGATGGGCGTGGCCAAGTCCGCGCTCGAGTCGTCAGTGCGCTATCTCGCCGCGGACCTGGGGCCGCAGAAGATCCGCGTCAACGCGATCTCGGCGGGCCCAATTCGAACCCTTGCTGCGAGTGGTATCGCCGGGTTCAAGCAGATGTACGGAAGGTTCAAGGACATCGCGCCGCTGCGCCAGAACATTGCTATCGAGGATGTTGGCGGCACCGCCGTCTACCTGGCGAGCGACCTGTCGCGCAACGTGACCGGCGAGACGGTTTACGTGGACGGCGGCTTCAACGTCCTCGGGGTCCCCACGCCCGACGAATGAGCCGTTTGCCCAGCCTTGGGCCGCGTGGCGAAGGCTGGCTCCTGCTGCAGTTGCTGCTTCTGCTGGTCATCGTCGTGGCGGCGATGGCCTTCCCATTGCATGTCGACAGCTCGACGGAGCAGATCGCGCGGATGGTCGGGCTTGTCGGGTTAGTCGGTGGCCTCATCGTCTTTGGGTTGGGCATCGCGACCCTGGGCAGCTCGCTCAGTCCACTGCCCAAGCCGCTGGCTTCGGCCGAGCTCGTCGAGCGCGGGATCTACCGACTCATCCGCCACCCCATTTACACCGGCCTGGTCCTGGCTGGGCTGGGCGGGTCGATCTATTCGGTGTCGCCCTTGGCGCTGTTGTTCACGGTTGTGCTGGCCGTCGTGCTCGACCTGAAGGCACGCCGCGAAGAAATCTGGCTGGGCCAGCATTACGCCGGTTACGCGGGGTACGTCACGCGAACGAAGAAATTCATTCCTGGAGTTTATTGAGGGGCTGTTGCAATAGGACCTGCGCCAGCCGCGCCTGGTCGCGTGCATCGTCGAGGGCGTTGTGGGTCTGCTCGAAGTGGATGTCGAGCCGCTCCTCGATTTGGAGCTTGCGCGTCTCTGCCCACCGAGTAACACCGGTGCGGCCCATGTACAGGCTCTTGAGGTCCAGCGCGGAGATGCCGAATGGGTTGCGGCCCAGATATCGCCAGAAGTAGTCGGCGACGAACATCCAATCAAACGGGGCGTTAAACCCAACGAACACCGGCCAGCGACCCGCCGCCACGCCCAAGACCCAGTCCTCCAGCTGCCGCATGGCGGCGCCGGGCTCAAGACCGTCGCCTTGCAGGCGCTCAGCCGTCAGCCCATGAACGCCCTGCGCCTCTGCCGACCAGGGTCGGTCCGGATCCGGCTTGAGCTCGAGGTAGATGGCGGCAGTCGGGTCATACACCAGGCAGGCACCGATTGACAGCAGGCTGCCCGAGCTGGGGCTGTTGCCCGATGTTTCGATGTCCACGCTGATCAGCAGCTCTTCGGTCATTGCGCGCAATGGTGGCACCTCCGCGAAGCTTCATCTCCGCAGCGACGCCTCACGGCTGGTTAGTCCACAGGGATATCCCCAGTCGGGCGCGGTTGGTGGAAAACATTGGCTCGATTCGTTGACTTGGTGGATGACTTCTATTGAACCCCCTGCGATACGTCCGTAATGTCTGCATCAGCCCGAAGGGGCCAGACGGAAATCGGACCGGAGAGATCGGGGCGCAAGCCCAAGAGCTACGGACCCCGACCCAGGAGACGCGGACCCGGGAGCTTGCTCCCAGGACCAGCGAAGCAGGCTCGCAAGAGACCTGCCGTCGAACAGCCGAGGGGCTCGTCCCCGCGGCAGGCGTACTACCTGGCACCGATGGTCACTTCGGGTCTTTGCTTGCCCGGCAACCGGAGCGCGCGCGGCGGCGCCTCGAAGGGGCCGACCGCTGCCTGTCTGCGCAGCTAGCGCAGCGCCGCGAGGATGTGGGCGAAGATGTCGCGGGCGCTGACGATGCCTGTCGCGTGACCGTCCGTCACAAGCGGGATATGGCGAAAGCCGCCGACAGCCATCTTGTGGATCGCCACCGCCACTGAGTCATCGGCACGCAAGACGACCGGGTCGCTTGTCATCAGATCGGCCACCTTGATGCCCTCGAGTCGCGCGCGGTAAAGCTTCAGCACCAGGTCGCGCTCCGACACGATGCCGCGCAGCGTGCCGTCCGCGTCTTCGACCAAGAGGCAGCCCACGTTCGCGGATTGCATCTGGCGCACGGCGTCCGCGGCGCTCGCGGAAGGCGCGATGCTCAGTGGCGCGTGATGACCGACTGCAGCGAGAGGTACGTCGACGAGGCTTGCCTCGAACGCGCTCGATGGCTCGGGGATGTCAGCGTTACGAAGGTCGGCGCCGCAGTTCGCGCACTCGTCGACGCCCTGGAGGTTGTTGAAGCCGCAGACGGGGCAGATCAACTATTCGACCGTCCAGGTCTCGCCGGCGAGGACCAGCTGCGCGAGGTCGCCCGCGCCCTGCTTGGTGATCGCGTCCTCGATCTGGCCCACGACCAGCTGGTCATGCGTGGGCCGGCTGATGTTGCGCAGCACGCCCACAGGCACGGGATATTCGGGGTACCACATGCGCGACAGCATGTACGCGAGATACGGGTCGTCCGCCTCCGCGTCATGAACGAGCAGGTCTGCCTCCGTGACGCCGTTCTCGCCGATCGTCACGACTTCGGGATGCAATCCGTTGAGGCGAATGCCCTTGTCGCGGTCCTTGCCAAAGATCATCGGCTTGCCGTGCTCCAGGACGAGCATCCTGTCGTCGCGGACGTCGCGTTCGGTGAAGTCGCGGTAGGCGCCGTCGTTGAAGATGTTGCAGTTCTGAAGGACCTCGACGAACGCCGAGCCGTGGTGATGCCCTGCGGCTTCGAGCGTCTGCTGTAGGTGCTCAGTGTGCGTATCGACCGAGCGCGCCACGAATGAGGCTTCAGCTGCGAGGGCGATCGATAGCGGCTGGATGGGGTAATCGACCGTGCCCAGCGGCGACGACTTCGTCTTCTTGCCAAGCTCCGATGTCGGCGAGGCCTGGCCCTTGGTCAGGCCGTAGATGCGGTTGTTGAACATGATCACTTTGATGTCGACGTTGCGTCGCATCGAGTGCAGGATGTGATTGCCACCGATTGACAGCGCATCCCCGTCGCCGGTGATGACCCACACCATCAGGGCCGGGTTGGCCAGCTTCAGCCCGGTGGCCAGAGTGGGCGCGCGGCCATGGATGGAGTGGAAGCCGTAGGTGTTCATGTAGTACGGCAGCCGACCCGAGCAGCCAATGCCGCTGACGAAGACGATGTTCTCGCGCGGCACGCCGAAGTCGGGCATCGTCTTCTGCGTCTGGGCCAGGATCGAGTAGTCGCCGCAGCCCGGGCACCAGCGCACTTCCTGATCGGACACGAAGTCCTTGCGTGTCAGTTGGAGCGTTTCGAGCATCCGGGCGTTCTCGGGGCTGAGCTTTGCGTCTTTGCCGTTGGTCTCTGCCATCAGGCCAGTCCTCCGCCGGCGCTCGTGCTGGGCGTGTGGTCGGCCGGGAACGCGACGTCCTCGATCAACTCGCCGCTCAGCAGTGCCTCGACCGCCTGCTTGATCTCGATGATTCGGTACGGCTTGCCGCGCACCTTGTTGAGCCCCTTTACGTCGATCAGGAACTTGGCCCGGAACAGCATCGAGAGCTGGCCCAGGTTGACCTCCGGCACGAGCACGTGCTTGAAGCTGCGCAGGACCTGCTCGGTGTTTTTCGGTAGCGGGTTCAGATGGCGCAGGTGGGCGTGGCTGACCGCCCAGCCCTCCGCCTGGAGGCGCTCGACGGCGCTTCGAATGGCACCGTAAGTGGAACCCCAGCCGACCACCAGCACGTCGCCCTCTTCCTTGCCGTAGACAGTCAGCGCTGGGATGTCATCGGCGATGCCGGCGATCTTGGCGTCGCGCAGCAGCGTCATCTTGTGGTGGTTCTCAGGGTCGTACGAAACATTGCCGGTGATGTCGGCCTTCTCGAGACCACCAACGCGATGCTCAAGGCCGGGAGTGCCGGGCACGGCCCACGGCCGGGCCAGGGTCTCCGGATCGCGGTTATACGGCTGGAACGTCGCCTTGTCGGTGTGGTTGACGGTCGAGATGTCCCCGAGTGCGGCAAGGTCGGGCAGGCGCCAGGGCTCAGAGCCGTTCGCCAGGAAGCCGTCCGACAGGTAGATGACCGGCGTCATGTACTTGAGCGCGAGGCGGGTTGCCTCGATCGCGTAATCAAAGCATTCGGCCGGGGTCGCTGGGGCGACGATCGGGACAGGCGACTCGCCATTGCGGCCAAACATCGCCATCAGTAGATCGGTTTGCTCAGTCTTGGTGGGCATTCCGGTCGACGGCCCGGCGCGCTGCACATCAACGACGATGAGCGGCAGCTCAACCATCACCGCGAGGTTCATCGCCTCGCTCTTGAGGGCGATGCCGGGCCCCGACGAAGCGGTCATGCCCAGTGCACCGCCGTAGCTCGCGCCGATGGCCGAGCCGATGGCCGCGATCTCGTCCTCTGCCTGGAAGGTTTTGACGCCGAAGTTCTTGTAGCTCGCGAGCTGGTGAAGGATGTCGCTCGCGGGCGTGATGGGGTACGAGCCGTAGACCAGCTCGCGCTTGGCGAGCTTTGACGCGACGACGAAGCCCAGGGCCGTGGCCTCGTTGCCGGTGATGTTGCGATACGTGCCTGGTGCGAGCTTGGCCGGCGCGACGCGATAGGTCGTATGGAACATCTCGGTCGTTTCGCCGAAGGCATAACCGGCCTTGAGGGCGCGCGAGTTGGCCTCGGCAATGACCGGCTTGGCGCCGAACTTCTCCTGGATCCAGCGCAGCGTGGGCTCCATGGAGCGTTCGTACAGCCAGAACATCAGGCCCAGCGCGAAGAAGTTTTTCGTCAGGTCGACCTGCTTTGAGGTCATGTCGAGGCCTTCGAGCGCGCGCGTGTTGAGCGCGCTGATCGGCACCTCGAAGACGTTGTACTGCTTGAGCGACCCATCCCCGAGCGGATTGCTGTCGTAGCCCGCCTTCTTGAGGTTGTTGGCCGTGAAGGCGTCGCTGTTGACGATGAGCGCACCGCCGCGCGGCAGCTCGCCGATGTTCGTCCGCAGCGCGGCGGGGTTCATCGCCACGAGCACGTCGGGCGCGTCACCGGGTGTGTAGATCTCGGCAGAGGAGAAGCTGATCTGGAAGCCGGACACGCCCGGCAATGACCCGGCGGGCGCACGAATCTCGGCGGGAAAGTCGGGCAAGGTCGAGATGTCGTTGCCAAAAACGGCGGCAGTTCGCGTGAACTGGCTGCCGGTCAGCTGCATGCCGTCGCCCGAGTCACCGGCAAAGCGAATTGTGACCCGTTCGAGCTCCTGGATCTCGACTTCCTTGTGCGGGTGAGTGGTCTGGGTTGTCACGCCCCCTCGGGTGCCTCCATCGTTTGGTGCGGTCTAGGCGGTAGGTTAAGGATTTCCTGTGGGAAGGCTTCGGCCACGTACTCGAGCAGATCCTGCTGGCGCAACATGCCCACCACCTGCCCGGTGCTATCGACGAGCGGCAGGTTGCGGTAACGGCCGCTCTCCATGGCGCCCATGGCGTCGAGCAAAGTGGCGTCGGCGTCGAGCGAGTGCGGGTCGGCGGTCATGAAGTCGCGCACAGGTCGAGCGCCATCGACGTCCTGCCCAAAGATGCGGGTAAGGACGTCGCGCTCCGTGAGGATGCCGACGAGTCGACCTGCGTCCACGATCAGCAGCGCATCACCGCCGCCGCTGCGCATCTCGCCGAGGGCCTGGTCGAGCGCCATGTCCGGGGCAACGCTGACAGGCGCATGCTGGGCCACGACGCGCACCTTCTCATTGCGCAGGTCCAGCCGGCTCATGCCGGCGGATGTGTCGCCGACGCTCTTGGTCTGTGCGGTGCCGTCCACGCGGCGAGTGCGCCTCCAGGTGAGTGTGCCGCCCCGAGCGTGGTGGGTCTGCTCCAAGGTGGGCTTTGATTTTACTCTCGCCTGCCGTCGGGCAGGGGCGCGATGTCCGGTTGGCCCCAATCTCGTGTCCATTTGGCCTAAGCAGAACTCTTAGACGGATGAAAGGTTCGGCCCTCCGGGCGTTGAGGCGGATGTCGCGCCCAGAGCCGCACGATGTCAATCACGGATCGGTCAACCGTGTCTTGACCGGACGCCGTGAGTTAGGGAGGTATCCAGCAATGGGTAACGAGCAGCAGAACGAAGGCCGCATGGAGCAGGCCCGAGGCACCATCAAGGAAACGGTCGGCGACGCGACCAACAACGAGAAGATGCAGCGCGAAGGCGAGTACGACAAGGCCAAGGGCAACGTCCGCGAGGGCGTCGGCGACGTCCGCGAGGGCGTGGACAATGCCGCGAAGGATGCCGGCCGCGCGGCCGACGACTGGCAGCGCGACAAGTAGTCGCTGCCGAATGACTTAGCCCGGTTGACTCTGTTGATCGGGTGAAATGGGGGGACCGGGTCGCCGAAAGGCGGCCCGGTTCTCTATTTCTAGCGGCGAGAGCCGAACACGAGGGACAGGTAGTAGAGGAACGTCAACAGCGCGGTGAGGGCGGCCGCGACGTACGTCCAGCCCGCTGCTCGCAGAACTGACCGCGCACCGTCGGCCCGCTCACCGGTCAGACCGAGCGGCTCCACGTAGGCCAGGGCGCGCCGGCTGGCGCCAAACTCGACCGGCAGTGTCACGAAGGTGAACAGCACCGCGGCGGCGAAGAACACCAGACCGACAATGGACAGGCCGGTGAAGCGGAGGATCACGCCCGCAATGACCAGCCACGGTGCGAGCGTCGAGCCGATGCTCGCTACTGGCACGATCAGCTGGCGCAGCGCCATCTGCGGATCGCCTGTCCGGTGTTGCGCGGCATGACCCACCTCGTGGGCGATGACCGCGACCGCGGCGACCGACAGATGCGGCCGCGATTCGGCGTATCCCGGCGCCCAGCCGGCGCTTTGTGCTGCAACGGCCGAACTGACACGCAACACCTTGCTACGCGGGTCGTAGTGGTCCGTCAGCTGGCCAGCGATGGGCTCAATACTGACGTCGGTGAGGCCCTGCGAATTGAGTAGGTAGCGCGCGAAATCGAAGGCGTTCATCGAGATGCCCGAGTCGACCGCGTTCCAGCGCGCATATGTCGACTTGACCCGCCATGCAGCCCAGATCGACAGGCCCAGGCCGGGCAGCATGACCAGCAGAACATATGGCAGAAAACCAGTACCTAGCACCTTGGCTGCATGACCTCCAGACACGGCCCGATCACCGATCGGTATCCGCGCACGCTACTCCGGCGAGCCCTGAAGCGCTTGCGCCAGCGTTCCCGCCGCCCGCAGCTGCGGCAGTTTCACCAAAGCGTCGGTGACGTCGCCCGGCGACGCCAGAACAACCCAGCCACGCCGCGCGCCGGTCTCATCGGCTGCCAGCGCGGTGGGCCAGAAGACGTGCAGATCCGCCAGGCCCGGGTTGTTGGCGAAGAGCGGCAGGATCAGCGCCTTGCCGGGGCCGTAGTCGTCGTAGAAGTAGCCGTCATCGCCGTCGACGCGAAAATCATCAATGAGCGCCGCGAACCTTGTCCATCCGCGGCGCACGACGGCAAGCTCGTCGAGCAGCGGCAGGTCGTGCAACCAGTGCGCGTCGAGGTAGAAGAAGACCGGCTCGGCATGCCACGCGGGATCGACGCGTAGCCGTTCCAGCACGGCCGGTGACTTGCCCAGGAACTGGTGCACCTGGGGCAGCTTCGATAGTCGGCCCTGGGCGTAGCGGTAGTAGGAGGGGTTGACCTCGATCGTGGCGATCGGGGCCTGCGTGAGCGTGCTCAGGTGACGCGTCGTCAAGGCGCGGTAGGTCCCGGTCTCAATCACCATGCCAAAGGGGATCGCTGCGAACATCGCCCCGACTGCCGCCGTCCGCTGACGCATGCCGTTGAACGGGCCGGTGATGCCCAGCGTGAGTCCCGCCGGGAGTCGCTGGAGATGGCCGCCGACTGACGCCGGGACGTGCTCGAAAAGCCGCCGGACGAAATGCGCGACCCGGGCGCGCGGCCCGCGGCTGGCGCTCCGGTCCGATGTTGTGGTCACGGCGCCGGATACTACCGTGCCGCGCCGCCCGACCACCGGCTGCTCTGGCGCGCGGCCGGCGGAGCGGCTAGCCTCACCGCTCGTTGGGGGCGTCTGGACGACCGGCTGCAGCATGGGCGCGTTTCACGCGGCCAACTTCTTCTTCCGCCGGCCCGACCTGTTTGACGGTGTGATCGCGCTGTCGGGCGTTTATCAGCCCAGCCACTTCATCGGCGGCTTCGTCAACGACGATGTCTAATTCAACTCGCCGCTCTATTACCTGCCTGGATTGAACGACCCGGCGCAGCTCGATCTGTACCGCCGCGCGCGGTGGCAGAAAATGCTGCGCCATCACTTGGGGGTACTCTGGTCGGGCTGATGCGCCCTCTTTCGTTGCTCTTTGCTGCCCTATTCGCTGTCGCCTGCGGGTCGACGGCGCAGGTCGTAACCACTCCCACCCCTGCGCCTACCGGCGTCCAGACGCCTGGTCCGACAACCCAACTGACGGCCGCGCCCAGCCCCACCGCAGCCGGCTCGACTACGCCCAGCCCACTCGGCACGCCCCTGCCCACGCCGACCGACCTGGGCACCCCCACGCCGCCTGCCTCGCCCGTGCCGCCCACGCCCTCGAGTGCTCCCACCGATGGCCCCGGCAATGGGCCATTCGGCTCGTTTGCGAAGCTCGATTCATTCCCCGCGAACGGCGCCTTCGAAGTGACCGACGTGAACGTCACGCCAAGCGGGCTCATCGCGGTTGGCTTTGGCGGTCTCAATGGCGGCGACTATTACGGCCTGCGCCAGGGAATCGTCTGGACATCGGCCGACGGTTCCAACTGGCTTGAGTCGGTCGATCCGGGCCTCATAAACGTGACGCCCATACGCGTGGTAAGCAAGGGCAGCGATATGTACCTGGCGGGCACCCTGGCGACCTGCTCGGAGCTTGACGATAACTGCACGGACGTCCCGCAGGCCGGTAACGGCATCTGGCGCTCGACCAACGGCGGTGCGTGGGAATTGCTGCCGCAGCTGCCCGACATGCAGGGTGGCTACATCGACGACATGCTCCTCGCCGGCGACAAGCTGATCGTCTATGGCGGCGCGGGCGAAGGCCAGGAAACCACCGTGTGGGTCAGCCAGGACGGTGCCACCTGGACGTCATCGACCGATCTGAGCGGCATGGACCCGATCACTTCGATGGCCGTCGGCCCGGCGGGCCTGAGCGCTTTCGGCAACATCTACGACGACGCGTTGCTCGACGTCGTTCTTCTCGCGACAACCTCGACTGATGGCTCGAGCTTCACGCCCGCCACCACGCTGGACATGACCGGTTCGGGCATCGACGATCTGGCCGCAGGTCCCAACGGCATGGCCGGCGTGGGCTACCACACGTCCGAGCTCTTCGATATCGACGGAGTCGCCGTTCGCTCGACCGATGGCCTGACATGGACGCAGGCAACCAACAGCGACGGCAGCTTCGCGGGGAGTGCCCCGCAGACGGTCCATGCGCTCGTCTCTGGCGGCTATGTCGCCATCGGCTACACGCCGCGGACCGACGATTCGTTCCTGAACGATGGCACGGCGTGGTTCAGCGCCGACGGCACGGACTGGGCGTTGATCGCGCGTCTCGACGGCGGCTTCAGCGCGCTCAGCATGTCGGCCATGGGGCCCGGCGGTGTGGTGGTTTTTGCCGCGGAGCAGACCGAGCTGCCCAACGACGGCGCCGGCAGCGTCATACACGCCTGGTTTGCGCCACTGGCGTCGATACACGGCTGAAACGCGACCGCGGCTGACTTCGCGGGCGCACCACAGGGCGCTCCCAGCGAGTTCTCAGCGACCACGCCTAGAACTGGGAGCATGTACCAGCTGCCCCTGCCAACCGACTCCGGGCCAGTCCACATACCTCCGGCCCCGGCCGATCTGGCGCCATCACCCACGCCTCAGCCGACCCTTTCAACCGACCGATCAGGCCCAAGTTTCCGCACCCTCCTTGGGACGGCCATGCTGTCGGCAGTGCTGGGCAGCACGCTCACCTTTGGCATGGTGTCGGCGATTGGCGGCGGCGTATTTGTTTCCATCGCGCCCACGCCGACCTCGGCACCCAGCGCAGCGCAACCGGCGTCGACCTCCGATCAGCCGACCGACCTCACAGGTGTCGTGGCGAACGCGCGCCAGTCGGTCGTGACCATCACGGCCCAGGGCATCTCGAGGCGCAACCCCTTCTCGCCATTCGACGTCCCAGCGACGGGCGTCGGTTCGGGCATCGTGGTCTCGTCGAACGGCCTGATCCTGACCAACTACCACGTCGTTGAAGGCGCCCGGACCCTGTCAGTCGCGACGGCCGACAACCAAACGCTCGACGCGACGGTGGTCTCGACCGATGAGGCGCACGACCTCGCGGTCATTCGCGCCACCGGTGGCACTTTGAGCAAGGCGACACTGGGCGACAGCAGCCAGTTGCTCGTGGGCCAGACCGTGCTCGCAATCGGTAGCCCGCTGGGTGAGTTCACAGAAACCGTGACGCGCGGCATCGTGTCGGCGCTCGATCGGGCAATAACCGTGGGCGATCAGGCGACCGGTTCGTCGAAGAACCTGGCGAACCTCATCCAGACTGACGCGGCGATCAACCCAGGCAATAGCGGCGGGCCGCTGATCAACGAGCGCGGCGAGGTCGTGGGCATCAACAGCGCGGTATCGCAGCAGGCCGAAGGGATCGGCTTTGCGATCCCCATCAACGCGGCCAAGGACCTCATCGACAAGGCAGCCGCTTCCGCCGCCTGATCGACCATCGCTGATTAATCGGTGAAACGCCCCACCGCCTTGATGCAGCGCCAGCTACGCGGCCCGGCCACCAGCTTGGTGGCCTGTGACAATTCTTGCGAGCCTGGTCGGCATGCTCGGCCGGTTCGCCGGTCAGCTCCTGAACACGACGCTCGGTTGGGCGACGCTGCTGCTCTTTGGCAAAGTGTGGGCGAGATCCGCCCGCGGCGGAGTCCCAGCCGCGCGGCACAACGATCGCCGCGCTGCGCGGCATCGACGAGGACCTGGCCAAGCTGACGGTGGCTTACGACGAATGGGACGTGCTCTACCGCGAGCGACTCCAGCTTGAACTGGAGGGCAGGAGCGCCTCGAGCGCGACCTGTAAGTCGTCGGCCGCGCTACGGGGCAATCGTGCCTCGCGCGTCGTCCTCATCGGTAGGCCATGGCAGATTGGGATGGTCTTCGACCTGCGGTTCCTGCGGGTTCCGCCACGAGGCGGCGATCGAAACCCCCAGGATCGTCACGACGACGACCAGGGACAGGATCGGATCGATCTTGATCCCAAGATTGACCACCGTCAGCTTGATGCCCACGTAGACGAGGATCACCGCGAGGCCCAGCTTCAGGTAGCGGAAACGATTCTTCAGATCAGCCAGGAGGAAGTAAAGGGCCCGCAGGCCGAGGATCGCGAAGGCGTTCGAGGTGTAAACGATGAACGGGTCGCGCGTCACCGCGAAGATCGCCGGGATCGAGTCGACCGCGAAGATGAGGTCCGTGATCTCCACCGCGATGAGGACGAGCAGGAGGGGTGTTGCAATCCGCTTCGCGTTTACCCGGGTGAAGAACCGCTGCCCGTCATAGTCGTCGCTAAAGGGCAGGTGCCGCCGCGCGAACCGAATGACCGGGTTCTGGCTGGGATCCTTTTCGGGCTTGCCGTGCGAGAGGCCCATGCGGATGCCGGTGAAGATGAGGAAGGCCCCGAAGAGATACAGGATCCACTGGTAGGCCTCGATCAGGGCGGCGCCGGCCACGATCATCACGAGGCGCATCGCGAGCGCGCCCACCACGCCCCAGAACAGCACGCGGTGCTGGTACTGCGCCGGCACGGCGAACGCCCCGAAGACGAGGGCGAAGACGAAGACGTTGTCGACCGACAGGCTCTTCTCGATGAGGTAGCCGGTGTAGTACTCCAGCCCCTTGTCGACACCGAGCCACGCGACGACCAGGATCCCAAACGCGATCCCCAGGCCTATCCAGAAGGCGGAGAAGAGCGCCGCCTCGCGAACCGGAACGACGTGCGCGTTGCGGTGGAACACGAACAGGTCGAGAAAGAGCAGAAAGCCGATGAAGGCGAGGAACGCGATCCAGTAGATCAGGTCGATCGTCGGTGGCATGTTGGAAGTGCTTTGCTCGATGCCGCGTCTTCAACAGATGGTTCGCATCAGAGTTGGGAATGGAGCGGGAGACGGGATTCGAACCCGCGACCTCCTGCTTGGAAGGCAGGCATTCCACCAACTGAACTACTCCCGCTAGGCCGCGCCCTCGCGGCGTAGGTAGGTTCGCATGCGGTGACAGTTGGCGCAAACCACATCGCACTTGGCGACCTCGACAAGGATCTCCTCCGTAGTTGTCCGCAGGAGCATTCGGCTAATGGTGTGCTTCTTGGTCGACGGATCACGATGATCGAAATCCATCGCTGCTTTGGGAAACTTCCCGCGGCAATCTGCGCATTCGACATTGCGGAGCTCGGCCAGAAGATCCGACTGGAGTCTCCACAGAGCAGCCTTACGCGCTTGCGATGGAGATGTGTAGCTCCCTTTGCGCGGGCGACCCACCCAAGTTCGCTGCGTCCGCAACCGGTGGCAATTGGCGCACACGACATCGCATTTCGCCACCTCTGCAAGAACCTTCGCCGTTGCCATCAGCATCACTCGGCCCTTGGTCAGTTCAAATGACTTCGTGGCTGGATCGCGGTGATCAAAGTCCATCTGATGTGGTTCGAATCGACCGCCGCAGTCCTGGCAGGGCACCCGTCGAAGGTCGCGGAGCATTTCGAGTTGCCCAATCTGACGCACGCGGATCCGGGCATGCTCGCGTTCGCGGTTTCGTCTGTAGTAGTCCACGTTCGTCGCTCGTTGGTTGCGCGCGGCGGGCATGACTCATTTTAGAACATCCGTGCTGTATAGGTCGGGCCGGACGGCACTTCGGGGCAGGCCGGATTGCTCTACGAGGTACATGCGCGTTAGGCGCAGCCTGCGCCAATACGACGCGGACATCGCGCCGACCAGGAGCGGGAGGTGCTCCAGTGACCCACGTTCTCGTTGTCCATCACGACCAGGACATGGCCGACCAACAAGCCGATTGGCTGCGCCGCGGCGGCTTTGACGTCGAGCAGTGCGCGGGACCCCAGTACGGCGCCTGTCCGGTGTTGCGCGGCGAACCGTGCTACGCAACAAACCACACGGACGTCATGGTCTACGACGTCTGGGCGACCGGCGACACAGCCAGTCAGAAGGAGCTGATTGAACGACTGCGCGAGGTGCACCCGGAGATCCCGATCGTGCTGACGGCGCCGGGCGTCGAGTTCGACTGGGTGGAGACCGACGGCACGCACGGCGTGGTCGCACTGGAAGGCGCCCTCAACTCGGCGATGCTGCGTCAGGCCGTTGTCAAGGCGCTTGCGTCGGTGGGCAGGACGCCCGACTGATCAGTCGAGCCTGACCACCAGGCCCTCGTCTGCGGCGAGCTGCCGCCGATCCTCGAAACGGCCGCTCACCTTGCCAAGCAGCGTCGAGATCAGGATTTCGCCGCGCAACGATGTGGCGGCCGCGGGTATGGGCGAAGGCTGACCAGCCACGTTCAGACAAACAAGAAACCGCGCGTCGCCTGGCGGCCCCTTCGTGCGCAGGTATGCGATCGCGCTGCCGGCGCGGCCAAGATCGTGCCACTCGCCAACGTTGAGCGCCGGTTCGGCCTTGCGCAACTCGAGGAGCGCGCGCACGAGGTTGAGCATTGATGCAGGGTCATCGCGCTGATCGGCCACGTCCGTGCCCGGCGGCTGGTCGAGCGGCAGCCACGGCGTGCTCGTCGTGAAGCCCGCGAGCGCCGATGAGTCCCAGCGCATGGGCGTGCGACACCCGTCGCGCGTGGGCCGGCCGCGCAACCCCTGCGGGTCGCGCCACATCGAGCGCGGCA
The DNA here is from genome assembly GCA_040007635.1 of Chloroflexota bacterium. Classification (GTDB taxonomy): domain Bacteria; phylum Chloroflexota; class Limnocylindria; order Limnocylindrales; family CSP1-4; genus JALYGJ01. Next base: position 16,679 of record JBDTUR010000017.1, read on the forward strand.
GTTCTACCTCTGTCATGCCGATCTCGTCGCCGTAATAGAGGGTCGGCGTGCCGCGCAGGGTCAGCAGGAGCATTTGCGCCACACGCGCCTGCGCCGCACCGACGCGCGTCGCGACGCGCGGCCGATCGTGATTGCCCAGCACCCAGTTTGGCCAAGCGCGCGGTGGCATCAGCCTTTCGTACGCCACGATCGCCTCATGCACGGTCGCTCCAGACCATTCGTGGAGCTCAAGCAGCCCAAAGTTGAACGGCAGTTGGAGCTCATCGAGCTGCTTGCCGTAGAACGTGACCAATTCAGTTGGTGGCACATAGATCTCGCCGATCAGCACCTTCTCGGCGAATTCGTCCGCGACCGCCCGCAGCTCGCGCATGAGCGGGTGGATGGGCAGCTCGTCGCCCCAGGTCTTGGGTTGATCGGGATGGTCGGCCAAAGCCAACTCTGTGCCCTTCGCCAGCAGGTTGACGACATCGACGCGGAACCCGTCGACGCCGCGCCGGAACCAAAAACGCATGACGTCGGTCATCGCCGCGCGCACTTTGGGGTTGGTCCAGTCGAGATCGGGCTGCTCTTTGAGGAACGAGTGGAAGTAGTACTGGCCGGTCTGTTCGTCCAGTTCCCAGGCGCTGCCCAGGAAGGCGCTCTGCCAGGCGTTTGGCGGACCGTCGCCCGGGGAGGGGTCACGCCAGATGTACCAGTCGCGGTGCTCGGCGGTGCGGAACGAGCGGGCGTCAAGGAACCACGGATGCTGGCTCGATGTGTGGTTGGGCACGAAGTCCAGTAATAGGCGAATGCTGCGGCGGTGCATGTCCGCAATAAGTGAGTCGAAGTCGGCCAGGGTGCCGAAGATGGGATCCACGTCGCGATAGTCGGCGACGTCGTAGCCGAAGTCGGCCATCGGCGATCTGAAAATGGGCGACAGCCAGACCGCATCAACGCCCAGCCACTCAAGGTAGTCAAGCCGCCGGCGCATTCCGACCAGATCGCCCACGCCATTGCCATCAGAGTCCTGGAAGGAGCGCGGGTAGACCTGATAGACGACGCCGCGCTGCCACCAAAGGCTGGTGGCGCTCATGCGTGCGCCCTGCAAGATGATTGTGAGCCGCTCCAAATGGCCGCGCTGTCATCCCTGCAAGGGCTCGGCCGCGACCCTTGAGACGGCCGCACTGGCGTGCCGACCGGAAAGGGAAACACGCTATGGAAGACGATCATCACGGGGTAATCGTCGAAGACCGTGACGCAATCGTCGAAGGCGCTGGTGGTAGCAGCATTGCCTCGCTGCTCGGCATCGTCTTGGCCATCGTTGTCGTGCTGGCGATTATCTGGTTCTTCTTCTTGAGTGGCGGCCAGCCCCTGACTCGGTAGGACAGCTATGACCCGGGGCGGCCGCACGAATCAATCGCGGGCCGCCTCGAACGTTATGGCGGTGACCATCCCAAACGCCATGTGCGGGAGAACGTCACTCGCCCAGTCCGTTGCGCTCCAATCGCGCGGCTCCGTCAGTCCCAGGCGCGCCGCCGGGTAGTCGGACGCGGCCATTGCCGCCGCCCCCAGAGCGGCGCCTGCGAGCCACGCCGGCGGTCGGGGCAGGATCAGTCGCACGATGCCATAGGCGACGCCGATGCCAATCCCGTTGGCCATGCCAAGCAGTGCGCCGATCGCCTCGCGCCGGTTCGCAGCCGCGTCCTCCAGGAGGTCGTCTGCGTCGTCGTCCGTGTCGTCGCGCTCGTCCTCACCCTCAGCGCTGTCGTTGAGTAGCGGGAGGCCCATCTCATCGGCCAGCGCGCCGGCGACGCGCGCCGGCAT
>JBDTUR010000018.1:0-18276 GCA_040007635.1 Chloroflexota bacterium
AACCGGCGCGACCTTCGAGGACAACGCCCGACTCAAGGCCAAGCACTACGGCGCGCTGTCCGGCCTGCCCACGCTGGCCGACGATTCGGGCATCGAGGTTGACGCGCTGGGCGGCCGGCCCGGCGTCAAGACGCGCCGTTATTCAGGCGCCGACGCCACCGACGAAAAGAACAACCGCAAGCTGCTCGGCGAGATGAACGGGTTTTATGGCCCTGACGAGCGCACCGCGCGCTACCAGTGTGCGCTGGTGCTGTTCGAGGACGGTGCCGTTACTGAAGTGACGCGCGGTACCTTCGAGGGCCGAGTGGCATTCACACCGCGCGGCACCGGCGGGTTTGGCTACGACCCCATATTCGAGCCGCTCACCGAAGAGCCGGGCGGCCGCACCGTGGGCCAGCTTTCAACCGAGGAGAAGAACCGCGTCTCGCACCGCGCCCTCGCGGCACACGCAATGCGCGAAAAGCTGATCGCCCGGGGCTATTAGCCGATCAGCCGTTCGACCTAGACAGGTCGCCGACGTGGATCGCGTAGTCCATCGATTCGAGCGTGTGAAACGCGAGCTCGCGCGGCGTGTAGTCGTCGCCCTTCGCCAGATCCATCTTGTCGGCCGGGATTGACGCCAGCGTCGCGCGCCACATCCCAGCGAGGCGCTCGAACCTGTTGCGCGCCTCGGCCAGATCCTCGGCAGTGATGGGCGCCATGTCGGCGCCGGTCGTGATCTGCGATGCGCGCCAGGTGTCGGGCACGGTTGGCTGGCCGATCAGCTCAGCCTGCAGCTGTGCGAGGTGGTCGACCATGTGGTCGTTCATCCGTCGGAGTGCCTTGTTCGGCGTGTAGACGCGGCGTCCGTATGACGTCGTGATCGGAATCGGCTGGCCGTCCCACGACGTCCAGGTTTCCGCGATGACCATGAAATCGGCCATCATCTGGTCGATCGCGGCGGCCGGGTCGCGATCGTCAACCTTGGGTCGTTCGTCCATGCCGCGAATGCTAGGCGGCTTAGTTGGTCTTGGCCTCGCCGTTCTCGCGGCGGTAGGGCACGTTGACGACCACGGTATGCGGCCGGCCCAAGAGGGCGCGGCGCAGCCGGTTGGCTGACTGGTTGTAGAGGATGCGCTCCCACCACGAGCGCGCCACGAACTCGGGGATGACCACGAACGTGATCGGCGCCTCGCGTTGCTCGGGCACCATTTGGTCGAGCACGTCGAGATAGGCCAGAACCGGCCCGACGAGCGCCCGGTAGGGCGACTCGACGATGACCAGCGGCACCTCCGGCAGCTGTTGCTCCCATTGCTCGCGGATGGAAGCGCCTTCGTCGGGTGAGTCGGTGACCAGGACGGCCAAGATGTCATCGGCGATGGAGCGGGCCACATTCAAGGCTTGGACGACCGCACGGTTGATGCCGGCGACCGGCACGATGACCCGTTCCTCACGCCGCGGCCCCGGCAGTTGGACATTGGCGCGCACCGCCAGTTGCGCGGCCGATGACGTGTACTGGCGCTTGATGAAGAGCATCACGGCGATCAGAACCGGGATCAGTACGAGGACGATCCACGCCCCCAGGAAGAGTTTCGAGACGGCGACCTCGATTGCGACGACGCCCGTCGTGGCGGCGCCAATCCCGTTCACGAGGGCACGCTTGCGCCAGCCGGGAACCTCGGCGCGCAGCTTGTACCAGCGCCGGACCATGCCTGACTGGCTGAGCGTGAAGGCGATGAACACGCCCACGGTGTAGAGCGGGATGAGCGCGGCGACGCTGCCGCCGAAGATCACGATCAGCACGACGGCGACCGCGGCGAGAACCAGGATCCCGGAGTTGAACGCAAGACGCGCGCCGCGGAACTGGAAGATGCGCGGCAGGAAACCGTCGCGCGCCAGGAACGACGAGAGCCGCGGGAAGTCGGCGAAGGACGTGTTCGCGGCGAGGATCAACAGAACCGCTGTCGAGATCTGGATGAGCAGGTGGAACGGCGTGCCCGCGCCGACGAACGTGCGCGTGATCTGGCTGATGATCGTCTCCTGCTCGGTCGGGTCAGGGACGACCCCCAGCTGCGAAGCGAGGAAGCTCATGCCGATGAAGATCACGGCAAAGAACGAGCCCATCAGCGTGATCACGATCTTGGCGTTGCGCGCTTCGGGCGCTTTGAACGCCTGGACGCCGTCGGCCACGGCCTCCGTTCCGGTGAGCGCCACCGACCCCGACGCGAAGGCGCGCAGGATCAACAGGATGCCCAGGCCTTCGCCCGCCTCTTTCGTCAGCCACTCGGTTGGGGCGTGGTACTGGGGCATGGTGCCCGTCGCGAAATGAAAGAAGCCGATCGCCAGCAGGCCAAAGATCGCCACGAGGTAGATGTAGGTAGGTGCGCTGAAGACGAGGCCGCTCTCGCGCATGCCGCGCAGGTTGACCATCGCCAGCAGGACGACCAGCGTCACGCCGATCATCACGCGCGAATCGAAGAGCGACGGGAAGATAGATGTCAGCGCCGCGACTCCGGCCGCAACGGACACGGCCACCGTCAGGACGTAGTCGGTCAGGATCGCCGCGGCGGCAGTCAGCCCGGGCAGCCTGCCTAAGTTGTCCGAGGCGACGATGTATGAGCCGCCGCCCTTGGGATATGCCGCGATCGTCTGGCGGTAGCTCGTCACGACGATGGCGAGGACGATGACCACGCCGATCGTGATCGGCAGCGTAAGGAAGAGCGCGCCAACGCCGGCGACGGCCAGGACGCGCATGATTTCTTCGGTCGCGTAGGCGGAAGATGAGATGTTGTCCGAGGCGAAGACGGGCAGGCCGGTCGCGACGCTCAGCCGCTCGCCGGCTTCCTCTTCGCTCGACAGCTGCCGGCCAAACAAGACGCCACGTACCCGAGCGATGGCGCGCCCGGTTGGAGTACGCGGCCGTGACGCAGCTTCCCGCGCGACGAACGTTCGCTCGCCGGTGTACCGAAAGAACGGGGCGTGGGGCCGTTCGACGCGCACGCGCCTGTCGCCCAGTCGCCGGCCCGCCAATCCGCGCGGGTCCGCGCCGTGGTCAGAGCTGGTCATTCGTAGATGGCTTCGACCGCCAGGTCGGCGCCCCGGTCCTCATGCTGACTCAGCCGGTTGACCCTCACGCCTGACTCGAGCCCCAGGCGTCGGGCAGCATCCAGGATCTGGTCGCCCGCGCTGATTCCGGCCACGACCACACGAGGCGACGCGCCAGAAGCGACCATCACGATCGCCTCGCGCACCATGCGCAGCTCGCGCTCTTCCCTCACAGCCGCCGGGGCTCGACGGTGACTGACGCTCACACAAAGAGCGTGCGACGCACCGCCAAGAGGAAATGGCCCCGACCGCCCGGTTTGGGGCTTAAGACTTCCTAAGGGCTGGTGATGCGGTAACCGACTCCGGGCTCGGTCACGATGAGCTTTGCCAGGGCGCCCGATGCATCCGCCGCGGACAATTTGCGGCGGAGCTGCGAGACGTGGACGTAGACGTACGCATCCTCGCCGCGGTAGGCCTCGCCCCATACGCTGCGCAGCAGCTGCCCCTTGGTGACGATCGCGCCGATGTGGGCAAGTAGCACGCGCAGGATCTCGAACTCGCGTGGCGTGAGATCGACGCGCGTCCCGTTGACACTCACCTCGTGCGCGGCCGCGTCCAGGACGAGCGGCCCAACGGTCACGCGACCGGACTCATCACGCGTGGGGCCGGCCGCACGGCGCAGGGCAACACGCAACCGCGCGTTGAGCTCCTCGACCCCGAAGGGCTTGGTCACGTAATCATCCGCGCCTCGATCCAGCGCTGCGACCTTCTCGCGCTCGTCGTAGCGACCGGACAGGATGAGGATTGGCGTCGTTGCCTCGCGGCGGATGCGCTTGATGACCTCAACTCCGTCGATGTCGGGCAGACCCAGATCGAGCAGGATGATGTCCGGCCGCCGCGCATCCCAGCGGCGCAGGGCCGACCTTCCGTCCTCGGCCTCTTCCACCCGGTAGCCCCGGCTGCGCAGCTCGCGCGACAGCGCAGCGCGGGTCTCGACATCATCCTCGACCACGAGAACTGTCGCTCCCGGTTGGGTCTCGCGACGCAGCGTCATGGCGTGGCCAGCTCCAACTCGCTCGGCACCTGGGCAAGTGGCAGGTCGATATCGATGGCGAGGCCACCCAACTGGCTGCGCCGCGCGACAACTTTGCCGGTCATTGCTTCGACAAGTCCGCTCACGACGGCGAGGCCGATCCCCGTCCCATGGCGCGTAACGCGCTGGCCTGGGACGCGGTAGAACTTGTCGAAAAGCCTGGGCAGCGCCGCCTCCGGCACGCCCGGTCCGTCGTCTTCGACGGTGAGCCGCGTATATCCAGATCCGGCCGCAGCCGATGAGATGTGCACGGTCGCGCCGACGGGCGTGTGGCGCATCTCGTTCTCGAACAGGTTGCTCAGAACCGCGTCCAGGAACACGGGATCGGCGCGGACGACCTCGTGGCCGGCGCTGTTCTGCACGTGCCATTCAGCCAACCGCGGTCCCAGCCGCGCGATCGCGGCCCCCACCGCGTCGTCCAGTTCGAACGGCTCGTTGGCCGCGCGCAGCACGCCCGCCTCAATGCGCGACAGGTCGAGCAGGTTGGTGACGAGGCGGTTGAGGTACTCGACCTCGCGCTCAATCGCGGCAACGGACTCCTGCCCCGCCTCAGAACCCGCGGCCGCTCCCCGGAGAGTGCCCGCAGCAGCGCGGATCGTGGCCAGCGGTGTGCGCAGGTCGTGCGACACGCTCTGGAGGAGGGCCGACTTGAGTGCGTCGCTGCCGCGCGCCAGCTCGGCCGCGTGCGCGTCGGCCGCCATTCGATCATGGGCGATGGCCTGGCCCAGCTGGTCCGCGGCAGCAGAAAGCAACCGAGTTTCGTCGGGCGTGGGCAGTCCCTGGTCGCGCGAGCGCAGCGCCCAGACGGAGCCCAGCCCAACGGCGCCAGCCTCGATCGCTACTCGGTAAGTCTCCGCGTCGGTTGCGCCGCGCGCGCGGCCGCCGCCTGGCTGGTGGACGCGCACCCATTGGGCGGGCACGTCCCCGGGCATGCGCCGCAGCTGGCTGAGCGTGCCCGTGGGGGTTTCTGCCTGGCCCAGCGTGATCCAGACGCGCTCCATGTGTGCCTCAGCGCCCAGCTCACGCGCGATCTGCGGCAGCACCGCGTCGATAGAGGCGCGCGTCGCGAGATCGCGGCTGACCGCGAAGAGCGCCCGCGCTTCTCGTTCCCGCGCGCGCGCCAGCTCCGCGCGCGACCGTTGCATAGCCGCCAGCTGGCCCACCACGATGCCTACGAACAGCAGCAGCACAACACTCAGCCAGACGCCCGGTTCGTGCATCGAGAGCGTGTAGCGTGGCTCGGTGAAGAGGTAGTTGTAGAGGACGAACGAAGCGACCGCGGTCGCGACAGCGCCCAGCGTCCCGGACACGATCGCCGCGGCGACGACGGCCACTAGATACACGGCCGACGGGTTGGGCACGCCCAGCACGTCCGCGAGCAGCCAGACAATCAGCGTGGCCGCGGCCAGGCTGGGCAGGGCAACTGCCAGCAGCCTCCAAACGGCGCGAAAGCGCACCGCACTCATCGCGTTAAGCGTAGGCCAAGCGAGGGCCCTGCACGGCCATGGGTATCATCGGCCCGATGAGAGGGCGCGCGTGATCTGCGCCAACTGCGGGACAGCGAACGAAGCCGGCCGTCGCTTTTGCGACGAATGTGGCGCATCGCTCGCCGCTGCGTGCCCAAGCTGCGGCGCCACCGATAACCGGCTCAACGCCAGATTCTGCGGAACCTGCGGCACCACGCTGAGTGGCGCGGCTACCGCCGCAACCGCGGCAACCAAGCTCACGCCGGCGGCAGCTGCCGCGGAGCGGCGCTTCGTGAGCGTGCTGTTCGTCGACCTTGTCGGCTTCACGCCGTTCGCGGAAGAACGCGATGCGGAACAGGTCCGCGACACGCTCGACAAGTATTTCAGCCTCGCCCGGGTCGCCGTTGAGCGCCACGGCGGCGTCATCGAGAAGTTCATCGGCGACGCGGTGATGGCCGTATGGGGCACGCCCACCGCGCACGAAGACGACGCCGAACGAGCGGTCCGCGCCGCGTTCGAGTTGGTTGACGCAGCGCGCGGTTTGGGCGACGGCGTCCAGGCACGCGCGGGGATCGTCACTGGCGAAGCCGCCGTGACCATCGGCGCTGAGGGCCAGGGCATGGTCGCGGGCGACATGGTCAATACGGCGAGTCGGTTGCAGTCGGTAGCCCCGGCCGGGACTGTCCTGGTCAGCGAAAGCACCATGAACGCGGCGAAGGCGTCGATCGCGTTCGAGTCCGCGGGCGCGCACGAGCTCAAGGGCAAGACCTCGCCAGTGGCGGCCTACCGCGCGCTGAGAGTGGTGAGCAACCGCGGCGGCCAGCAGCGAGGCGAAGGCCTTGAGGCGCCCTTCAGCGGCCGCGACGAAGAGTTGCGCCTCCTCAAGGAACTGCTCCACGCGACGACACGCGATGGGCGCGCCCGGATCGCCGCCATAAGCGGCCCGGCCGGCATCGGCAAGAGCCGCCTCACGTGGGAGTTTGAGAAGTACATCGACGGCGTGGTCGAGACGATCTACTGGCATCGCGGCCGCTCTCCGTCCTACGGCGAGGGTGTGACCTTCTGGGCGTTGGGCGAAATGGTTCGGCGGCGCGCGGAGCTTGCCGAGAGCGACGACGAAGCCACTTCCCGGGCGCGCATCAGCGCGACCGTCGCGCAGTGGGTAACCGACCCGAACGAACGATCCTGGGTTGAGCCGGCACTCCTGGCCCTGCTCGGCCTGGAGCCGCCGCCGCCCGGGGGACGCGACGCGCTCTTTGCCGCGTGGCGCATCTTCTTCGAGCGGATCGCCGATCAGGCCACGACCGTCCTCGTCTTCGAAGACATCCAGTGGGCCGACACCGGGTTGCTGGACTTCATCGAGCACCTGCTCGAGTGGTCCAAGAACAAGCCGATCTTCGTCGTCGCGCTGACGCGGCCGGAGCTGTATGAACGCAAACCTGGCTGGGGCACGGGTCATCGGCTAGCGACCCAGATGCCGCTCGAGCCGCTGCCGGAACGCGCGATGCGCCAACTGTTGGCCGGTTTGGCGCCCGGCTTACCGGAACAGGCCGTCAGCGCGATCCTTGCGCGCGCCGACGGCATTCCGCTGTACGCCGTCGAGACGATGCGGATGCTCGTCGCCGACGGACGTCTGACCCTGCACGATGGCGCGTACAGCCCCAGCGGCGAGCTGGGTGAGCTGGCCGTGCCCGAGACGCTGCGTTCGCTCATCGCATCCCGTCTGGACGCGCTGGACCCAACGGACCGGACGCTGCTCCAGGACGGCGCGGTACTGGGTCAGCGGTTCACGATCGCGGCCCTCGCCGCGACCTCGGGAATGACCCCCCAGGAAATTGAGCCGCGCCTGCGCACTCTTGTCCGACGTGAGTTCCTGGAACTGGAAGCGGATCCCCGGTCACCGGAGCGCGGCCAATACGGCTTCGTCCAGTCGCTGATCCGCGAGGTTGCGTACGGCACGCTCGCGCGACGTGACCGGCGGAGCCGCCACTTGGCGGCCGCGCGTTACTTCGAGATGTTTGCCGACGATGAGCTCGCCGGGGTTTTGGCCAGCCACTACCTCGCCGCGCGCGAGGCGTCCGAGGCGGGACCTGAGGCAGATGCGCTCGCCGTTCAGGCGCGCCTTGCACTCCGGGGAGCGGCCGAGCGGGCCGCGGCTCTGGGCAGTCACGAACAGGCCCTGGGCTACCTCGAGCAGGCCCTGGCCGTTACGACGGATGCCAAGGAGCGCGTCATATTGACCGAGCTCGCCGCGGGATCGGCCAACGCCATCGGGCGGGACGAACTGGCTCAGCGCTATGGCCGTGAAGTGATCTCACATTACGCCCGGTCGGGCGATGCGCCGGCGCGCATGCGTGCGATCGCGCTGTTGGGGCGGATCTTTCTCGATAACGGCCATCTGACAGACGCGGTCGAATTCATGGAGCAGGAGCTGGCAGAAATCAGCGAGGATGCCGACACGCCTGAATCGGCCGAGGTGCTGGCCAACCTCTCGCGGGCCTACATGCGGACGAACAAGAACCAGCAATCGATCGATGCGGCCGATCGCGCGCTGAAGGTCGCTGACGTGCGCAACCTCGAGCGAATCGTTACCGAGGCGTTGATCAACAAGGCCTCATCGATGCATCGTTTGGGTCGGATGCGTGAAGCACTGGCACTGCACGAGAAGTCGGTCGAGCTGGCCGACCGGAATGGCTTCGTGGACCAGCAGCTGCGTGGCCGCAACAACCTCAGCCGGGCCCAGATCGAGACTGAGCCTGAGAAGGCGCTACAGACCGTCTACGAGGCCATCGAAGTGGCGCGGCGAGTAGGCCAGCGCAGTATGTTCAACTGGTTGGTTGGCACCTGCGCGATGTACTCGGGTTCGATCGGCCGTGACTGGGATCGCGCGATCGAGTTGACCGAAGAGACACTCGCGAGCGCGCCGAACGCCTACGACCGAGCGCGAGCACTGCTGACGCGAGGCCTGCTGCTGGCGCGGCGGGGTCAGGAACTCGACCGACTGATTGGCGCCGCTGCGGAGGCCGCCCAAGGCATCGCTGACGGCCAGATCACGGGCGGCATGGACTACGTTCGAGCGGAGGTGGCGCTCGTACAGGGGCACTGGGCCGACGCGATCGCCGCATCTCTGCGAGCAATCGAAAACTGGGCCGACTCGCATCCTTTCGCCCTGCGCCGCGGGATGACGGCCGCCGCCATCAGCGGCGACCTGGCAAAGGCGCAACAGATCAAGGCTTTGATGACGGCGTACCAGTCCGGTAGCCCAACTGCTGAGGCAGCGCGAAGCGAGTCCAACGCCTTGGTCGACGCGCTCGAAGGCCGCGCAGACCTGGCACTGAACGGATATCGCGTGGCCATGGAAACGCTCAAGAACATCGGCCTCCAGTTCGATGCAGGCACCGCGGTTATTGGTGCGCTCTGGTCGCTCCCCGCAGAGCCCGAGGTGCGCGGCTGGGCGCCCTTTGCCCGCGAAGTCTTTGAGCGCGTGGGGGCCGCTCCATATCTGGCGTTGCTGGATCAGGCCGTTGCGCGAGCCGCAGAGACGACCCCGGGCGCAGCCCGCGAGAGCTCTGTCCGGGCAGCGACGCCCGCCTAGAGGAACCTAGCCCGCGCGCAACTCCTGCGCCGCGCGGCCGATCTCAGCCGCCAGTCCTACTGACGCCGGCTCCATGCGGCACATCACTTCGGTGACGCCCTCGGCTTGCCAGGTCCGGAGCGCGTCAAGGATCTGGGGCGCGCGACCCACGACCTTCTCCGGCCCATTGGCGTCTACCGTGGCCGGGTCGTAGACCTGGATGCCGGCGCTGACCTCGATCGTCGCCGGGTCGCGGCCGATTGCAGCACATGCCTCCTCGAGCCGCCCCCGCTCGTCGCGGAATTCGTCGGTGGGCAGGCCGTACCAGACGCTGTTCCAGCGGTCGGCGAAGCGCGCGATCAGGCCCAACATGCGCGGGCCCGATCCCGCCAGGAGGATCGGCGGTCCGTTGGGCCGCGGGCCTCGAAGGTGGAGCCGCGCCTCGCCCTTTGAGAATTTGCCTTCATAGGCCACATGCCCGTCTCGGAGCAGCGGCACGATGATCTCCAGTGCGTCGGCAAACACGCCCACCTTGCGCTCGAAGTTGAAGCCGAAGGCATCGAACTCGGGCTGGTGCCAGCCGGCGCCCAGGCCCAGCACGAACCTGCCGTCACTGATCTCATCAAGTGAGTTCGCGGCCCAGGCAATCATCCCGGGGTTGCGAAACGGAGTGCACAGGACGAGCGGCCCAAGCTCAACGCGCGACGTCGCCTCGGCCATTGCCGCCAGCATCGACATCGACTCCCATAGCCCACGGTCGGAGCCCGTGTCGGATCGGATGAAGAGGTGGTCGGCGACCCAGATCGAATCAAGACCGCCCGACTCGGCCGCTTGGGCCAGCTCCCGCATCTCCCGATACCGGATGGGCACGAGCTGCGGTCCACGCTCGCCGATGGGTATGCACAGTCCTACACGCATCCGATGAGGCTAATAGCGCACGGCCTTCCGCGCCCTATCATCACGCCAGCGGGGTGTAGCGCAGTCCGGCAGCGCACATGCTTTGGGAGCCATTGGGCGCTGAGCGCTGCAGGGTCAGCGGTTCCAAGCGTGCGGCGGGCCAGCATGAAGCCGCCAGTTATTGCGGTATTCAGGGGCGAGCTATGGCACCGCGTCCTTAGCGACCAGTGGGTCGAACGTGACGGCCTCTGCGAATTGGCCGACGCGATTGAGCGCCGCATCGTCGACGTAGGGCAGCCATATCGACACAGTGTCGTTGGCCTCATCGACCTCTGGCCTCCACGCGACCGTGAATGGCCCGAGGGCGTCGGCGATGGATTGCAAATCGGCCGCGGAATGCTCGACGGCGACCACGCACAGGTTGTAGGGATAGGCGAGCCTGAGCTCTTCGCGAGCCGAGTTCACGTCACCGACGGTGCCGACCACCATTACCCGGCCGAGCTCGGGCTTAACCGGGTCAACAAAGGCCGCCCAGTACCCGATGTATTGATCGGGTGCGGCCGCGACGGCGTCCGATAGCTGGCGAAGGTTCGTCTCGCCGTCGATTGACCCAGGCGGCTCGCCCGGCCAACCCTCAGGCGGGGAGCTACACGGCGCCTGACGATCTGTTGTCGGGCGCCAAACGACGAGTTCCGCCGACTCGACCACGATCGCTCTGCCGGACCACGTCCCGTGAACGTCGATGTATGCGCTTTGGCCGCCAGAGCCTACGGGCGTCCAGCCGGGCAGAGTTGCGGCCGAGACGCCGATGACGGCAACGCTGACCTCCTCGGGACACGCGGGAGTCATGGGCGGTGTTGGGTTCAGGTGACCGGACTGCAGCGAGCCTTCCGGTTTGCAGATCCGCAGCTCATCCTGGTCCGAGCCCATTACGACACCGCGGGCAGTCACACTGTCACCGTTGCGAAGCGCTTCCGTCACTGGTGCCGGCGTCGGGCTGGGAGCGGTTGACTGCGAAGGACCGGCCGTTGCCGTTGCCTCCGCAGCCGGCGTTGTTGGTGATGTTGTCGGTGCGGGGCCAACTGAGCCGGTCGGTGACGTCGCTGCCGGCCCTGGCGGCAGCCCGGGTCGCACCAGCAACACGAAGATGACACCGACGAACGCCACGACGGTGACGGCCGCCAACACCTGCGCTGCTCGTGCCATTGTTCGCTCGAGCATGCCCGTGGAGCGCTTCTCTGTGAACATGGCTGGATCAACGCGCGCAGGTGTTGAATGGCGGGAGGCTCGCCAACGTTCGCCGGCCACGCGCAATTCGAGGTCGATCTGGCCGTCTTCATTCATGGCCGAACCTCCAATCGCGGGCGGAGCTTGAGGCGTGCATCAGAAAGGGTCGACTTCACGGTGCCTTCCGAGCACCCCATGACTGCCGCGGTCTCGGACACGCTGAGGCCGACGAAGTAGTGGCAGTCGACGGCCAGCCGCTGACGTGGCGACAGGTGGCGGAGAGCATCCTCAATGTCGAGTCGATCCTCCTCATCACGGCCGGGATCGGCCACGTCGGGCTGCTGGATAGTCATCCGTCGTCGCCAGGATTTCCGTGCCTGGTTAGCGACGATTGCCAGCAGCCAGCTGCTGGCTGCGCCACGCCGCGGGTCGAAGCTGCGCCGCCTTGTCCAGGCGTTGAGAAGCGCCTCTTGGACGATGTCGTCGCGGTACGCGGTTCCGGCCAGTCGCTCGGCGAGATGCACGAGTCGAGGTAGGTGGGGCTCCACGATGCGAGCGAATGTCTCGGCATCAGCTTCGGCCAGCGTCGCCTCAGTCACTTGGCCCGATTCTCGCCCGAGTAGCACCAACACATCTCTGATATCCACCAACGAGGCTTCCGGTTGGGTGACCAGTCTCGGAAGCCGTACTTCCAGTGTCGAGTGCCATCTGGAATCAAGGCCTCACATCGGGCAGGATCCCAGCCTGTTGGTTCTCAGGGGCCGCGGCCGAGCGGCGCCCTATCATCACGCCAGCGGGGTGTAGCGCAGTCCGGCAGCGCACATGCTTTGGGAGCCTTTCGCCCGTGAGCGGTGCAGGCTGGCCGGTTCCACGCGGGCGGCAAACGAACGTGAACCGGCGAGTTATCGTGGTATTCGGATCACCGCCGTTGGGCTCTTGACGGTGTCTCACCCCCCGACCGATTCTGCCTCGGGCCGAGGGCAGTCGCCCTCGGCGGGATCCATTTCGACCACCATGACCATCGAGGGACGGCGATATGAGCAGGTCTAAGTCCGAGCTAGTTGCGCTGTTAAGGCGGGTAGGTGTTGCCGACCCCGAATCATGGGCCGATTCTGAAGTCCGAGAGGACATTCCCCAGCTCGCAAGGGCAATTCTCTTGCGGCGGCTGTGGCCCGAAGAGATCGATGGCTTCGCCACCGATCTGTCTTGGATTGACGCTGCAATCGCCGAGCACGAGAAGGATGGAGACGCGCCATTCGCCGACGCGGGCGCTGCGTTGTCCGCAGTCCTGGCGGCGGGGGTCGCCAAGGAAGACCTAGGAAAGATCGCTCGGTCCGTTGCGTTTTCAGCAGTTGCCGGCACCCTGTATCGCATCGACGAACGCGCCGACTATGACTTCGAGGACGGTCCCGGGTGGGCTCTCATTGAGCTCGATCACTTGACACAACGGCCGACAGGTCGCTTCGTTGGAGGGCTGCACGAAAGCATTCTGGAGGTAAGGCCGACCTGAGCAACTCGGGTTGCCTCGTTTCCTCAAACGGCGAGCTGGCCATCAGCCTGGTCGCCCGCCGTTGCGCCCTAGAATGGGTCGTACGGGGTGTAGCGCAGTCCGGCAGCGCACATGCTTTGGGAGCATGAGGTCGTGGGTTCGAATCCCACCGCCCCGACCACTGATCGTCGTCGTCAGCCAGTTTCCGTGTACGAGTAATCGAAGGGGCACGCATCGTTGAGCCCATTGCGCGACTGGGTTCGCTGCTTCAGTTTGTAGCCGTCATACAAGACAACGGCTCGGCCCTCGACGGTCGTTGAGCTACCGGGCGCATACCAGAAGATCACGATGCGCAGGTAGTAGAGCGTGGTGCCCGGCATGTCTTGGGTGACGTAGAACCGCCTTGTCGCGAAGGCGGATGGAACGGAGATGCTGGCCTCGCCCTTCCACGTCTTGCTCGCATATACGAGTGGCCCACGATGGAACGGCACACCCTGGCGGATTTGGTAGCGCCAGCCGACGATGGTCGACACGTCATGGCTGCCATAAACGATGGGCGCCTTGACGGTGATGATGTTGAGCCGGGCGTTCGAGTCGTAGCGGCAGACCGCCTCGGGCTCGCCCGGGCCCGCGATCGCTCCGACGCTTCCGGTAAAAGCGCCATCGTTCCAACTCAGCGCGGCGGCCGGACTCGTGGCGACGAGGACAGCGCAGACGGCCGCCAGAACGGCACCAATTGGCCTGTTCATGGAACGCCCCTCTTTCTGCCCCCTCATTGCCAAGTCAATAGGGGAAAGCGTTACGAAGCCGGTCAGTCTCGACATGTGACCACCTCCTTAACCAGTAGATGCCGATCGAGGGTCAACTGACACCGTGGGAGCACGGATTGCGCTACGGATCGGCCGCTGCGTAACGGGAACTGGCGAAATCGGTGTTCACGCTCACAACGCTCTCAGCTGATTGAACTGCCCACGCGTACGTGAATGACGTCTCAACGCACAACCGCTGGGACTGATGCACTTCTGAAAGCCGCGGCGGGTTGTATCGGGCGGAACGGTGCGTAGGGTGGACGCAATGACGAAACCGGATGGTGGGCGGGGGCCGGCCGTACTCATCATCAACCCACGCTCAGACGAGGTATTTGGGCGCGACGTCGCTTCGCTGGCGGAAGGAGCGTGGCTGCCCGCGGAGCTCCAGTCTCGACTCCGCGATCAGGGCTACCCGCTCGCGCTGGTTCGGGCGAGGGAGCTAGCCGGCCAGGTGGAGGCCATCTGGTACGTTTACCGCGAGGGTCACTGGATACCAGACGAGCGAGACACACGAGGATGACACGCGCCGTGACAGATCCAGAGCGCGACGACTTGCGGGCGACCAGTTCCGACATAGTCGCCGACGTCCAGGAGCTCGCGGAAATCGAGAAGAGGAAGCTTCGGGGTGATGCCGACCCTTCTGCTCTCGTCACTCTCTCAGTCGAAGCTGAGAAACTCGCGAAGCGAGTGCACAAGAAGGCGCAGGCCGAGACCGAGATCGCCGCGGACCTCGCCAAGCGCTCAGGAGCCAAGCAGGCCCGCTAGGGTCGCTACTACGCCCGCTTTGGTATCGGTGTGGGCCGCTGTTCTGAGCCTCCTTTTGCAAGGCGGCCTGGGGCGGAAGTCGGGCATAATACGCACGCCGTGACTCTGCGAATTCATCTCCTGGCCCTGTTTGTGCTGCCGGCTTTGTTGACTCTGGGCCTTGTTCCTGTCGTTGAGGCGAGTGCACCAGACAGCCTGGGTCTGAGCGCGAGTTACAACGTCAGCGCCAACCTCCAGTGGGCTAACCACCGTCTCGTCGTGGTCAGCACGGCGACCGTGACCAACACCACCGCGTCGTCGGTGACTGCGCTCACCTTCAATCTTGTGCCCGCCAAGATCGGCCGGATCACGATGAACGGCGTCACCGTCAACGGCAGCACCGCGTCCGCGTCCTTCGACGATATGAACGTCATCGTCCACCTCAACACCGCGCTCGCGCCGAATGCGACCGCCAACGTGACGATCCGCTACAACGGCCACCTCAACTCGACCAATCCCAACCGCAAGTGGCTCTTCGCGGAACGGCACGACATCGCGACCGCGTACCGCTGGATCCCGTGGCTGAGCAACCGCTACGCCTTCAAGACGCCACTCTTTGGCGACGCGTTCACGACACAGGTCGCGAGCCGCGTCGACGTCAGCCTTACCAGCGACCGCGCGGGCATGGTCTACGCCGCGCCGGGGACGCGCCTTTCGGTCAACGGCAATACCCAGACGTTCGTGGCCTTCAACGTGCGCGACTGGAACTTCAGTGCCAGCCCGGACTACCACGTGGGCAGCGAAACTCACGGTGGCGTCCAGTTCGACTACTACACCATCGACTTGGCGCAGAGCGCTTTCGCCAAGTACGCCAAGCAGGCATACGACAAGTACGTCGGCTACCTGGGCTCATTCCCCTACAGCCGGATGTTCATCGCCGAGACGAGCCCAGGTTTCGCGATGGAATCGCCCCAGGGCTTCTGGATCCCTGACAGCTACAAGCCAGGCGACGTGGCCTTCGGGGTGCTCCACGAGGTAGGCCACATGTGGTTCTACGGGGCAGTCGGCAGCAACCAGGCCACCGAGCCATTTGCCGATGAGGCGCTGGTGGAGTTCATGACGCGCACCATGGAGGGCTTCCGTGGGTCGCGTTGCGCGACGGCCAACTTGGACGGGTCGGTCTACTCCTACTCGTCGGATTGCTACTACGACGTCATCTACATCCAGGGCTCGAACTATCTCAACGCCTATCGCAAGCGTGTCGGCGACTCGAACTTCTGGGCCGGCCTGCGCGCCTACTACCAGCAGTACAAGTGGAAGATGGGCGGCACCAGGCAGCTGCTGACGACGCTCGACGCCTACTCCAGCGGCAAGGGCGGTGGCCATCACGCGCGCTTCCCCAGCCTATTTCCAGTAGGGCGCTGACTTCAGGCCTGACCGCGCGCCAATCGCCGCACCAGGGCACAGCGCGCACAGTTAGGTTGCAGCGCGGCCCAGATCGTGCGCCGACCCATTGTCGGGGCGGTCTGGTTGACAAGTACGGTTCACACCGGCCATCCAAGTGGGGCATGCTTGCAACATGCCGTGTCGGACGGGCGAACCGTGTCGCCCATCGATCAGGTGGTTGCTGGTACCCCTGACGCTTCTCGCGTTGGCGGTTCTGATTCCCGTGCCCGTCGCTGCCGCCGGCGATGCGCCCAACAGCCTGGGCCTCGCCGCGACATATGACGTGACGGCAAACATTCGCTGGAATGCGGGCCGCATGTCCGTGACCAGCACCGCGACGGTGACGAACACGACCGACACGCCCGTCGATGCACTGACCTTCAACTTCATCCCCGCGCTGATCGGCCACATGAACCTGCGCGAAGTGCGCGTAGGCGATGAGGGCACGACCGCGCAGGTGGACGACGCCAACGTAGTCGTCACTTTGCCCGTTGCGCTGGATCCGGGCAGCCAGGCGACGGTGCTCATTGGCTATGACGCGACCTTCAACACCACCGGCAAGAAGAAGAAGTGGCTGTTCTCAAAGAGGAACAACGTCGTCGCCGCCTACCGCTGGATACCGTGGCTGACCAAGCGCCATAGTTGGTCGACGCCCAACTTTGGTGAGCCATACGTCACCCAGGCTGCGAGCGACGTCCGCGTAACGCTGACGAGCGACCGCGCCGGCGTGAAGTACGCGACGAGCGGCGACCAGACCGAAGTCAACGGCGCGAGCCAGACGTTCGTCGCTCACAACGTGCGCGACTTCAACTTCAGCGCCAGCCCGCGCTACAAGGTGACGACAAGCGACCACAACGGCGTCACGTTTGGCGTGTATACCCTCGCACTGTCCTCGAGCAGCCTCTCGAGCCTTGCCCGCACCGCGTTCGACGCTTTCAGCGACAGGGTGGGCCAGTACCCGTATGAAACGCTCAACGTGGCTGAGATCCCACTGGGCGGCGGCATGGAATCGCCCGGCATGATCTGGATTCCCAGCAACGCGACGAGCTCGACTCGACGGCGCTACCTCGTGACGCACGAGGTCGCACATCAGTGGTTCTATGGCGTCGTCGGCAACGATCAGGCAACCGAGCCGTTCGCCGACGAGGCGTTGGCGGAGTTCCTGGCGCGCACGATCATCGGTTTCCGCGATTCGAAATGCCGTCAGATCAACCTCGACGGCAGCGTCTACGACTACAGCTCCAACTGTTACTACGAGGTCATCTACATCCAGGGGGCCGACTACCTGGACGACTACCGCCAGCGCGTGGGTGACGCTGAGTTCTGGGCAGGCCTGCGCGACTACTACGACACATTCAAGTTCGGGCTGGGCGGCACCTTGGAGTTGCTCAACACGCTCGATTCGGATGCCGGCGACAACGGTGGCGGTCATGAGCTTCGCTTCCCCAGCCTCTACCCCACCGGCGGCGGCTAGCCCTGCGCCTGTGTCGAGCGTAATTGACGGTGTGAACGCCGGCCCGTAGCATTCAAATCCCGACTGAACCAGTCGGAAATGCAGCGGGAGGCCTTCGGGTGGATCTTGGCTCACTGATCGCTGGTCTGGTGACCGGTCTGCGCGAGGGCGTCGAGGCGGCGCTGATCGTGAGCATCATCCTGGCCTACCTGGCCAAGACTGGTAACCGGCGCCACTTCGGCAAGATCTGGATTGGCTCGGCGGCCGCGGTCGCCGTTGCCGCCGTCGTGGGCGTGGCGATCTTCGTGACCGTGGGCGAGTTCCAGGCACCTTACGAGCAGCTCTTCGAGGCGGCCACGATGGTTCTTGCCGCGGCCGTTCTCACGTGGATGCTCTTCTGGATGCGCCGCCAGGCACGCAGCGTGCGCGGCGAACTGCAGGCGGCGGTCGACCGCGTCCTGACCGAGGGCAACGCCTGGAGCCTGGCCGTTCTCGCGTTCAGCGCGGTCATTCGTGAAGGCGTGGAGACGTCGCTCTTCCTGGTCGGCCAGGTGAACGCCGCGGCTGCCAGCGGACCGGGCGCGGAGTTCGCCACGCTCCTTGGCGCACTGCTAGGCCTGGCGATCGCGGTGGCTATCGGGTGGGTCATCTACACCGGCGCGCGGCGCATCAATTACGGCACTTTCTTCCGACTGACCGGCCTTGCCCTGGTTTTCATCGCCGCGGGACTGCTCAGCCACGCGGTGCATGAGCTCATCGAAGTGGGCTGGATCACGGTTGGCGCCGGCACCGCGTTCGACATCAGCGCTCTGCTGCCGGACGACGCGGGCATCGGCCTGTTCCTGCGCGCGCTCCTTGGCTATGCGGCCGCGCCTGAGATGCTGACGCTGGTCGTTTACCTCGCGTATCTCGTACCGGTGCTCTACCTGTATCTGCGGCCCGTTCCAGTGGTGCCGCCGCAACCTCAGCCACAGACGCCCACGCCCACGTAAGCCGGAAGCGCTGCGGAGATGGCGTCAGGTTTAGCCGCTGCGCGCCGTTTCCTCGGGCGGCG
>JBDTUR010000019.1:0-17919 GCA_040007635.1 Chloroflexota bacterium
CGGTTGGCGCGTTGGTCGGGGTGGCGGTTGGCGCGTTGGTCGGGGTGGCGGTTGGACACGCGCCTGATGTGCCACTCCACGGGCCTGCGGTGTGGTCAGCCGTCCAGCGCACCCATGCCTGGAGAACTGACGACGCAGTTACGACGCTCGCCTTCAGCGTCGTGCCGTCAAGGACGTACGTCGTGAAGCTGGTGAACTGCGAGTCAGTGGCGAAGTCGACGTGGAGATCCGTCTCCGTCTGGCTGGCCTCAATTGTCCAGGTCACATGCGTGGGATCCGTGCAGCTGCCGGAGACGCCAAGGGGGGACCAGGCCAGTGCCGGAGTGGAGACGAGGGCGACCAACAAGAGGGCAGTAGCCGCTATGAAGCCGAAATGCAGCGGCCCAAACCTGTGAAGCGATAAGCGGTTGGTCATCTTACTTGCATGGTCGGGACTTTCGGCCAGCGCCGTTAGTACTTCTGGTTGTCGCGCATTCCAACCGCGTAACAGCTGGATCTACCGCGAGAGGCTACCGATAGCGCGTGGTTGACCAGACCCGCTCAAGTTCCGCTGGTTGGCGTGAATCGTCCACGTGACGTGTGTGCTGTCGGTGCAGTACCCGGTCACTCCAAGGGGCGACCACGCGATGACGGTGCTCGAGAAAGCGCACCACACGAGGGCGGTCGCAGCAAGCCATCCGAGGCGCATGGAACGTGGCAGTTGTCGACGATTGGGCGTCAACTGCCATGGTGGGACTTTGGGGTAGTTACATCCAGTACTTCTGGGCTATGCCGTTGACAAGGTGCAACGGCCGGTGGCTAAGGAACCAGGTAGTCGATTGCGAGGATCGCGGCGTTGATCTGCGAGCGGGCTCCGGCCGAGTCGCGCATGTAGATCCGCACAGTCAACTGGTTGGCTTCATCGACCGTGTCGATCTCGGGCAGGCTGAGCAAGTCGGAGTTGTAAAGAGTCCCGCCATTGCACGAGATGGGCGACCCGGCGCTGCCGTGGGTGGCGACCAATGTTGTCCCGTGGTAGGTCTCAAGGTAGTAGCACACGGAGCCGGCCCCATCGAGCGAGCGATAAGAGAAGCGCAGGGTTGCTCCGCTGACAGTGGCGCCACTTGGGACGTACGCGGGGAAGGTGAGGTCCAGGTAGCGCGCGCCCGAGAACGCCGTGCCCCAGCCGGATACAGAAATGAGCGAGTGGTCACGCACCATGATGGTTACCGTCGCGGGCGTCGAAACCGTTCCAGCATCGGCCGCGGTGTAAGTGAAGGAGTCGGGGCCGCCGTAGCCAGGCGTAGGCGTGTAGCTGAAGGAGCCATCGCTATTCAGCGTTAGTGAGCCATGGGCGGGGCCGCTGGCCGGACGCGGCGCGCCCACCATGATCTGTTGTGACTCGGCGTCCGTGTCGTTGGCCAGAACGCCTGCGCCGCCCACGGTCAGAGTGTTGTCGGCAAACATCTCATAGCTGTCGGCGACTGCACTGGGCGCAGTGTTAGTGACGGCGATTGAAGCGCTGGTGGCCGCAGTCTTGGTGCCGTCCGTGGCATCTGTAGCCGTGATCGTGGTTGCACCGCCGGTCTCGGGAGTAACGCTGAATGAGGCGCTGCCGGCAACAAGGGGCGCGTCGCCCGGAAGAGTCGCATTGGAATCCGACGAGGTGAGGGCAATGGTGTCCGTCGATGCAACGACGTTCCAGTAGCTGTCCACTGCATTAACAGTCACCCACAACGGCGAGTGGGCGGTCTGAGCAGCTGGCGTACCGCTCTTCCCGGTGGACGAGCCAGCGTCTGCTGACTCACCAGGCACCAGGATCTGCAGCTTCACGAATGCTCCGGCAGTCACGTCGATGTCGCCGCTCGCCCCGCTGAAAGCTCCATCCAAAGCAACTACCACCTGCGAGCCGGCTCGGTACAGGGTCGCGCCAGCGCTGAAGGTCTTCGTACCGTGATCCTCGGGCTGGAAGGCGTAGCTTGCCGGGGAGAAAGCCGCGTGCGGGTCCGAGCTGGAGAAGGTGACTGTGCCCGCATACGAGCCCACTCGGTTGCCGTTGACGTCAACGGCCGTAACGGTCACGTCAAGCGCACTGCCTGCCGGCGCCGTTGCCGGAGCCGACACGGTGAAATGATGCAAGGCGCCCGACGCGAGCTCGCCCACGGCGAAGTCTCCGAAAGCGGTGATGCCTGTGGCGCTGGTGCTCGTGGCGGTCTGAGTCTGCGTGGTCAGGGTTGGCCACGCGCCCGAGTCGTAGCGGGCAATGCCGAAATCGCCGGTATCGGCCCCCAGGTCGAGATCGGTTGCGTCAAACGTGAATGCGGCCTCGGTGTCGGTGAACAACAGGCCGCTCGAAGACAGGGTCCAATACCGATTGACGCTCTGCGTGGGATCTATCGCCGAGCCACCGAGGGCCGGATGGTCCCCCGTCGTCGTAGATGCAGTGAGGTCGCCAGCGACGCTGACGCTGCTGAAGGTAACCGTCACCGGTGCGTACTGGGCGGCGTCGCCCACCTCAAAGGTCATCGCCGGGGCGCCTGTTGGAACGTACTTGCGCAGATTGCCCACGATGTGACCGCTGGTGCGTGACACCGACCCGGTGGCGGACACGTACAGCGTGTAGGGCGTCGCGGTTATGTTGCCTGTGCTGAGGGTCAGGGTCCCGGCCACTGTCACGTCGTTGTCCAGGGTGACGCCGATCGGATTGCTGATCGTCAAACCGTTGAAGTCAATCGGGTACGCGCCGGTGATGGCCTGGCTGCCGCCCAATCGGCTCAGTGTCACCGTACCGCCACCCACCTCCAGCGCACCGATCCCCGAGTCGTTCGTCAGGTCGCCGTTGACATCGAACATCGTCGCTGTAGGGGCAATGAAGGTACCGGCAGAGATGGTCAAGCCGCCACTCGTCGAGGTGGCCGCGCTGTAGTCGAGAGTGCCGGCGCCGGCCTTGACGGTCACGCCCGATGAAGATGAGCCCGACGCGGTGCCGGCGTAGGTCAACGTGGTGCCGGAGGCGACATCAATCGTGCCGCCACCGCTGCCCCAGTTGATGCCCCGGTTGGCGTCGAGCGCGAACGAGACGGTTGTCGCCAGCGTCCCGCCGCCGAAAGTCAACAGACTCGCCGTGGGTACTACCGGTGGCGTTCCCAGCGCTGCGTCGGATGCGATCGTGGTAACGCCACCGTTGAGCGTTGTTCGCCCCGCGTACGTGTTGGTCGGATAGAGCGGCAGGGAACCCGTGCCGTCTTTGGTCAGGGTCGCCGTGGTGCCGGTGATGGCGCTGACGTCCCAGTTACCGGCGCCACCCAGCGTCAAAGCGCGGGTATTGGCGTTGACGCCTGAACCCAGGGTGAATGTCCCGCCGTCGGTATTGATGCGCGTCGTGCCCGCGAGGGTTATGGCGGCGGACCAGGTGTTGGCGTTGGCCAGGTTGCGTAGTGCGCCGCTATTGGCAACGCCAGTGCCGGTGAGGCTGGTGATTGGCTCCGCGATGGTCATGGCTGAGCCGTCCACCTCGAGGGCCGCGCCGCTGGCGACAGTCGTGCCAGTCGAACTCGCACCCAGGGCGGAGTCGTTTTGGATGCGCAGGACGCCTGCGCTGACCGCGGTCGTGCCCGTGTGCGTGTTGACACCCGACAGTACGAGGATGCCTGTGCCCGACTTGGTCAAGGTCCCCGCACCCGCGATGAGACCGCCGTAGGCGACGGTCGTCGATGGCCCCACGTTGACAGTCCCTGCGCCGGTTAGCGCAATTCCCCGACTTGGGGCCAGGGTGAAGTCGGACGTCGCCAGCAGTGTGCCGCCGTTGAATGTCAACTGACCGGGCGTGGCGGCCCCCGGGGCAGCGCCCAAGCCCGCATCAGCGGCGATGGAGAGCGTTCCTGCCGTCAGCGTTGTCGCTCCGGTGTAGGTGTTGCTCCCGGAAAGGACGAGCGTGCCAGTTCCCACCTTGCTGAGGGTCCCCGGACCGGCGACCACGCCGCCATAGCTCAGGGTGACGGCAGCGTTGACGGAGAACGCGCCCGCACCGGTTAGCGCCACTCCACGGTTTGAGTCGAGCGTGAAGCTCGCGCTGGCAAGCAACGTGCCGCCATTGAGCGTCAGTTGGCCGGGCGTCGGGGACGACGGCGCCGTGCCGAGACCCGAATCGGCTGCGACGGAGATCGTGCCGCCGGTCACGTTCGTGCCGCCCGTGAACGTGTTGGTGCCACTCAGGGTCAGCGTCCCAGTGCCGGACTTCGTCAACGAGACAGTGGCCGAGCCGTTGCTCATCACGCCCGAGTAAGTGGTCGATGTGTTGTTGCCACCGGCAGTCAACGTGATCGATCCGACCGCGCTACTGGTTACGCTGCCTGCACCCGCGATCGAGCCGATGGCGTCGCTGAAGCCGGCGAGATCAAGGGTCGCGCCGGCGGCCACGGTGACGGCGCTACTGGGGCCGATCGAATTGGCGATTCCCAATACGACTGTGCCGGCGTTGATGGTGGTGACGCCGGTGTAGGTATTCGCACCTGTCAAGCGCGCGCTGCCCGCGCCGTCCTTGGTAAGCGATGCGCTCGTGCCGGTCACGGCTGCTGTAGAGGTGTTCCCCGCCCCGCCGATCGTCAAGGCTCTCGTCAGCGCATTGACGCCGCTCGAGAGAGTCAGCGTGCCGGCATCGCTATTGATGCGCGTCGTGCCCGCGAGCGTGATCGCGCCCGACCATGTGTTGTCGTTGGCAAGGTTGCGTAGTGCGCCGGCGTTGGACACGCCAGTCCCGGTGAGGCTGGCAATTGGCTCCGCGACGACGAGGCCGCTGCCATCGATCTCGAGTGCGGCGCCCGACGTCACGCTGGTGCTGCCGACGGCCGTTCCCAGCGCGGCGGCATTCTGGATGCGCAGCACACCTGCGCTCACAGTCGTCGCGCCGTTATAGCTGTTGCTGCCAGCAAGGATGAGGGTGCCGGTGCCTGACTTCGTGAGGCTGCTGGCGCCCGCGACCACGCCCGGATAGGTCAGCGTCATTGACGGATCCACGTTGATCGTCCCCGCTGCAGTCAGGGTGATACCGCGGTTGATGTCCAGGCTGAAAGATGTGGTCGCGAGGAGCGTGCCGCCGTTGAAGGTCAACTGGTTGGCTGTCGGCGAAACGGGCGCAGTGCCCAAGGCTGAGTCGGCTGGGATTGACAGCGTCCCGGCGGTCAGGGTGGTCAAGCCCGTGTACGTATTGCTCCCGGACAACACGAGGATTCCGGTTCCCGCCTTGGCCAATGTGCCGCCGCCGGCGATCACGCCGCTGTAGGTCAGGGTCACGCCCGCGTTAACTGAGAAGGTCCCCGCACCAGTCAATGCCACGCCACGGTTGGGGTCGAGCGTGAACGATGCGCTGGCCAGCAACGTGCCGCCATTGAATGTCAGCTGTCCGGCAGTCGGCGCTCCAGGAGCTGTTCCAAGAGCTGCATCGGCTGAGACCGACAGCGTGCCTGCGGTGAGCGCAATTGCGCCACTGAAAGTGTTCGTGCCAGAAAGGACGAGCGTGCCGGCACCGGTCTTGGCGAGAGTGGCGGCACCGGTGATCACGCCGCCGTACGTGGTGGTGACGCTGGAGTTGGGGGAGATCGTGCCGCTACCGACCAGAGCGATGCCGCGATTGGCATCAATAGTGAAGGTCGCGCTCGTGATCAGCGTTCCGCCCGACAACGTCAGCTGGCCGGGAGTGGGCGACCCGGGGGGCGTGCCCAGGCCGCTGTCCGCGGCGATGCTGATCGCACCGGCGTTGACAGCCGTGGATCCAGTGAAAGTGTTGACGGCGGAAAGGGTCAGAGTGCCGCTGCCGGTCTTGATCACTGAGATCGTGGCCGACCCGTCGCTCAGCACGCCTGAATAGGTCGTGTTCGTGTTCAGCCCCCCGATCGTCAAGGTCACCGCACCCGCCGTTGAACTCGTTACGCCTCCGGCGCCGGCGAGGGACCCAAGCGTCTCGGCGAAACCGTTCAGATCGAATGATGCTCCCGCCGATACGGTGAACACGCTGCTCTCGCCAACGGCGTTGGCCACACCAAGCTTCAGCGTGCCTGCGCTGACCGTGGTTGCCCCCGTGTATGTCGCGGCTGCGGACAGCATGAGCGTACCGGCGCCATCCTTGGTGAGGCCGCCGGTGGTAGTCGCGATGACACTGCTGATGAGCAGATTGCCCGCGCCGCCCACCGTCAACGTGAAGGCATTGCCAGTCACGCCGCCCGACAAGGTCAGTGTCCCGGCATCACTGTTCACGCGCGAGGAGGCCACCATCGTGATGGCGCCCGACCAGATGTTGTCGTTGGCAAGATTGCGCAAGGCACCCGTGGCGCTGAGGCCGGTGCCGCTCAGGCTGGTGATGGGCTCGGCGACTGACAGTCCTGAGCCGTCGATCGCGACTGCGGAGCCTGATGCGACAGTGGTCCCGGCGCTTGTAACGCCGAGCGCGCCGTCCGACTGCACGCGCAGCACTCCGGCACTGATCGCTGTCAAGCCTGAATACGTGTTCGTCCCCGACAGCGCCAGCGTGCCGACGCCGGACTTGGTCAGCTTACTCGCGCCCTCGATTACGCCGCCGAAGTAGACGGTGACCGACGGGTTCGTCGAGATGGTTGCCAATCCCGAGAGTTCGATGCCGCGGTTTGAATCAATGGACAGGGACGACGTGGCGAGAAGCGTGGCGGTGCCGCCGAACGTCAGGTGACCCGCCGTCGCCGAGCCGGGGGCGGTTCCAAGGTTGCTGTCCGAGCTGATGCTCAACGTGCCGGCAGTCACCGTCGTGGCCCCGGAGAACGTGTTCGATCCCGACAGGATCAGTGTGCCGGTGCCCGCCTTGGCGAGTGTCCCTGAACCCGCGATCACGCCGCCGTAGGTCAGCGTTATGGGTGAGTTGACTGAGAAAGTTCCCGCACCCGCGAGCGCCACACCACGGTTCGCGTCGAGAGTGAAGGATGCGCTGGCCAGGAGGGTGCCACCGTTGAATACGAGCTGGCCAGCGGTCGGCGCCGCGGGGGGCGTGCCGATCCCGCTGTCCGCGGCGATGCTGATCGTGCCGCCGCTGACCGACGTCACTCCCCCGTAGGTGTTGACGCCGGACAAGATCAGCGTCCCGGTGCCGGTCTTGGTCAAGCCCACGGTGCCCGAGCCGTTGCTCATCACGCCCGAATAGGTGGTGTTCGCATTGAGGCCGCCGCTGCTCAGGGTGATGGATCCCGCGACCGAGCTGGTCACGCTCCCGGCGCCGGCAAGTGAGCCGATCGTATCGCTGTAACCATTGAGATCGAACGTGGCGCCCGACGCCACAGTCGTGGCGCTGCTGGACCCGATGGCGTTGACAACGCCCACCTTCAGGGTGCCCGCGTTGATCGTCGTCGCACCGCTGTACGTGGCCGCGGCCGAGATCGTCGTGGTGCCCGCGCCATCCTTGATGAGACCGCCAGTTGTCGTGCCAATTACGCCGCTGACGACCGCGCTGCCGGAGCCACCCAAAGTGAGGGTCAGCCCTGCGCCGCTGATGCCGCCGGAGAGCGTGAGCGTGCCCCCATCGCTGTTCACACGCGCGCCGCCGGCACCAAGGACGATCGGCCCAGACCAGGTGTTGTCGTTTGCCAGGTTCCGGATTGCGCCGCCTGTCGCGACCCCGGTCCCGATGAGGCTGGTGATCGGCTCGGCGATGAGCAGGCCCGAACCGTCGATCTCGATCATTGCGCCCGATGCGACAGTCGAACCTGTGCCGATGGCGCCGAGGGCAGCATCGGACTGAATGCGCAATACCCCGGCGCTCACGGCAGTCGTACCGGAATGAGTGTTGGCCCCGGAAAGGACGAGAGTGCCGGTGCCCGACTTGGTAAGGGTGCTTGGGCCGGCAATGACGCCGCCATAGGTCAGCGTCATGGATGGGTCGACATTCAACGTGCCGGCCGCGGTCATGGCAATGCCGCGATTGGTTGACAACGTGAACGTGGCGGTTGCCTGGAGGATCCCACCGCCGAACGTCAGCTGACCCGGCGTGGGCGATCCCGGTGCGGTTCCCAATACCGCATCAGAGGCAATGGCGAGCGTGCCGGCGTTGATACGTGTGACGCCTGTGTACGTATTGGCGCCGGACCAGGTGAGGATGCCGGTGCCGCCCTTGGTGAGGCCCACGACGCCACTTCCGTCGGACATGACGCCGGAGAAGGTGGTGCTGGTGTTCGCGCTCGTGGTCAGGGTGACAGTGCCAGCGGCCGTGCTGGTCACGCTGCCCGTCCCGGCGATCGAACCGACGATGTCAGAAAACTCCGACAGGTCAAGGGTCGCGCCGGATGCCACCGTTACGGCGCTGCTGCTGCCAACTCCGTTGGCGATGCCGAGCTTCAGCGTGCCGCCATCGATCGTGGTTGCGCCGCTGTAGGTGTTCGCAACGCCGAACGTCAAGGTGCCGACGCCGGCCTTGGTTACACCGCCTGTGCCGGCGATTACGCCAGCCGACTTGGTGATATTGCCCGTGGCGTCATAGGTGACGGTGAAGGTCGCCGTGGTCACTGCGCCCGACAGGGTGAGCGTTCCGGCGGTCGCCGCCATGGTCGTCGCCGAGCCCAAGGTGACGGCACCGGACAGGGTGTTGTTGTTGGCCACGTTGAGCACCGCACCGGCGCCGGAGATGCCCGTTCCGTTGAGGGTGAGTGGCTCAGCCACGGTCAGGCCGCTGCCAGTGATCGTGATGGCCGCGCCCGCCGCAACGGTCGTGCCAGTGGCCGTGCCGCCCAGCCCCGCATTGCTCTGGACATCGACCGTGCCGGCAGTGATCGAGGTCGCGCCGGCGTATGTGTTGACCGCGCTCAGCGTCAGAGTGCCAGAGCCGGCTTTGATGAGCCCGCCCGCACCGCTGATGATGCCGCCGAGGGTGACGGTCGCTCCAGAGTCGCTGACGCTGATCGTCCGATCTGCCGCGAACGACATCGCAAAGCTCACCGTGTTGGCGGACCCGGCCGCGCTTGACGTCATGCCGCCCACGCCCAGCGCCACCGAGTTCCCGCTTAGGGTGTAGCCAGTGCCAGAGAGGGTGATCGAGTTGAAGCTCGTTCCCGCGGCGAAGTCATTCGTATTGCTGGGACGCGCGGCGCCGAACGGGAAGACGAGGTCATCGCCGGCTACCGGAGCGGTGCCGCCCCAGTTGGCCGGCGTCGTCCAGTTGTTATCGCCGCCGCCGCCTGTCCACGTCGCCGTGGCTGCGGCGAGATACGGACCTAGGAAGGGTCCGCCGCTGCCCGCCGACCCGGCCCCGGCCGGCTCCACGGCCGCCAAGTTGTGGTCGGCGAGTGTTCGTGCAAGGTCAAGGCGGCCGTTACCGACATCGGTCCCCGTGGCCGTTTGGGCGGCATCGCGCGCGAGCCGCGCGACCACCGCGCCGTTGCTGGCCGCCGGATCCACGGCGCGGACGAGGGCCGCGGCGCCGGCGACGACTGCCGCCGCGGCAGATGTGCCGCTGACGGCGCCGTAGCCGCCGTCCGCAGAGGTGGTCGTGATGCCAACGCCCGGGGCGCCGATGAACGCGGCTGCTCCGCTATTGCTGCCCGGCGCCAGGGCGTCTGAACGATCGGTCGAGGCGACGCCGACCACGCCACGATCGCCCGCCGGATAGGCGGGCTTGGTTGAGCCGTCGTTGCCTGTCGCTGCGACGAGGACGACGTCGTTCGCCCAGGCGTAGTCAATCGCCGCCTGGAGCGCACGCGAGTAGTCGGGGCTGCTGAAAGCCAGGAGCACGACGTCGGCACCGGAGTCAACAGCGTCAACAAGGCCCTCGATGACCGCGCTGTCCTGACCGCGGCCGTCCCCATCGAGCACCGTAATTGGGAGGATGCGTACGGCTCCCCAGGCGATGCCGGCGATGCCGGCACCGTTATCGGTAGCTGCGCCCACGATGCCCGCCATCCAGGTGCCGTGACCGTTTGGATCCGTATCGGCCGCGACGCCATCGACGTAGGACCGGCCGGGCAGCAGTCGCCCTGCGAGATCTGGATGATCGGCCGCGACCCCGGTATCGAGGATGGCAACTACTGTGGGGGCCGCCGGATCGACCGCGCCGTAAACATCATTCCAGCCGATGCGCTCAAGCGCCCATTGGTCGCTGAAGAGCGAATCCGATGGCGCGCCTTCCACGGTCCGCGTCAGATCTTCCTCCACGCGGGCGACGCCGGGCTGCGCC
The DNA here is from genome assembly GCA_040007635.1 of Chloroflexota bacterium. Lineage (GTDB taxonomy): Bacteria > Chloroflexota > Limnocylindria > Limnocylindrales > CSP1-4 > JALYGJ01. Next base: position 10,163 of record JBDTUR010000019.1, read on the forward strand.
ATCAGCGCCTCCGCCGCTGTGGAATCCGGCAGCCGGATCATGGCCATCCGCAGTGCCGGAACTGTGGCTTCGACGCTGCCGCCCAGGCCCTCGATGAGGGACGCCGCGGCATCGCTGCTCGTCCCACGCGCGAACGTGACTATGTAGGACTGGCCACCGGGCCGGTCGGGGGGTGGCGTCGGCTCGGCCGTTCCCTCGGCAGTCGGTGAAGGTGTGGGCTCGAAGCTTGGCCCCAGGGTGGGTTCGGTAGTCGGGCTGGGCTCAGGTGTCGGGCTGGGCTCAGGTGTCGGGCTGGCCGCGGAGGCAGGCGTTGGCCCGGGCTGATCGGTTGCGCTGGTAACGAACGGGAGCGAACAGGCCAGGCCGATCAGCACCAGGACGAGCAGCCCCCGGCGGTGAATAACTTGCTGTCGCCGTAGAGGACTTTTCATGGCCCGGCTGGACCCCAGCGCGTGATGCCCAGCGATGTGTCGGCGAGGTCGCGCACCTCAACGGGGTACAGGGTGAAGCTCGCCAGGCCGTAGTCGCCGCTGACGGTGGCGGCATCAATCGTCGTCCCGCCACTCGCCGAGTCGCTGCCATAGACGCGCACGCGCAGGTCGTCGGCAATCGTTGTGTTGGCCAAGGCTGCCAGCACCGTCGTGGTGGTGACCGCCGATGTGCCGGTCACGCACCCGACCGGCGATCCAGCGCTGCCATGCGTCTCGATGAGATCGCCCGTCGACTCGCTGCGGACCTCGAAATAGAAACATGAAGTAGCTCCCGGAGTCGCACTCGCGAAGCGGTATGCGAAGGCTGCGCTGGCAACGCCCACGCCTGTTGGCAGTGGACCGTTCAACGCGAACTCGACATAGCGGTCCAAGGCAAAGCTCGCCGACCAGTCAGAGGTGGCCGCGGTCAGGCCGTCAGCGGCAAAGGCATAGGGGCTGGATGCGTCGGTGGCAGAACCGCTCGAGTGATCCGTGACCGCGAATGGCAGCGTATCGCGCTCGCCCGGGAATACGTGGCCCGCGCCAATACCTGCGGTGACCGGATACTCGCTGGTGAACAGCGCGGCGGTGCCGGGCACTCCGACAATCGCCGCAAGAAGCGCGGCGGCCGTCAACCCGATGAGGGGCAGCCTCTTGTGGCGGCGCAGCATGATCAAGACGCTGGCTCGGCCGCCGCCAACCTCCGATGTATCCAGCGAGTCCTCGTTGCAATGAGCTCGTCCATGAACCAGCTCCACAGCATCAAGCCCGCGAGCAGCGCGACGAGCGACATCGCGCCGGCCGTGGAGCCAAGCGCGCTGACGAAGTAGCCCAACTGCGGGACGAACGACTCGACTACACCCTCGACCGAGGTCGCGGGCACGGTGACAGGGTCGGCGGCCGAGCTCCCATCACCCTTGGTTTGAAAGGCAAGGCCTGCCGCATTGGACATGCCCATGACCCTGTGGCTTACGAACGCCCCGTTGGGGGCACGGAAAGTGATGACGTCGCCAGTGGCGATCGTCAGCGGATCGACGGGGCGAACAAGGATGACTGCGCCTAGCGGGATGGCCGGTTCCATCGAAGCGCCTTTGACGACAAACATCTCATGGCCCGCGACCAGCAGCAGGTGCGGCAGCAGTGCCAGCGAGATGGCGGCGACTGTGAGGCTGAGCCAGGTCAGGTTCGTGCCGCGACGCACGATCCGCAGTGTCTTGATGGACATAACTCTCCTCGCTGGGTGCGGCGGCGCGGACTACGAGCCGCCGCACTGGAGGCGCGGCTGGAGCGGATCAGTTGTTGGCTGTCTGCTCGGCGCTGAAGGTGAAGGTCGTAGTGGTGGTTGCGCCCTGGAAGCTGTCAGGCGTCGAGCCAGCCAGCGATGCCTTGAAGCACAGGTTCTCGCCGGCACTGGGGTTCAGTACGCGGTCGCCCGTGTCCGACCCGGTGCCTGGGTCGCCGAATGCGGCGCCACTCAAAGCAGTCGAGACCATGACGACGCTGCCGGTGAAATCAGCGGCACACGTGCCGGCAGCCTTAACCCGAATCTCGAGCGTTACCGCGTCGGCCAGGTGCTGGCTGTCGTCCGTCGACGAACTCGTCATTGCATATCGAAGTTGGGCCGTGCCCGCGTTCGCGACGTTGAGCTGCCCGTAGACAGAGTCGCCCGGCATCATCGCCGAGACGTTGAACAGCGCCGTCGCCGGCATGGTCGAAATATCAATGGTGCCGGTCGTGAAACTATTGTTGTCGACCGTGGCGTCGTCGGTGAATAGGGCCATTGACATCATGGTCACCGCTGAGATGCTGGTGAGGGCCAGCGCGGTGAGACCGATGAGCAGTAGCTTCTTATGTGCAACCGCTGCGAGCTTCATTCGGGACGGGGGCTCCTCTTAAATGGATTGCGGCAAAGCGCCGTTTCCCCCTCGCCGGTAGACAACACGAGCAACATGTCGCGCACCATGAGCCAAGCGGGGTAAGCCACCCCGTACCTTGGTCACGCCCCTGAGGCCCTCGGCCGAGTACGTGAGCGTTTCCGCTGCACGGGCGTGAGCACTTCAAGCCAGCCCACCGGACACTTCCGCACTCGCCGCGCGCCGCAGCACCGATCCGATAACCAGGGCGCGGCGGAGGCTCGCTGGGCAGTGCGCAGCCGTCCGGAGCACTGCGGTTGACTTGGGTGCTCCAACCAAGGTACGGCTGGCATACACCATTCGGGCCAGCGAAAGCGCCTTGCCGTTGGGGTGAGATAGACCCATGCGACAGACAGTTCGACGGGCTACGCGCGCCCGTGAAGAGAGGGGCCAGGGTTTGGCCGAGTTCGCGCTGATGGTGCCGCTCTTCTTTCTGGTTCTGATGGGCCTGATCGAATTCGCGTTTGGCTTGAACGCGATGCTCAACACCAATTACGCGAGTCGCGGAGCCGGCCTGATCGCTGCGCAGGTGGGCAATCTCAATGCAGCCGATTGCCTGATCCTCAGCGAGATCGAGCAGATGACGAGCTCCCCGGCAGAGCGAAGCCAGATCAGCCGGGTCGACATCCAGCGCACGAACCCATCAGGCAGCACGGTCTACGCCGCCGACGTGTACACGCGGACGGGCTCCACGAGCTGCACCCTCAGCAATGGCTCCACGGTGACTGTGCCCTACAACGCCACATCCAGTGGCTATCCGCCCAGCCAGCGTTGCACCGTGTTGCCGCCGAATGGTTGCCCGGGACTTATTCCTGCGCGCACCACGGTGGACACCATTGCCGTCCAGATCACCTACGTCTATCCGTGGCACACGCCGCTGCGGTCGTTGATGGGCGTGTTCGGCGGGTCACTCTCCGGCACCGGCTTCACATTCGTGCAGCGCAATACATTCCGCATGGAGCCCACGCTGTGACCTCGCATGTGGCGCGGACACCCGTTGGCAACGAGCGCGGCCAGTCATTGGCTGAATTCGCGTTGATCCTTCCCGTGTTTGCGCTGTGCCTGCTGGGCATGCTCGAACTGGGCCTCGGCTTCAACCACTACATGACCGTCGAATACGCAACACGAGAAGGCGCGCGGACTGGCGCCGCGCTGGGCGATGGCGGGTCGAAAAACTGCATCGGCGGCGTGGACGCCAACATGATCGATGGCCAGATTATTGCGGCCGTTCAGCGCATCCTCAAGTCGCCGGGCTCGCCCATCGCCATGGGCAACGTGACGGACATCCGGATCTACAAGGCCGACTCGGCTGGCCGCCAGGTCGGAGCCAATGTCAACGTTTGGACTTATACCCCGGGCGCCGGGCCGGACATCGATCCGGGGCTTGGCATTGATCGACTCGACTTCAGCCAGCAGAGTGCCGCTTGGACTGCGTGCAGTCGCAACACAGGTCCCAGCGCCGATTCGATCGGGGTCCGGATTCACTACCGATACGCATTCCAGACCCCGCTGGGAGCGATCTCGAGCATGTTTTCGAACGCCCCGCAAACGCTGTTGAACATCGACGACGCCACCGTCATGGCATTGGCGCCGCAAACGTGAGATCTCGCATGCGATCCGCTGACCGGCCCGGTCGCGACCACCAGCGCGGCCAGGTACTGGCGCTCTTCGTGCTGCTCGCGTTCGTGATCATCGGCATGGTCGCCATCGTGGCCGACATTTCGTGGTGGTGGGCCAACTCGTTGCGCGTCCAGCGCGCTGCCGATGCCGCCGCGTTGGCGGGCGTCGTGTACCTGCCCGGCGCGCCGGGGACCGCGTACTCGATTGCCCGCGCCGAGGCGACCAAGAATGGCTACACCGGCGGCGGCGGCGTCGTCGTTACGACCGCTCAGAACGGGGCCAACCCGCGCCGCCTGGACGTGACCATCTCGGCCCCCGTTCAGACTTTCTTCGCCCGTCTGTTCGGCATGAATCAGATCACCGTCACTGAGTCTTCGCGCGCCGAATTCGCGCTACCTGTTCCGATGGCCAGCCCACAGAGCTATCTGGGCATCTATCAGTTGACCTACAAGAACGGCAAGGCCTGGGCCACGACTGGCGTCAATAGAGCCCCTGGTGCCCCGGGCGGCGATCCGCTGGCATCGCAGGGCTTCTGGGCTGCCGTGCTTACCCGCGGCGGCCAACGCGCCAACGGTGACGCCTACTCACCTCAGAACAACGGCGGCGGTGCTAACGCCAACTATGACCCGGCCGGTTATGACTACACGATCGTCATACCTACGGGCACCGGTCAGGTGTATCTGTACGACGCAACCTTTTGTGCCGTTGGGCACCACGACAGCGGCTCCTACCTGGGCACAGGCGACCACTGGATCGGTAACGGCAACACGCCGGTGACGACCGAGTTCACGCTGTGGAACACGCGCAACACCCCATATGACATTCGCGACGATCTCCAGGTGGCCACGTCGGGCGCTCGCTTCTCCAACGAGAACCAAGTGGACAAGAGCACTCAGTACGTGGGTAACGGCGCGTACTCGGATGGCAGCTATGACGGCAAGAAGTCCGCCGATTGCCGGAACGATGCCGACCACAACGACTGGTACAAGCTGGCCCAGAACCTGCCGGCGGGCACGTATCGCCTGAACGTGACAACGAGCAATGCCGGCAATGTGAACACCAACGCGGAGAACATGTTCGGTATCCAGGCCGTGGGCTCCGGCGGCGGGACGCCGTCTGTTTATGGCACGCAACGCCTGGCGATCTACAACAACATCAACGGCGGATCGGCGCTGTTTTACCTGGCTCAGATCGACAAGGTGCACGCCGGCAAGACCATGGAGATCAGGCTCTTCGACCCAGGTGACGTCGGCGGCGATGCAGTGTTGCGCATCAAGAAGCCCTCGCAGCTGGGTTACTCGGATGCCACTTTCAGCTACGTGGCTGACAACGGCCTCAGCGGCAACAACGTTACGTCGATCCAGACCGCAAAGGCGGGTAAGAACCTCTTCAACAATTCATGGATCACGATCTCGGTGCCGCTTCCAACAACGTACGGCATCGGCGACACGCTGATTCCGCCCGGTGAGACGCAGCCCGGTTGGTGGAAGATCGAGTACACCATCAGCGCAAGCGGCAACGACACCACTACCTGGGAGGTAAACATCCGGGGTAATCCAGTTCACCTGGTGGCCCCCTGATCGCTTGAGGCTGCTGTCAGTCCGGCTCGGCGACCACCATCAGGCGCAGCTCGGTCATGTCCTCGATCGCCCAGCGCAGACCCTCGCGGCCCAGGCCCGAGTCCTTCACCCCGCCATAGGGCATGTGGTCGATGCGATAGGTCGGGACGTCGTTGATGATCACCCCACCGACCTGGAGCTCATTGAACGCTTGCCAGCTGTGCGCCAGGTCATTGGTGAAGACACCGGTCTGCAACCCATAGGAGCTGTCGTTGACCCGCTTGATGGCTTGATCGAAGTCATCAAACGGGAACGCCACAACCAGCGGTGCGAAGGCTTCGTTGGAACACACCTGGGCCGTGGCGGGCGTGTCGACCAGGACGGTCGGTGGGAAGAAAGATCCTTCCGCCCTGCCACCCAGCAACACCTTGCCGCCGAGCTCCTCGGCCTCTCGCACCCAGCGGTCCGTGCGCTGCGCCTGTTGCTCGTCGACCATCGGCCCGATCTGTGTTTCAGGATCGAGCGGGTCGCCGTGAATCAGGTCGCCCGCGCCGGCCACGAAGCGAGTCATGAACTCATCCCAGACGGCGCGGTGGATGAACATCCGCTGGACGCTGATGCACACCTGGCCGGCGTACGCAAAGGCGCCGATGAGGGAGCGCTTGACGGCCCAGTCGAGGTTCGCGGTCGCATCAACGATGACGCCGGCGTTGCCACCCAACTCGAGCACAACCCTTTTCTTGCCAGCGCGCTCCTTCATGCGCCAGCCAACCGACGGCGAGCCCGTGAAGGTCAGCAGCTTGAAGCGGTCGTCTTCGACCATCCGGTCGCCCTGCGCACGAGTCATGGGCAGGATGCTGACCGCGCCCTCGGGGACGCCTGAGTGCTCGATGATTTCGGCCACGGCCAGCATCGTCAGTGGGTCCTTTGAGGGCGGCTTCAAGACGATGGAGTTCCCCGCCGCAATCGCCGGCGCGAGTTTGTGCGCCGCCAGATTCAGCGGAAAGTTGAATGGGCTGATGGCCGCGATTGGACCGATGGGGAAACGGCGCGTGATGCCCAGCCGCCCCTTGGATGACGCCATCAGGTCGAGCGGGATCGTCTCGCCGGTCATGCGCTCGGCCTCTTCCGCGCCCAGGCGGAAGGTGAGGACGGCGCGGTCGACCTCGATCAACGCATCACGAATCGGCTTACCCGATTCGAGGGTCATGATTCGGCCGATCTCTTCGCGCCGGTCCCGGATGCCCGCGCTGATGTTGCGCAGGATCGCGCCGCGTTCGTAGGCGCCAAGGCGGCGCGTCACCTCGAAAGCGGCGATCGCCGCGAGGACGGCTTCCTCGTATTGCTCGGCAGTGGCGTTGTAGGTCGCACCCGCCGGTTCATCGGGCCGCGCCGGGTTCGTAACCACAAGCTCGTCAGGCGATTCGACCCAACGTCCGGCGAGGAAGATTGGATGCGGCCGCGTGGCGGTGGTTGCCATCACACCCATAGTACAAATGAGAACCGCGCCGGTCACATCACCACTTTGGTGCGCGCCGGCGCGGGCCTCGATGCAATTAACCGCGGTCGCCCCTCTGGTGGGTGCGCCGCGGTCGGTGTTACTTCTTCGCTGCAGGCTTCTTCGCTGCCGGCTTCTTCGCCGCAGGCTTCTTGGCCGCAGGCTTCTTGGCCGGAGCGGCCTTCTTCGCCGCAGGCTTCTTGGCCGGAGCGGCCTTCTTCGCCGGAGCGGCCTTCTTGGCCGGAGCGGCCTTCTTGGCCGGAGCGGCCTTCTTGGCCGGCGCCGCCTTCTTCGCGGGCGCCTTCTTCGCCGTAGCCATGGAACCTCCCTTACCTTCGTGGTGCGACACCGATTTGGACTCCTCGTCAGTGCCTGGCGGTGACCCGCCAGGTCAAGAATGCAACGATGTGAATCTCGTTGCACGACGATTCTGCACATCGTTGGATTTCGTCAAGTCCACCATCGACGGATAGTCTTCGACGATGAGCCAGCTCAGCCGACTGCGCGACGAGTTGCGAGTCAGACCCGGGACCAAGGTCGACCTGTCGAAGATCGATCCCGACGATGGTCATGGCTGGAAAAAAGACGCCGCCGCCAAGGCCACCGACGAACAGCTCGCGCGCCTCGCAGATCTTCAGGACCGGTTCTGGGCAGAGGCCAAGCGATCGGTCCTCGTCGTCCTCCAGGGCATCGATGC
>JBDTUR010000020.1:0-17677 GCA_040007635.1 Chloroflexota bacterium
AGTGGTGGGACATGCCGGTGGTGCTCGACTCGCGGTTCCTGCCGGTCGACCTGGTTACCGGGCTGCTTGAGAAGTCTGGGCTCGAAGTTACTTCAGTCGAGGAGCGGGAACCGTACGCGCCAGAGGTCGAATACCAGTCGCGCCGCGCCTACATGGTCGCGCGCGAGCCGGAGCAAGTCTGACGCCGGCCCTTGGCCTGCGGATCGGCAATCGCATTGCCGACTTCTGGGCTTCGTCGGGTCTAAAGGGACGCGACCGCGGGCTAAGCGGGACTGGCGCCCATCCTCCACGCTCGGACCGGACACTCAACCGAGGTTTCTCAAGGCCGAGGACGGTGTTCAAGCGGCTTAAGCCGGAGATAACCCAAGAGCTGAAAATGCCATTGCCATGAGTGACCCCTCCAACAAGCACTTCGTGCGCCGCGACCGACTGGCGCGGGAGGCGGAGGAAGAGCGACTCGCGCCCGCCGCGACGCGATCAAAGGGCAGCCGCGGACGGGTGCGGCCGGAGGAGCCCGACGAGTTCCGGACGGCATTCGAGCGCGATCGCGACCGGATCCTGCACTCGAAGGCGTTCCGGCGCCTCAAGCACAAGACGCAGGTCTTCATCAACCCCGACGGCGACCACTTCCTGACGCGCCTGACGCACACGCTCCAGGTGACGCAGATCTCCCGCGCGCTTGCCGCCGCGCTGAGCCTGAATGAGGCGCTGGCCGAGGCGATCGCCCTGGGCCACGACGTGGGCCATTCGCCCTTTGGCCACACCGGCGAGGCCGCCCTCTCGCCCTACGTCAAGACAGGGGAGTGGCACCACGCCGCCCAGAGCGTGCGCGTGCTGGACACACTCGAGGATCTCAACCTGACGTGGGAGGTGCGCGACGGCATCCGTGCCCACTCGTGGAAGGTGGAGCCGCCGCCGTCAACGCCGGAGGCGATGACGGTGCGCTATGGCGATCGCATCGCGTATCTGACCCACGATGCGCTCGATGCGATGCGCGCCGGCGTCCTCTCAACCGCCGACTTCCCGGCGGCGGCCCTGGCACGTTTTGGCGAGCCGGGCCGGCTGTGGGTCGACGAGATGATCAACGCGGTCATCGACAACAGCCTCGCCACCGGCGAATTGGCGATGGACCCGCCCACCCTGGTAGTGATGAACGGGTTGCGCGACTTCATGTTCGAGCGCGTCTACATGTCCGCCGAGCAGCAGCGCCACAACGAGGCCGCGGTGACGCTCATTCGGCGCCTCATCGACTACCACCTCGACCATCCGGAGGAGATTCCCGACTCCTACCGCGACACCGATGCCGACCTGACCACCCAGGTCGTTGATTACGTCGCCGGCATGACCGACCGATTTGCCGAGCAGACTCACGCCCGACTATTCGGCCTGGAAGCATGAGAATGGACTTGTGAGCGACCTGAGTTTGGGCATCCTGCTGTGGAACCAGGCCACCGACTGGCCGGCCTACGAGGCTGCGGCGCGCAAAGTCGACGAGCTGGGCTATGACCACATTTGGGCGTGGGACCACTTGCACGCCATTTTCGGCGAACCGCAGCAGCCAATCTTCGAAGGTTGGCTGTCGGTGGCCGCGTTGGCCAAGGTGACAAGTCGGGCAAGGCTGGGGCTGCTGGTCGGTGCCAACACCTTCCGCAACCCGGGTTTGGTCGCGAAGCTCGCCACGACGCTCGACCACATCAGCAACGGCCGCGCAATCCTGGGCATGGGCGGCGCCTGGTTCGAGTACGAGCACACGGCGCACGGCCTCGACTTTGGAGCCAGTCCGGGGATGCGTCTGACTTGGCTCGACGAGGCAGTCGGGGCGGTGCGCAAGGTGCTCGATGGCGAGTCGGTTAGCTCGGAAGAAGGCGGTCACTACCAGTTCAAGGACCTCGCCCAACAGCCGCTGCCAATCCAGAAGAAGCTGCCGATCATGATCGGCGGGTCAGGCGAGAAGAAGACGCTGCGCACCATCGCCAAGTACGCGGACATGTGGAACGGCATGGGCACGGCCGAGAAGATGGCGCACAAGGTTGAAGTGCTGCGCGAGCACTGCGCGGCGGTTGGACGCGACCCCAACGAGATCGAGTTCACACTGGGCTGCAAGCCCATCATCCGCTCCACGGAGGCGGAGGCGCGGCAGGTCTGGCGCGACCTGATGGCGCACAACCAGACGCCGATGGCCGATGTGGAACACGACTCAACCTTCTGGCCGGGCACGCCGGCGCAGATCGCGGACCGGCTGCTCGAAGTGAAGCCGCTCGGCTTCAACACGGCGATCGCCGAGATCCCAGCGCCGTTCGACCCAGAGACGCTCGAGCGCTTCATTGGTGAGGTGAAGCCGCTCGTCGACCGCGGCTAATAGACTCGGCGGCAAATGGCGACACTCGAGCCGGCCGGTGTTGATGCGCAGGACTACCGCGAGGTCCTGACGCGCTTCGCGACGGGCGTGACCGTGGTCACAACGGTCGAGGATTCGCCTGATGGCCCGCTGCCCTGGGGCACGACGGTCAACTCGTTCACCGGCATCTCGCTGAACCCGCCGCTGGTGATGGTGTCGATCGGCCACGAGCGCTCAATCCGGCCCATCATCGAGCGCACCGGGCGCTTTGGCGTCAACATCCTGGGCGAGGATTCACAGGCAATCTCGGACTGTTTCGCCGGCGCGCCATCGCCGCTGCCGCGATCCGCCTTCTGCAACGCGCCGTATGCGTTGGGCCAGGCCGGCCTGCCGGTGCTGGACGCGGCAGTGGCCTACCTCGCGTGCGACGTCGAAAAGGTCATCGAGGCCGGTGACCACACCATGTACCTGGGCAAGGTGGTCGAGACCGGCTGTCGCGATGAAGTCGGCTGGCCCCTGCTCTACTTCCGCCGGCGCTACCTGTCGATCGAGCGTGCGCAGACGCCCGACCTGCGCGGCAAGCCCGACACGCTGCGCTAGCCGGCCTTACAGCAAATGCCGCACGTTCGCGCCAACGGGATCGACGTCCACTACACAGTTGAGGGCGCCGGGCCGCCGCTGATCATGCTCCACGGCGCGACCTCGTCGGCGGTGGAGGATTGGGCTGCGCAACGGCCGCTCTTCAAGAAGGCGTTCCGCATCTACCTGGTCGACGCGCGCGGCCATGGTGGAACGAAGTGGGACGCGCGCGACGGCTTCAGCCGCGACATGCTCGTCGACGATCTCTTGGCCTTCGCCGACGCGCTCGAACTGGCGACGTTCCACGTCGTCGCGTTCTCGATGGGCGCCATGACCGCCCTGACCTTTGCGACGCGCTATCCGGAGCGACTGCGCACGGCCATCGTCTGCGGCATCGACGTTGTGCGCGAGCCGCGCACCAGCGTCGCGCGGCGACTGATGGACCCGGATCGCATCGAGCGCGAGGAGCCGGCGTGGGCCGCGCGGCTCGAAAAGCGCCATGGCCCTATCCAGGGCGAGTGGGCGTGGAAGGACCTGCTGCGTGCCATCAGCACGGACGTGGGCGAAGCGACGCTCCTAACGCCCGCGGACCTGCGTCGCGCCCGCCTGCCGATCTTGCTCGCTTACGGCGACCGCGATGTGTTTGTCCCGACTGACCACGCGGTTGCGATCTATCGCCAACTACCGGATGCGCGACTCTTGATAGTGCCCGACACGCCACACCAGGTGATGGTCAGTCAACCCGCCCTCTTCAATCAGGCAGCCGCTGTGTTCTACCGTTCTACCGAGCAGATCGCGCGCGAGCGCGCCGAGCTCGGTGGCCGTGCGGTGTCCACGCGTCATCGGCGAGAAGCTGAAGGCGCGGCGCTGTGGGACCCGGCGGCAGTCGCACAGCGAAACTTGGCAACGAACCTCGAATCAGATCCATTCAGCAAGTGGTAGCAAGACCGGTGGAGACAAGACGATGACAGCAACACTGCTGGCAGTTTTCAAGCGGCCCGAAGGCGGCGACGACGCCCTGGAAGAATTGATGGAGCGCTACCTCGATGAGCACATGCCGCTCATCGAGAAAGTCCCGGGATTGCGGTCGAGCGTCGTGGAGAAGGTCGACCACCATTACGCCGGCGACGACATCGTCATCGTCACGCGCATGGAGTTTGACGACAGCGAGGCACTCCAGGCCGGCATGGCGAGCGACGAAATGCGCGTCGCGGGACGCAACCTGCGCGACATCGCGCCGGGCCTACTCACCTTGGTGGCACTCGACGAGGAACCTGTCTCGTGACCGTCGACTACTCGGTCAAGGACCGCGTTGCGACCGTCCGACTGAACCGACCGGAAGTTTTCAACGCGTTGGATCGGGCCGCGCTGGAGTCCATTCGGGATTCCTTTCGGGCAGCCTCCGCCGATCACGCGGTTGGTGTGGTCGTGTTGACGGGGACGGGCGACAAAGCGTTCTGCACCGGCGCGGATCTCGATGAGCAGCAGGCCTTCCTCGCGCGGCCCAACGACTACTGGGACTGGATGGGCCGCTTCATCGAGGCCATCGAGTCGATCAAGGATTGCGCCAAACCCGTGGTCGCGCGCCTCAACGGGATGGTTGTGGGCGGTGGCAACGAGCTGAACATCGCGTGTGATCTGGCCATCGCTGCGGACGACATCTTCATTCGCCACGTCGGGCCGTCGCGCGGCTCGCTGCCGGCCGGCGGCGCGACGCAGTGGATGCCGCTGTTGATTGGGGATCGTCGCGCCCGCGAGGTGCTGTTGCTCAACCGCCCAGTGCCGGCGGCCCAGGCCCTCGAGTGGGGCTGGATCAACCGCGTCGTGCCGCGCGCTGAGCTTGACGCCGCGGTCGCGGACTACTGCCAAGAGCTGCTGGCGAAGATGCCGGAGATCGTCCGCGCCACGCGGGTGCAGCTCAACTATTGGAAGAACCAGGCTTGGGCCGGCACGGTGCAGATGGCGCGCGAGTGGCTCACCGTCCACGCCGCATCCGCGGAAGTCGCCGAGGGCCTCGCCTCTTTCCACGAGAAGCGGCCGCCCGACTACGAAAAGTTGCGCAGTGACATCGAGGATGCCGGCCGGGACTAAACGCCCTCGGCCAGGGTGCGCAGGTCAATCCAGCCCCGTTCGCCGGATTCAGCAAGGACCTGCGCCAGACCGTGGCGTTTGTCCACTACCTGGACGGGTGTCCATGAATCGAAGATGCCGGCGGGCTGCTGAAGGTTCTCGTCCGCGTAGAGCGTTGCCCCGCTCGCTCCCACGTGCCCGGTGGGTCGCCAAGCAGCGGGCGCCTTGAAGCGTGGCTTTGGCGGCTTTCCGCGCCTGAAAAGCTCACTGCTATCGGGCTCACTAGTGAACAGATAAACAATGCCGATGAAGATCAGCCCCAGGCCGAGCGTGGAGATGACCCAGAGGAGCATGTACGCGCCTACGAGCACCCTGACGATCAGATTCCCTGAAACCAGCGGGCCCCTGAGGTTCCAGAGCAGGATGGACACGGCGAACATCAGGACCGTAACTGCGGCCGCAGCGAGCACTAGATCGCCCGAGGCCCCCACTTGCTTCAACTGGAACGCTCGGTAGCCAATAAAGGCGGCGGCCAGATAGCCCAACGCCGCGGAAATCTTCAGGACGTTGCCGATGGCCGCCCAAGTTCGAACACCCATGCACGGATTGTGCGTACCGCGTTGGTCGCGGTCGATAAGCCGATCGTCCCAATCCGAGGTGGATAGACTCGGGTTACCGATGGAGGAGTACCGGTGACCGACAAGACGGCGGCAGATAAGCCCCGGGTCAAGGTCGAACCACAAGCCGACCACCCCGGCGTGGTGCTCGTCACGCTGGACCGACCCGAAGTCCTGAACGCGCTCGACTACCGAACGCTCGGGGAACTGGCCGAGGCGCTTGAGGAACTGGACCGCGACGAGTCGGTCCATTGTGTGGTCATCACCGGGGCGGGCGAGCGCGCCTTTGCGGCTGGGGCGGACATCAAGGAAATGGCTAACGCGACGCCGGTGACGATGTCGGTCGCCAACAACTTCGCGCGCTGGGAGCGGCTGCGTCGTCTGCGCGTCCCGCTGATCGCCGCGGTGCGCGGCTTTGCCCTGGGTGGCGGCTGCGAGCTGGCGATGGCGTGCGACATGGTGGTCGCGGCGGACGACGCGCAGTTCGGCCAGCCCGAGATAAAGCTGGGCATCATCCCCGGCGCGGGCGGGACACAGCGCTTGACGCGTGCCCTGGGCAAGGCGAAGGCGATGGAGCTGATCCTGACCGGCCGCAACCTAGGTGCGGGCGAGGCATACGAGCGCGGCCTCGTCTCGCAGGTCGTGGCACGAGAAGAGACGCTTCCTGCCGCCCTCGCCCTGGCGACAGAAGTCGCCTCGATGCCGCCGCTCGCCGTGAGGGCGGCCAAGGAAGCAGTCAACCGTGCCTACGAGCTATCGCTCGAAGCTGGGCTCGAATTCGAGCGCCGCAACTTCTTCCTCCTCTTCGCCTCGGACGACCAGAAGGAAGGCATGGCCGCGTTCGTCGAGAAGCGCAAGCCCACCTGGAAGGGCCGCTGATGGGGCCTAGGGTGCCGCGCGAAAAAGCCCCGTGGTTCGTCCAATTCACGACTGGCGGTCGACCCTCGACTCGCAAACGCATGCTGTTCTCGCTGGCGATCATGCTCGCCCTGGTCGTTGTCGCGTTGGTCGTTTGGCTGAACGATCCCGCGAGCGGCTTCTATCTGCTCATGGTCGTTGTCGGTCTCGGGATCGCGCTCGCCCAAGTTCTCTCAGTTCGCTGGATCGACCGCAATGGAACATGGGCACCCAGCGAATGAGCGACACGGTTCTCAGCTCCGCCGCGGATGGCGTCCTGACGCTGACGCTGAACCGGCCTGACGCGCTCAATGCGTTCACGGTCAAGATGAAGGAAGCGCTGCTCGTAGGCCTGACGTCAACGACCCCGTCTGTAGATATCATGATCCGTGCTAAGTGATATCGTCGATCCGTGAAGACGCTGATTGCCCGTGTCGATGAGCGGTTGCACGGCCGGCTGAAGAGTCGCGCGGCTGCTGAAGGTCGCTCAATGAACGCGGTCGTCAACGAGTTGCTCGACAAGGGACTGACCGGCGACGACGAGCACGCTCGTCTCGACGCGTACCTGCGGACGACGGGCAAGCGAGTGATTCCGCCTGCGCCGCGCGGCCCGGTGCCGTCACGTGACGAGGTCATCAAGCTCACGAAGGGTTGGGGTAGCGCGGTCAGCGAAGCCCTCGAAGACGATCGCAATCACAGGTGAGGGTGGTCTTCGCCGACACAAGCGCGATTGTGCGCGCCTACCTGCTCGACGAAGCCGATCACGCCGAACTCCGTCGACTCGTGCTTGAGGACGAGAACGCCGTTCTCGTGAGCGAGATTGCCCGCGTCGAATTCGCGCGGGCAATGCGCAGCGCGGCGCGCGCCCGCCGGATCGATGACTGGGCCATCGTTGTCGATCGCTTCGACGCTGACTGCCAGGCCGATGGCCCCATCCGACTCGTTGAGCTCCGTCCACGGAGCGTCTTGCGGACTGCGCAGAGACTGGTTCTTGAGCATCAACTTGGCACGCTCGACGCCATCCATCTGGCCGTCGCGATCGAGGAACGCGAGATGATCACCGATATGGGGCCGCTCGTTTTCTTGACGCGTGACGATGACCAGGCGACTGCAGCCAGGGCCGAAGGCTTCGAGGTGCTGTGAGGTCAGAAATGGTCCTGCGCTCGGCCGCGGGCACAAGGCCAGCTTCATGGAGACCTTCGCTCGAGTCGGGCTTGTGCGCAGCCTTGTGTAGCGCCGCAACGACTCTGTAACCCCCAGCGGGTGAACCACCAGTCCCCGACCTGCGCATAGGTGATCGACCGCGCAAAACGCGCGGGAGTTCGCGTCATCGCGAACGTCTTCACCCACAGCAGGAGATTTTCTGTGCGATCCAAGACCTTGATAGGCGCTGCCCTCACAGTGTCCTTCCTCATTGGAGCATGCGCCGGCCCCGGCTCTTCGGCCAGACCGTCCGCCGGGAATTCATCTCAGCCTTCTGTGGCGCCGACAGCGGCGACCACCCCTAGCGCCATGCCTTCCATGAGCGCATCAATGTCCCCGATGGCCTCCGGATCACCGGCCGCGTCCGGTTCACCCGCCGCCGGTGAGGACGTAATGAGCGATGCGGCCACTCTCCGCACCGACCTGAACTACATGCTCGGGGAGCACCTCATGCTGACGGCCAAGGCGACCGACGCAGCGCTGGGCGGCCGAACCGACCAGTTCAACGCCTACGCCGACCTCCTCAACCAGAACGGCACCGACCTCGGGGCCTATCTGGGCACTGTCTACGGCGCGGAGGCCGAGGACCAGTTCAACCAGATCTGGGCGGACCACATCGGTTACTTCGTCGCTTACACGACGGCCATTGCCAGCGGCGATGACGCCCCCAAGTCGAAGGCGAACGACGACCTGATGAACGACTACGTGCCGCGGTTCACCGCGTTCATCGTTGGCGCGACTGATCTGCCTGAGGATGCGGTCAAGGCGGCAACCGAGGAGCACGTTAAGACAACGGAGGCAGTGATCGACGCCCAGGGCGAAGCCGATTGGCCGGCTGCCTACGAGGCGCTGCGTACAGCCTTCGCGCACATGTCGATGATCGGCGACGCGCTCGCGCCGGCCATCGCGACCAAGAACAGCATCGCTGGCGATCCACTGACGGCCGGCGTCGATTTCCGAACCGCCCTCGACCAGCTCCTGCAGGAGCACCTGTTCCTGACGACGTTCGCGACCGACGCGGCGATCGGCGGGCGCACGGACGAATTCAATGCTGCGGCCGCTGCCGTTGGCGACAACGGCAAGGACCTGGGTGCCGCCATCCAGTCGATCTACGGTGACGACGCGCAGACCCAGTTCAACGACATCTGGACTGCTCATATCGGCTTCTTCGTCGACTATACGACCGCTGTCGCGACCGGCGACGACGCCGCTAAGGCAACGGCTGACGGCAACCTGGACACCATTTACACGCCGCAGTTCGCGGCATTCCTCGCCAGCGCCACCGGCTTGCCGGAGGACACCCTCGCGGCGCTGACTGCTGACCATGTGGCCACAACTGAAGCTGTCATCGACGCCCAGGGCGCCGGTGATGTCTCAGCCGCCGCGGGGTCCGACCGGACCGCCGGGATGCACATGCGCATGATCGGCGACCCGCTTGCCCAGGCAATCGTTGCGGCGATGCCTGACAAGTTCTAACCCGCGAACACTCCTCCTCTTCTCTCCCGCAGCGGGCGCGCCGGTACACAGCCCGGCCGCCCGCTGCGGCATTCACACCGAGATTTCTGATGACCCACAGCATTCTTTCGATTGGCCTTTTGGCCGCCGCGGTCTTGGCCTGTACGCCGGCAGCGACGCCCGGCCCCTCGACGCCTGTTTCCTCGGCGGCCGCTTAACCGGTCTCCGTCCAGCTAGCCGACTTCAAGATCCAGCCCGCGACCATGACCCTTGCGGGGAGCACCTTCACGTTCACCGTGACGAGCGCAGGCCCCACGCCGCACAACTTCAACATTCGCAACGAAACGGGGACCCTTGCTGCCACGGTGCATCTCCGCACCGGTGATTCGGACACCGTTACGGCGACGCTCCCAGCCGGCACTTACACCTACTTCTGTGCGTTCCCGGGACACGAGAGCCTGGGCATGCACGACACCCTCACGGTGACCGCACAGTAGGTTCGCGAGCCTTGACGCTCAGACCGCCACGGCAAGGGGAGCTGCGAGCTTGCCGCTCAGCTTCCCCATGCGGTCATCGTTGCCTTATCGCCCGCCTCTCGTATACGCGGCTGCAATAACCTGCCGCGGATGACGCGCGGGCTTCGCTGGATTGCCATCACGGCGTTTGCGCTTGGGCTGGCCGTTCGAACGGTGCCACTCGTTCTCAAACCGGACGCCCCGCTGACTACGTGTGACGGCCGCGCCTACCACACGCTGGCGCTCAACCTGGTTGCCGGCAATGGCCTCACCTACGACGATCCAGTCACGGTCGCCCAGTGCGGCACGCACCTGACGCTCGGTCCGAGCCACCACTATGCGCCGGGGCGCGCCTTCGTCGAGGCGCCGTTCATCGCCTTGCTGGGCAACACGACCTTGGCGCTGGTGCTGCCGCTGCTGCTCCTTTCGTGGGGCGCGGTGTTCGTCGCGTGGTGGACCACGCGCGACCTCTACGGCGGCGACGCCGGTCTGTTGGCCGCAGCCGCTGTGAGCCTCGAGTGGACCGGCGCGCTGTTCGGCACCTGGGTTGGCTACGCCGAGAACCTCGTGATCATCACATTCACGTTGACCCTATGGGCCATCGTTCGCGCCCTGAAGGACGATCGCTTCCTCGTTCTCGCCGGACTCTTCGCGGGGGCGGGGTACCTCTCGAAGGCAAGCCTCGGCTGGTTCTTCCTTATCGCGGGCCTGGGTGGCTTCGTTTGGCGCCTGCTGTATCGCGGCATCGGCGTGCTCAAGAACCGTTGGTATTGGGCCGCGATCGCTGTCTTCGGCTTGATCTTCGCCGTGTGGGGTCTACGCAACCTCAGCCTGTTCTGGGACGGCACGGCTTCCGGACTGCTGGACTCGTGGCAGACGAGCGACGTCCAGGCGCAGTTCGTCGCAGCGGCGCTCGGCCAGCCGAGTGAGCTCGCGCTTGGACTCGCGGGCAAGCTACCCATCCTGGTGATCGGCCTCGCCTTGGGGTTTCTTCCTCTACTGGGGGGCTTTCGGCAGTCGTTGCGTGAATGGAAACGGGAGGACGTTTCCGGCTTGTGGCTAGCAATCGGTCTCGTCTTCGTTCTTGGCTGGTTCTTCGCCGGGGTCTTCTGGGTGTCGGAGCGAACGAATCTGCTGTGGGCCGACGCGATCCGCTATGTGATGCCGGCGCAAATTCCGCTGCTCTGGCTCCTGTTGCGCGATGGACAGCCGCAACGCAGGCTCCCGTGGGCATTGAGCTTCGTGATCATGCTCGCCATGACCTTCGCATCGATCTCCTTGATGGATTCCGGCGCGCTCTTGGCGCGCAACTGATCCGGACTAGCGCGCAACAGACCCCGACTAACATGACCGCCCATGGCTGACACGGTTCTCAGTTCCGCCTCGGACGGAGTCCTGACGCTCATCCTTAACCGACCTGACGCGCTCAACGCCTTCACGGTCGAGATGAAGGAAGCGCTGCTCGCGGCATTCAAGGACGCGGCGCGCGACAAGGAAGTCCGCGTCGTGATCCTGACCGGCGCCGGCCGCGCGTTCAGCGCCGGACAGGACCTGAAGGAGCGCGCCGGGCCGGACGTCAACGACCTCGGCACGGAACTAAGACTGCGCTACAACCCGATCATCCTCGCGATGCGCCGGCTGGAGAAGCCGATCATCGGCGCTATCAACGGCGTCGCGGCGGGCGCCGGTATCTCGATCGCCATCGCCTGCGACATTCTCATCGCATCGGACAAGGCCAGCTTCATGGAGGCCTTCGGTCGAGTCGGGCTTGTCCCGGACACGGGGTCCTCGTGGTTCTTGCCGCGCCTCATCGGACCGCACCGCGCCGCGGAGATGATGTTCATGGCCGACTCGGTCGATGCAGCCACGGCCGCCCAAATCGGCCTGGTCAACCGGGTCGTCCCCGCGGACGAACTGATGGACGAGGTGAACGCTCTCGCCGCGCGGCTGGCTCAGTCCGCGCCCATCGCCCTGGCTCTGACAAAACGGGCGCTGAACCGCGCGCTAACGTCGAGCCTGGAGGACGCGCTCGAGTTCGAGGCCCAGCTTCAATCTGTCGCCGGCCGCTCGGCAGATCACAAGGAGGGCGTCGCCGCGTTCGTCGAGAAGCGCCCAGCCAGATTCAGGGGCGAATGAACCCAGCCGACCAGGCCATCCAGGAGCGCGTCGATCAGCTGTTTGATCGCTTCGAGCGCATGCCTGACGCCGAGCTGATCATGCTCCGCTCAGTCTGGGAGACAGAAGACCCCACAGCCCGCGAGGAAGCCTGGACCATGGTCAAGGCGGCCCTGCGCACCAATCGTCGCGACAAGCTGCTCGATGACGCGCGCAACCGAATTGCGTCGTGGGTCAACAACTACCCGCCGCGCGGCACCTTTCCTGACGCAACTGGACAGATGAGCCTCTCCGGCCTCGATCAAGCCTCGGTCCGGAAGGCCGCGATACCGCCAATGCTCGACGCAGTCGCCGCGACCATCGCCGATGACAGCCTGAGCCAGGACGAGCGGTGGGTGCTGCTCAAGCCAATCGAAGCGCTCGCCCGGTGATCGTCGGCGTCATCGGCGCCGGGACGATGGGCGCGGGCATCGCCCAGGTCTGTCTTCAGGCGGGGCACGAGGTACTGCTGCACGACGTCGATCATGCCGCAATCGAGCGCGGCCGCAGCCGCATCGCGGACGGCCTCGAGAAGCTCGTAAGCAAGGGCCGACTGACAGCAGACGACCGAGATCAGATGCTGGCCAGCCTGCGCGACGCGCACTCGCTCGAAGGCTTGGCGCAGGAATCGGACGTTGTCATCGAAGCCGCACTTGAGAGCATCGATCTCAAGAACACCATCTTCCGCGCCCTGGGCGCTGCCGCACGGCCTGACGCGATCCTCGCGACGAACACCAGTGCCCTGTCCGTTGGCGAAATCGGCCAGGCGAGCGGCAAGCCAGGTCAGGTCCTTGGCCTACATTTCTTCAACCCGGCGCCGATCATGCCGCTCGTCGAAGTGGTCGTCGGCCAGCAGACCGATCCGACGATCGTCAAACGAGCTACCGACTTCACCGCGGCGCTGGGCAAGACCCCCGTCGCCTGCGCCGACTCACCGGGCTTCATCGTCAACCGGGTCAATCGGCCGTTCACGCTCGAAGCGCTGCGGATGCTCGAAGCGGGTGAGGCTGGTGTGGAGCAGATCGACCAACAGGTTCAGTCGGCCGGCTATCCCATGGGCCCGTTCGCCTTCATGGATCTCGTGGGGATCGACGTGAACCTGGCCGCGGCCACTGCCGTCTGGCAGGGCTTCGACGAGGCGACTCGTTTCATGCCGTCACGCATCCAGAGCGAGCTTGTCGCCGCGGGTCGCTTGGGTCGCAAGACGGGCGAGGGTTTCTACGTTTACGAGGACGGCCGACGCGTCCGACTTTCCGACCGACTACCAAATGGTGCCCAGCCCGCCACCGACCAACTTGACGCTGATCAAATCGTCTCGCGTATCGAGCTGGCCATCATCAACGAGGCTTACCACGCGGCCGGCGACGGGGTCGCCCAACCGCCCGACATTGACCGCGCGCTGAAGCTGGGCGCGAACCATCCGTACGGTCCATTCGAACGCGCCGCGGCCCTGGGCCTGCGCCAGGTCGTGACGGGCCTGCGCGACCTGGAGCAGCGTTACGGCGAGCGATTCCGCGTCGCGCCCGCGCTCTGGCAAATCGCTTCGATCTAGCTCTTGCGCCACGCGAAAAGCCGCGTCGCCTTGACGTCGCACCAGACGAGACCGGGCTCTGTCGGTGGCGCAACGCCCTTCTGCGTCAACGCCTGGACCCAGAGCCGGGACGAGCCTGTGAACGCGGCGGTGAACACCTCCGGGTAGCGCGTCACGATCTCGCGGTTGCGGCGCGTGTCGCGCACGATCCAGACCGCCGCGACCCCGTATGCGCCTTCGCCGCCCGTCGCGACGGCGAGCTGCTCGGCCTCCGCAATCTTGCGCCGCGTGCTCCGGACCGCGCCATTGATGCTGCCAAACGTGTTCCAACATTCCTCGATGAAGAAGACTCGCAAAGCGTCGTCGCGTACGCCCACATCGATCGAAAAACTCGGGCTGGCGGGTCGCGTGGCAAGCTCGAATGTCCTATGCCGTCCAGCCAGGCGAGCCAGCCGGAGCATCAGCTCTTGAATCTTGAGATGTCCCGCGTCGTCCGGCTCCCGCACTGGGTCGCGCCCGAAGGCCACATTGAGCGGCATGTCCAGGGCAGCCGCCAACGCGAACCACACCTCGAGCGACACGCCCGCGCCATCGCCCCGCTCAATCTGGCCAATTCGTGTTGCGCTCAATCCGACCCTAACGCCGAGTTGAACGCGTGCCCAGTGGCGGCGCTCGCGGGCGCTGAGAACCATGTTCCCCATCATCGTGGCCACGGCCCGCGCCGATCGAGCGCCTTCGAGGCGGGCAGCGGCACGAATGCCCGCCCTCCTGGGCATCGAGTCCTCCGTTAACTTGGTGTGTTGGCTGGGATCGCCGTCTTCCACCGAAAGCGGCAATGGGATTTTCAACTCCGCGCCTTATCAGGCACTTACGCGACGGCCTGTTCGCCGTGATGGCCAGCCTCAGCGAAGGGCCCGCACGATTTTCCAGGCGTTGCCTGAGCTGATCCGGGGGAACCCTTCCAGCAGGAGCCTTCAGCCAGTCCATAGCCAGAAGTCGGCAATCCCATTGCCGATTCGCCGACGAGAGCGTCGCTTTGTGGTGGGCTGCGGTACCACGACATGCCGAGTGGGGCGGACCTTTGGGCTATGCCGGTGCTGGTAGGCACCGCTCCTACAATCGGCCCATGACCCGGGACCTCAGCCGGCCCGTGCGCGAAGCATGGATCGTGAGCGCCGTTCGGACGCCTATCGGCAGGTATGGCGGCGCACTCGCGCGGGTGCGGCCCGATGACCTCGCTGCAATCGTGATCAAGGCCGCGGTCGAGCGGGCCGGCGTCAACGCAGACGCGATCGACGATGTGATCCTGGGCTGCGCCAATCAGGCGGGCGAAGACAACCGCAACGTTGCGCGCATGAGCGCGCTGCTTGCCGGGCTGCCGGTTGAAGTCGCTGGTCTCACCGTGAATCGGCTGTGCGGCAGCGGCCTCCAGGCGATCAACTCCGCCGCGCACGCAATCATGGTTGGCGACGGCGATGCGTTCGTCGCCGGGGGCGTCGAGTCGATGACGCGCGCGCCGTACGTCATGGCCAAACCGGAAGCTGCATACGACCGGGGCAATCGCGAGATGTTCGACTCGACGCTGGGCTGGCGCTTCACCAACCCGCGCCTGGCCGCGATGTATAAGCCCTACTCGATGGGCGAGACCGGCGAGAACGTCGCCGAGCGCAACATGGTCAGCCGGGAGGATCAGGACGCGTTTGCGCTGGTGTCGCACCAGCGTGCCGTCGCCGCGATCGAGTCCGGTCGCTTCCAGAACCAGATCGTGCCGGTGATGGCGCCGCAGGCCAAGGGTGAGCCTCTCGAAATCAGCCGCGACGAGCACCCGCGCGCCGACACCTCGATAGAGGCACTGGGCCGGTTGCGTGCCGCCTTCCGCGAGGGCGGTAGCGTCACCGCCGGCAACAGCAGCGGCATAAACGATGGCGCGTCAGCAACCGTGGTCGTTGCCAGTGACTTCGCCCGTGCCCATGGTCTCAAGCCGCTCGCGCGCGTCCTGTCGACGGCCGTCGCGGGTGTCGATCCCGCCGTCATGGGCCTGGGCCCAATTCCCGCGACCCGCAAGGCGCTCGACCGCGCCGGGCTGCGCGTCGAGGATCTGGACCTCATCGAACTTAACGAAGCCTTCGCCAGCCAGAGCATCGCCGTGATGCGCGAGCTCGGCCTGGACCCGGACAAGGTCAACGTCAATGGCGGCGCCATTGCGCTGGGTCACCCGCTGGGAATGAGCGGCGCACGTTTGATCACGATGCTCTCCCATGAACTGAACCGCACCGGCAAGCGGTATGGCCTCGCAACCATGTGCATCGGCGTGGGCCAGGGGATCGCCACCATCATCGAGCGACTCGATCCGCAGGGGAACAACTGATGGATAACGACTTGATGGCGCGGCGACTCCGCCCGCCTTCTCAGCCCAGCTCGCGCAACGACCACCAACCGACCGACCTGCCGGGACAGCCATCGCCTTGGGACGTCCCGCTGGCCAACGAAGGCCAGTTCGCGCCGCCCGAGCCGCCGACCCTGCTCAGCGATCCGCCCTTTGCCCTGCAGTTCTCGCAGCCCGACCCGACTGCGCGCGCCGATGTGCCGTGGGACAGGCCCGATCCAGAGCCCTGGCCGCCCACTGAGCAGATCTGGTCTGCAGAAGCCGGCGATCCCACCGTTGCGTCGCACCCTGAGTGGCCTGCGCCGGACGCACTCGGCGAACCTGCGGCTCCCTGGGATCATCCCGAGAGTTACGGCGCGGGCGACCAGTGGCCTGATCCAGACGACGCGTATGCCCCTGTTGTCGCGGATGTCCAGGCGCCCGCGGCGTGGGCCGCTTGGAACGGCGACGGAAATGGCGATGCCCATTCGTTTGGCAGCCTTGAGCCAATGACTGTCACTGCCCACAGGGACCAACTACTCGCCGGGGACGAGGCCCACTTGAGTGGCGCCGACCCCCTGTCCGGTTGGCCGGCCGCGGACGACCTGACGGTCACTCCGCCCCCAGTCAGCGGGCCAGCCATGCCCGAAGACGCGTGGCCCGTCGCTCCGCCGTCTGCCCCGCAGCCCGTTCCGGCGTGGTCCCCCGTCGAGCAGTCGCCCACCCCTCCGCCACCGCCGGAGTGGACTGAACCAGCGGTCGCCGCTGACCCGGAGCCTGAGGCCGCCGACCCGGAGCCTGAGGCCGACCCGGAGCCTGAGCCCAGCACGCAGGCTGAGCCCGAGCCTGAGCCTGAGCCCGACCCGGAGCCTGAGCCCCAGTCGCTGCTTGAGCCCAACCCGGAGCCTGAGCCCCAGTCGCTGCTTGAGCCCGACCCGGAGCCTGAGCGGCAGGTCCCGACTGTTTCGGGGCCGCCCGCGCCGACGATCGAGCTGAGCACACTTCCCAACACTGAGATCGTTGGCGTGACGCGCGGTGGCACGCCTCACAACATGGTGTTGCGCATCGAGTTGGCGATCGTCGATGAAAACCAGCGCACCAATCCTGCTGACAGCGCCAAGCGGGTCGGCCCTGATGCCGAGGTGCGCCAGCCCGAGTACGAACCACGCAGTTCTGCAGGTGGCGCGTCGATGCCCGAGCCCGAATACATCTGGGGCACCTCGGGTCAGCCTGCGCAGCCCACCCACCGGCCGCAGCCACCTCAGGATGTGGCTCCCCCGCCGAACGCCTGGCTGCCCGCACAAAATGCGGCCCGGCCGCAGCCTCAGCAGCCGCAAAGTCTCGACTGGGATCTTCCGCAGATTGCCGCGGACCAGCTCATGACCGATCCGCCTGCGCCGTGGTCGACGCCCGTCTCGCCGCAGTCGCACCAGTCGCCGCAGTCGCCTCATGCGCCCGCCCCAACGTGGGCAATGACGCAGCCGGTGCCCGCTTTCCCGCCGGAGCCCGCGCAATACATGGCGCCGCCGGCGGCGCGATTGCAGCAACCGCTGGCGTCGCGCTATCAGCAGGCAGCTCTGCCATATCAGCAGCCGGGCCCAGCGCAATATTCCCAGCCAGCGTGGCCACCCCCCGACCAGCCTACCCGTACGCAGCAGATGCCCCAGCCGATGTACTCGGCTCCGATGGTTCAGTCGGCCCCAGCCGCAGGCTCTCGTGCGGGGACCGACCAGGTGGGCGCAAATCAGGCTGACCTGTGGTTCCTCAACAGCCAGCCCGCCGCCGCGACCACCACCCCCGACGCGGATGTCCAGAAAGTCAAGTCGAGGTCCTTCCTCACGGCAGGTCTCACGATTGGCTTCGCGCTTCTCGTGATCGTGCTCGTCTTGGTGTTCATCCAGCTGATGACCTCGCTGCTGCGCTAAACAATCACGCTCAGTGGTAGGCTTTTAG
>JBDTUR010000021.1:0-17488 GCA_040007635.1 Chloroflexota bacterium
GCGTGTCCTTCAGGATCGCGAGGCGCTCGGGTGCATCGGGGAAGCCGTAGCCATAGGCACGCCATTCGTCGCGTTTCCAGCCCGCGCCCAGTCCCAGCTCGGCGCGACCAGTACTGATGGCGTCGAGCGTCGAGATCATCTTCGTGGTCAGCGCCGCATTGCGATATGCGGCACACAGCACGATGTGGCCCAGGCGTACGCGCGATGTTTCCGCGGCAAGTGCCGCCAGCGAAGTAAATGCTTCGAAAGTGATTTCGAGCGTTGGTCGCGGCACCGTATGGAAGTGATCGAACAGCCAGATCGATTCAAATCCCAGCGCCTCGGACTGCTGGGCGACCGCGCGCGTTCGTTGCCAAGCATCAACTGCATTCCAGCCCTTGTATTCACCGGTCCAGCCCTGCGGAACAATTACGCCGATCTTCATATTGGCTGCTCCAATTCACGCGGTACTAAACTGTATGAGCCTTGGCGAGCGTTCGCCAAAACACCAGCGAGGCATAACCCGTGAGAATTCGTCAGGTCGATGTTGCAATGCTAGACAAACCAAAGGCGGGGGCCACCCCGCGTGCATTGAGCCCCAAGGCTCTGGCGCGTCAAAGGCAGCAGCGCCAGCTGGTCCAGATGCTGGGCCAGATCAGTGATCCCAAAGCGGTGTTCGAAGTTCGGCTTGGGCGCGATGAGAAGGCGCTCACCATGCGCCAACGGATCATGAAGGCGGCCCAAGAGGCGAAGAAGGACGTCGTGGTGCGCAAGTCGGAGAAGGGCTGGCTGGTCGGCATGGCCACGCCCGAGCGCCGCTCAAAGCGCGGCCGCCGCAAGAAGGCCTGACCGCCCTGCCGCTGGCCGAGGTACAGGTCTTCGGCCGGCGCGAATCGCGCGACACACAGCAGGCGTTGCGCTTCTTCAACGAGCGCCGCGTTCGGGTCAACTTCGTCGATCTTGGTGCGAAACCGCTTGCGCCGGCTGAGCTCAGACGGTTCAGCGATCGCTTCGGCGCGACCAACCTGTTCGACACTGGTTCGCGCGCCTACCGCGATGCCGGATTGGGCTACCTCAGCATGTCGGCCGACGGCGCCTACGAAAAGTTGCTGCGCGAGCAGCGACTGATCCGGTTGCCATTGGTCAGGGCCGGCGATCGGCTGTCGATCGGCGCGTCTGAAGTTGAGTGGCGCGACTGGCTGCGCGCCGCGCCAGATCAGTAAGCGTCAGTAGTGGTTGGCGTCCAGGGAATGCTCGCGTCGACGTAGGCGGTGGTAGGCACAAGCGTCACCGCGGCTGAGCCAGCAGTCTGCGACGAGCGCAGCCATTGGAACGCAGTATTGGCGTTCGACTTCTTAACCAGCAGCAGGTCGCCCAGCCCGTCGGGATTGATGTCGATGCCCAGCGGGTTCACCTCGTCGAGCGGCACGCTGTCCTGGTGCCACATCTTCTGGGGATCGCCGAAGCTCAGCGCGCCAACGCCGGCTTTTGCGCCGAACACGTCGATGCCGTTGCCGTTCTTCACGACCACGACGACGTCGGTGCGGCCGTCGCGGTTGAAGTCGGTCAGCGTCCACTTGGGCGCGGGCGTAAGCCAATTCGCGTTGCTGAGCCATTGCGACGCGACGTCCAGGCCGGTGCCCGGCACGTTTGTGCACGGCCCCCAGTACGTGAACTTATAACCCGCTGGGTCGACGCAGGAGGCGAATGATGGTGCCACCCAGAAGGTGGTCCCAGCCGTTGTGTCGCCGACTACCAGATCCGCCTTGCCATCCCCGTTAACATCGCCCGCCGCTACGCGCACGTTGGGATTGGCGAGATCGAGCGCGCCGCGCCACCAGTCAACCGGGGTGCCGAACGTGCCGTTCAAGTTGCCGCGCATCACCACGAGCGTGGCGGGTTGCTCGGGCAGCGGTGCAATCGGGGTCGAGCGCAGGAGGCCAACGTCGACCAGCAGGTCGCCGTCGAAGTCGCCCACCAGCAACTGGTCGGTCGGAGCGCCGTTGGGCACGTCCTGCGAGGTCGGATCGGCATAGCCCGTTCCCGTCGCCCTGGCAACGCGGATCTTGCCGGTGTTGAGCAGCATGACCAGGTCCCGGCGGCTGTCGCCGTTGACGTCGCCGACGCCCTGACCCGCGATCGTGTTTGCGGCAAATCCGAACGTGCCGGTGACAGGAGACGCATCCGCAAAGCCGGCGTCAGTGCCGGCGTAGAGACGCCAGGCTGTGTTCGTGTTGCTGGGCGTGAGGACGCCCAGGTCGCCGTAGTACGTGGGCAGGTTATTGGCGTCGTTGTCATCGAGGACGTCATGCATCCGCGGGTCGTCAATGAGCACGTTTGGCTCGTAGTAACGACGCTGAGTCTCCTCATAGTTGAGCCCCTTCACGATGCAGTCGCCGAGGCTCTTCTGCTTGATCCTGAAGCCGTCTGCGTCGGAACCGCAGGGGTTCTTCTTGCCTGACCGGTAGCCGCTCAGGAAGAAGCGACTCTTCTGGTCGGAGACGACCCATTTGCGCAGCGTCATGGGCCACGTCTCAGCCATGGCCTGTAGCTGTGCCGCAGAGGGAATGTTCACCTGGATCCACTGGCCGTTTACCAATCGAACGGGCTTGTAGATCTGGTCCGCGGTCGTGTCGCGCACGTCGTAGCACTGTGTCGTGGTCGTGCCATCTTCATTGGTGATCGTCACGGAGCCGCCGCGCCAGTGCATCGCGTAGTACCAGCCGTACTGCTTGACCGCCAGGGCGCCCATGCGCAACCAGATCGGGCCGCGCGGCCCGGACGTGGAGTACTCGGCGGCCTCGACGGTGCCGACGTAATCCCAGAAGGGCACGACCGCCACTGTGCCGGCGTTCGGGCCCCGGCTGAGCCGGACGCGGATCTCAGTTGGCGGGTGGAACTCGTCAGTCCACCCAGTGCATTGCGGTGGCGGGTTCTTGGCGAGGGTGACGGCCGTGCCCGCTGAGCCAAGCATGCCCAGAACGAGCACGCCGATAAGAACCCACGCGCTGGGACGCGGATAAGTCATGGATCGCAAGGTACCGGCGCTGCCGGTCGTGGTCCCTGCGCCGATCGGTTGGCGGAAGCGGGACCATCGGGCTGCCGGTGAGCGGAAACGATGAATGAGTTGAACCTGGCTCACGAGGTTGCACCAGCTGCCGCGGCGGGCGCCATTTCGTTAGCGGCCTCCGTCTCGGCTCGCGTGCGCAACGCGTCGTTCATCTGGGCGAAGCCAAGCCGCGTGGATGCGAGCCGCAGGCGCGCATACAGCGGCACCAGCCAACCCGAGAAGGTCTCATCCTGGGCGAAGCGGACCCGACCTGGCGCGAGCTCCTCGAGCCGAAAGCCGTGTTCGCCGGAGAACAGCGCCCGGCTCACGAACGTGGCGCGCCAGCGCAGCTCGTGCGGCGGCGCCCAGACCAGGACGATTGGCCGCATCACCACAGTCCGGCCACCGGGTGGGCGCGTGTGAATGCCAATTCGGCGGCCCACGCGCGCCTGCCCCACCACGCGCCGGATGTGCGGATTCCACGCCGTATAGGCGTCGAAATCACTCAAAACGCGCCACACGAGGTCGAGCGGCGCGCGAATCTCTATCGCGCTGCGAATTGTTCGCGTTGTACGTAGGTCCACGCACGGCTTCTCCGGTGACGGCGGATCAGAGGCACGGCATCCTCTCGATCGACTTCTCGGCCAGTCGGACTTTACCCGACAAGACCCCACAAAGGCGAATCCGGCGTGCGGGCCACGCTCAGCTGGGCGGCGGGCTCACGCTCAGCGCGGCACGCGCGCCTCGACCTTGCCGCCTTCGATCCGGACCGGGTAATAGCGCAGACGACGCACCCTCGTTGCCGCTCGGGCCATGGCCTTGAGATCCGTTGGCTCAGGCTTGGGCGCCGCGTCCGACGGCGTCCAGGGTGCGTGGTGACCGCCGTCCGCATCGAGGCCGCCGGTCGTGGGGAACTGGACGGTGCTGCCGTCGCATAAGTCAAAGCTGCCGCGGTGCAACGGGCACGCGACGACGCAGCCTTCGAGTACGCCCAGTGATAGTGGCGCGGACATGTGCGGGCAGCGGTCGTCGATGATGCAGACGCCGTTTACGGAGTTGACCAGCAGCAGGTCGAGATCGCCCCGGGTGACGCGCAGCATCCCGCCAACTGGTAAGTCAGCGAGGTCCGCCAGCGGCTCGAAGTCGGCCGTGGCGGCGCCCATCGCGACCAGCCCCTCAGGAATGGGCATGACTCGTGTGTCGGCGGCGGTCATCACGGTGATGGTATTGAGCCGATCGGTACGACGGAGTCCCACAACCGTGTGACCATGTATCAATGCGCTTCGCGCTTATGACCGAGCCCCAGCAGGGGCTGAGCTATGACGAAATCCTGGCACTCGCCCGCGCGGCGGAGGACGCCGGCTTCGAGGCGATCTTCCGATCC
The DNA here is from genome assembly GCA_040007635.1 of Chloroflexota bacterium. Taxonomy (GTDB): domain Bacteria; phylum Chloroflexota; class Limnocylindria; order Limnocylindrales; family CSP1-4; genus JALYGJ01. The sequence continues at coordinate 4,413 of JBDTUR010000021.1, forward strand.
GACCATTACGCCAGCTTCCCCGGCGGGGCCGGCCTGCCGACCACGGATGCCTGGGCGACCACCGCCGGCCTGGCGCGGGAGACGACGCGCATCAACCTGGGTGTGCTCGTGTCGCCGGTTACCTTCCGCGCGCCGGGAACTTTGGCGAAGATCACGGCGACTGTGGCCGAGATGAGTGAGGGTCGAGTCGAGGTTGGTCTGGGTGCTGGCTGGAACGTGCCCGAGCACCATCAGCATGGCCTGCCATTTCCGGATGTGCGCGAGCGCTTCGACATGCTCGAGGAGCAGCTCGCCATCCTGCACGGCCTATGGAACGAGCCCGACGGCTGGAGCTATGCCGGCGGGCACTGGCAGGTGACCGACTCGCTGTTTCGGCCGCGACCCATGTCCCCGGCCGGGCGCAAGCACCCCAACCTGATCGTGGGCGGCGAGGCGAAGCCGCGCATGGCCGCTTTGGTCGCCCGCTACGCAGATGAGGTCAACATCACGTCGGCCACCCCGGCATCTGCCTCGGCCGGGTACGAGCGCGTTAGAGAAGCCTGTCGCGCGATCGGCCGCGACCCCAACGAAGTGACGCGGTCGGCGATGACCGGCGTGCTCGTCGGCCGCGACGAGGCCGAAGTTGAGCGCCGCGCCCAGGGGCTGCTCGACGCCGTTGGCCGTGGTGGCGGCATTGACGCCCAGAGTTGGCTGGCCGAGCGGCGTCGGCGCTGGATCTTTGGCACGCCCGAACAAGCGCGCGCCCGCGTGACCGAGTTGGCCGACGCGGGCGTTGAGCGCGTGATGCTCCAGACCTTCTTGCCACGGGACCTCGAAATGGTTGCGCGACTGGGCGAGATCTTTCTCAGCTAGAGCTGCGTCACGCCTCGGGCACGGTGTCCGGCGGCGCAGGATCGCCCGCCGGCGCGGTCTCTGCCTTGACCAGTGCCGCACTCTGCGCGTTGTGCTCTCGGCGCAGCGCGATCTCCGGCATGAACACCGCCACAACCGTCGCGATCATGGCCGCGCCTACGCCGAGCCACATCGAGTTCGCGATCGCGATCGACAGCGCCTGGTGGATGCCCAACACGATGTCGTTGATGAATGGCTGGATGAGCGCCTTGAACTGCTCGGGCACCTGGGACAGGATGCGCGTGCCCATGTCGCCGACACCAAATTGGTTGAGCTGGCTCGACGCGTTGAAGTTGCTCGCGAACGCCCCGATGAGCTGCTGTGACGCGCCTGCGTCAGTGAGCCGCGCAGTCACCTGCAATGGTGCCTCCGTGCGCAGGCTCGTGCCGAAGATGGTCCAGGCGAGCGACAGGCCCACGGTGCCGCCAATCTGGCGGAAGAACGTCAGGTTGCTGGTGGCGACGCCGAGCTGGTTCCACGGCACCGCGTTCTGGACGATGATCGTGAACACCGCGAACGTGGGCCCGACGCCCAGGCCGGTCACGAACTGCCACAACCAGAGCATGGGCGGCGAGGTCTCTGCGCGCAGGTTGGTGAGCAGCAGCAGGCCGACCGACAGGATGACCAGCGAGCCCACCGTCAGCCACTTGTAGCGGCCGCTGCGGCTGACGATCTGGCCTGACGCGATCGAGCTGATGATCAGGCCGCCCAGAAGGGGCAGCAGCTGGTAGCCGCTCGCCGTGGCCGTTGAGCCGTTGACCACCTGGTACCAGAGCGGCAGGAAGAGCACCGCGCCAAAGAAGCCGAAGCTCGCCAGGAAAGTGGCCACGACCGAGATCGAATACGTGCGGTTGCGGAACAAGCCCAGCGGGACGATCGGCTCCGCGGCGCGCGACTCGATCCACAGGAATAGCGCCCCCAGGACGATGCCGAGCAGGATCAGCCCGCCAACAAGCGGATCGGTCCAGTCGTGCTGCTGGGCATTGGTAAGACCAATGAGGATCGGCACCAGGGCGGCCGTGAAGACGGCCACGCCAAGGTAGTCGATCTTGCGCGAGACGCCGGCCGTGTGGAGCGGTGGCAGCAGCCGCCAGATGATGAATAGCGCGACCGCGCCGATCGGGATGTTGACGTAGAAGACCCAGTGCCAGCTGATGCTGTCGGTCAGGAAGCCACCCAGCGCGGGGCCGATGAGAGCAGAGATGCCGAAGACCGCACCGAACAGGCCCTGGTAGCGGCCGCGCTCACGCGGGGTGAACAAGTCACCGATGACCGCGAGCGCGATCGGGAAGATGGACCCCGCGCCCAGCCCCTGGATGCCGCGAAAGATGATGAGCTGGATCATGTCCTGGCTGAGGCCCGATAGCGCCGACCCAAGCAGGAACAGGAAGACTCCGAAAAGCAGGAGGTTCTTCCGGCCGAATTGGTCGGAGAGCTTGCCGTAAATCGGGCCGGTGATCGTCGAAGTCAGCAGGTAGACCGTGACCACCCAGGTGTAAAGGTCGATGCCCTTCAGGTCGGTCAGGATCTTGGGCATCGCGGTGCCGACGATCGTCTGGTCGAGCGCGGAGAGGAACAGCGCGAGCAGGATGCCGATGAGGATCTCGGTCCGAGCGCGGTGGTCGATCTGGACCGCCGGGGCGCTTGCGGCGTTAGCGTCGGGAGGGGGCATGGCTTCCATGTTTAGGCCGGGACTCCTTCTTTATCGAGTTCTTCGGCATTGCGGCGCAGCGCCGCAAAGATCTGCAAGGCTTGTTCCTGCTGGGCTGGGTTGAGCCGGGACAGAAGTTCGGCCAGCGCACGGCGCCGGACGAGATCAATCTCCTCGACCTGCGCGCGCCCCGCGGCAGTCGTCGAGACGGTGACCACCCGTCGGTCGTCGCTTTCGCGGCCGCGATCGACAAGGCCGTGCTCCACCATTCGGTCGATCAGGCCCGTGACGTTGGGCAGCGATACGTCGAGCGACTCAGCGAGGTGGCTCATGGTTGACGGACCGTCGCTCATGAGCATGAAGAGAACGTGGAGCTGCGTCGAAGAAATCGCGCGGAAGCAGCCCTCGCGGGCAACCGCGCGACGCTGGCGCGCAATCAGGGGTTCGAGTTGGTCGAGAATCTGCTCGACGAGACTTGGGGCGGCGACGGCCAAGGGTTGTTCAGTCCAACTAAATAGTTAACGCAGCGTTAGGCATTATGGCGAACACCCCGCCGAGCGTCAAACGACGCGGCCGAGGCGCGTTGGCGGCCAATAGCGGAGCCAGGCGCGGCCGACGATCTGGCTCTCGTCGAGCGGGCCGACACGCTGGCCAGCATGATTGGGGTTATCACTGCCCAATAGGACGCGGCCGCCGTCGTCGATGTCCACGACGCGTTTGACGACCAGCCGCTCACCATCACGCGCCACGACGAGGTCGCCCAGCGCGAGCCGCGCGTCAGGATCGACGAGCAGCCAGTCGCCGTCGCGCAGCGTGGGTTCCATCGAGTGTCCGGCGACGGCGACGCGCTGTCGCCACGACCGGACGAGCCGGCGAATCAGGCCGGGTTCATCGCCTGCATGCGGGTCGCGGCCGGACCGCCGGTCTCGCGCCACATCATGTCGATCTTGTCGATGAGCTCGAGCAGCTTCTGCGCCTCGGCAACGTCGAGCGAGCGCTTGACCAGGGATGCCTGCTTGGCGGCTTTCCAGCATGTCTCGTGGAGAGTCGGGAACTTCTCGACGTGCTCCGGCTTGAAGTAGTCGTGCCACATGACGTCGATGTGGTGCTTGGCGAGCTCGGCTCGCTCTTCCTTCACGGCGATACAGCGGGTGCGGAACAGCTCGTCGCTCGACGCGGCGTACTTCTCCATGATGCGGTAGCACGACTCGGCCTCGATGCGCGCCTGTTGCGGGTCATAGACGCCGCACGGGATGTCGCAGTGGGCATGGGCAGTCGCGCGTGGGGCAACAGCGCTCAGGATTCGGAACATTGGGGCTTCTCCTTCATGTGAGGCGACCATTCTGCGCCAGCCGCCCTTTCAGCGCGCTGGCAGAAGTCCGCCAGGAAGCGACGGGACCGCGGTCAGTGGCCGAAGATCAGGCTCGGCAGTGCCAGGGCGAGCGACAGCAGGGTGATTCCAATCGTTGCTCGCTCGCGGCCAAGGCGCGAGAGCAGCATCGCTCCCGCGATCATCGGCGCAATGGAACCTGCGAAGAGCGGCACGACGATCCACCAGCTGGCTGTGGCGTTGTTGAACGCCGTCTGGGCGACGAAAAAGCCGACCACCGCGGATGCAGCCATGAAGATGCGGGCGAAAAGGGACGAGCCGATTGCCTGGCGGGGGTCGATCCTCGACAGGATCAGCAGCTTCACGCCGATCGGACCCCAGCCGGCGCCGGAAACGCCCGATGAGAAGCCGGCCAGCAAGCCGATGCCCCCGACCTGGGCGCTGGGGACGTCATTCTCATCGCGCACCTTGCCCAGGCCGGAGAAGCGCAGCGTGGCCAGAACGATGATTCCCACGAACACGATCATCGCCGACACGATGCGCACGATCCATTCCTTGGGCAGCGCCGCGGCGAAGAACGGGCCGATGAACGCGCCGATGACTCCGCCAACCAACAGCGGCAGCGCAATCGAACGCGAGAAGTTGCCCATGCGGTAGTGCGAGCTCGCCGCGAGTGGAATGACGAGCACCTGCAGGAACAGGGAAGCGGCCGCCGCGAACCGTGCGTCAACTCCCAGGAGCAGCAGCCCCGGGACGAGCACGCCGCCGTAAACCCCGATCGCGGTTGACGAGAGGCCGGCCGCCAAGGCGACGAGCGTGCTGAAGAAGATCAGGCCGCGTTGGTCACCCGGCGCCGCAACAAAGGTGGTCGCGATGGCGATCAGGCTGAGCAGCGGCAGCACAAGGCCGGCGATCAATGTTCGGCGCGAAACGCCCAGTCGCGCAGCCCACGCGTCAAATCGCGAGCCGGTCGGTTGTTCGGGCGCGGCACCGGCGGCCGCAGCGGCCGATTTGGGGGGGCTTGTATCGGCCATGAGGCGCGCTATACTACGGCGACTTCACTATTCTGACAATTCCTAGTATTTTTATGGTGATTGAGGCGAAGTGATCCCCTTTGAATCGCAGCCCGAGGTCATGGCGCGCGGCAATCTGAGCCATCTCGACGCGCTGGAGGCCGAGTCGGTCTTCATCATGCGCGAGGTCGCGGCCGAGTTTGAGCGGCCTGTCCTGCTCTTCTCGGGCGGCAAGGACTCGATCGTGATGCTGCGCCTGGCTGAGAAGGCATTCCGGCCGGCCAAGTTCCCGTTCCCGGTGATGCACATCGACACCGGCCACAACTTTCCCGAGGTGCTCGAGTACCGCGACCGCACCGTCGAGCGGCTGGGCGAGCGACTGATCGTCGCGTCCGTCCAGGAGTCGATCGACAACGGCCGCGTCCAGGAAGAGCCGGGCAATCCGTCGCGCAACAGGTTGCAGACGACGACCCTGCTCGACGCGATCGCCGAGCACCAGTTCGACGCCGTGTTCGGTGGGGCGCGGCGCGACGAGGAAAAGGCACGCGCCAAAGAGCGCGTCTTCTCGTTGCGCGACGAGTTCGGTCAGTGGGAGCCCAAGGCGCAGCGACCCGAGCTGTGGAGCCTCTACAACGGCAAGATCCGTAAGGGCCAGCACATGCGCGTTTTCCCCATATCGAACTGGACCGAGATGGACGTGTGGCAGTACATCGAGCGCGAGAACGTCGAGGTCCCGTCCATCTATTTTGCGCACCAGCGTGACGTGTTCCGGCGCGATGGCATGTGGCTATCGACGAGCGAGTTCCTGCCCAACCGCGATGACGAAGAGGTCCAGCACATGACCGTCCGCTACCGGACGGTGGGTGACATGACGTGCACCGGCGCGGTCGACTCGCCCGCGGCCAACCTCGCGGACATCATCCTTGAGGTCGCCGCCGCGCGCATCACCGAGCGTGGCGCCACTCGCGCCGACGACGCGTTCAGCGAGACGGCGATGGAAGACCGCAAGCGCGAGGGGTACTTTTAAGCATGGATCTTCTGAGGTTTTCCACCGCAGGTTCGGTCGACGACGGCAAGTCCACCCTGATCGGGCGCCTGCTGTACGACTCGAAGGGCATCTTTGAGGATCAGCTCGCGGCGATCGAGCGGACCAGCCGACGGCGCGGGTATCAGCAAGTCGACCTGGCACTGCTCACTGACGGCCTGCGCGCAGAGCGCGAACAGGGCATCACGATCGACGTCGCTTACCGCTACTTCGCCACGCCCCGGCGCAAATTCATCATCGCCGACACGCCCGGCCATGTTCAGTACACGCGCAACATGGTCACCGGCGCGTCCACGGCGGACCTTGCCATCGTGCTCATTGATGCCCGTAAGGGCGTCCTCGAGCAGTCGCACCGCCATGCGTTCATCGCGACCCTTCTGGGCATCCCCCACCTTGTCGTCGCGGTCAACAAGATGGACCTCGTTGGCTATTCCGAAGAAACCTTCAACGCGATCCGCGACGACTTCAGCGCCTGGGCGCAGAAGCTTGACGTGCATGACATCCAGTTCATTCCGCTGTCGGCGCTGCACGGCGACAACGTCGTTACCCGTTCGGTGGCCATGCCCTGGTACCAGGGCCCGTCGCTGCTCTACCACCTCGAAAACGTTTACATCGGCTCGGACCGCAACCTGATCGATGCGCGTTTCCCGGTGCAGTGGATCATCCGGCCGCAGACCGACGCGCATCACGACTACCGTGGCTACGCGGGCCAGATAGCGGCGGGCGTGTTCCGCAAGGGCGACCAGGTCACGATCCTGCCCAGTGGCAAGACGACGCACATCAAGCGCATTGAGACGATGGATGGCGAGCTCGAGGCCGCCGGACCGCCCATGAGCGTGTCGATGCTGCTCGAGGACGACATCGACATCAGTCGCGGCGACATGATCTGCCGGCCGCATAACCAACCCACTGTCGCCAACGAGCTCGACGCGATGATGTGCTGGATGGCCGATTCGGCGCTCCGGCCGGGTGGTCGGTACCTGCTGAAGCACACCACCAAGACCGTCAAAGCGGTCGTGGACGACCTGCGCTACCGGATCGACGTGAACACGCTTCACCGCGATCAGGCGGCCGACCAATTGGGCCTCAACGAAATCGGCCGTATCCACCTGCGCACTAGCTCGCCGTTGCAGCTCGATCCGTACGATCTGTCGCGCACCACCGGCGGTTTCATCCTGATCGATGACACGACGTTCGACACGGTTGGCGCAGGCATGGTCATCCACGCCGGACCGGAGAAGCAGCAGGTGCCCGCTGATGAGGCCCTCGAGGGCGCTCTTGATGACGCTGAGGTGCCCGTCGCGGCCTGAGTTGACTGCGTAGACTCTTACGCACATGACGCAGAGCGAAGAGCTGTTCGGGGAGGCCCCGCAGGCATGTCCGTTCATCGCGCTCGAGCTTGACCGCGATCGACGGTCTGACGAGCCCGACTACCGCCACCGCTGCTTCGCCGAACCCACTCCACAGCCGCGGGCCATAGCGCACCAGGAGCAGTACTGTCTCAGCGCCGGCTTCCCGGCGTGCCCCGTCTTCCAGGGTTGGGCGATGCGCGCGGCCGCGCGACCTGTGCCGACCCCGCAGGGCTACGAGGACCGCGCCAAGGCCGCTCAACCGTCGGTCGATGAGCCAATGAGTGCGGCGGCTCAGCCAGTGCTGCCCCTCGACCTGCCTCCGGTCGTGCCGCTCCCGGGCGAGGCCTGGCCGAGTGAAGCGTTTGCACGGCCGGTCGCGCCGGATGCGCCCAGTCAGCTGCCCGCCTTCGACGCGGCCGACGACGACGTTGCCGCGACCCCGTCCACGCCGGACGAGCCCGATCTGCCCAGTGCCTGGTCGTCAACGTCTCCGTCACTCGCAGACGCCGCCGATGAGTCGCCCGTGCCCGAGTTCCTGGCCGGCCGGACCGAGCGACCCGACTCGCGCGCGCCGCGCGCGTCGCGTCCCGAGGTTCCATACAAGGAAACGGTCAGCCGCGAAGATGTCATCCCGTCATGGGATCTGACCGACCGTTATGGCGCTGACGCGTCGGACCGTCGCGGGCCTCAAGGATCTGGCGGCGGCGGCGCTGATCGAATGGGCGGAACGATTACGGCAATCGCGGTGGTTGCGATTCTCGCATTGGGTGTGCTTGGCGTCATCTTCCTGCCGGGCCTCCTCGCGGGCAAGGGTCCTGCCGCAACGGCAACGCCGACGCTTTCGACGGCTCTGCCGACCGGCGTCGTGTCACCGTCGCTGCCGGCCGGTGCCACCGGCACGCCGCTTGTCACTGTTGAACCCTCTGCCCAGGTGACGCCGACGCCTGACGCCACGCCACGGCTCTATCGCATCAAGGCCACTGACAACAGCCTCACCCAGATCGCGCGTCGCTTCAAGCTGACGCTACAAGAGCTGCTCGACGCGAACCCCCAGATCACTGACGCTAACCACATCGAGGTCGGCCAGGTGATCACCATCCCGCAGCCCACTCCAAAGACGCCGCAACCCAGCGCATAGCTCGATCCGGCGCGGACCGCGCCCGTATCAGCGCGGGGCGAGGTTGATCGAAGTGATCTTGCCGACCTCGACGCGGAACGTCGCATCGAGATGTTGCGATTGCACGCCGGGTCGCATGACCATCAGATCGATCTCGATGTTGACGCCCATGTCGCGCTCGTTGGCGGGGATCATGCGCATGCCCTTGTCGGCCCGCAGGAACCAGCCGCCGACCTGTTCGATGCCGCGCAGCGCCCGGACGTTCTCACCAACGTGGACGCGCATCTCCACCTTTTCGTCCATGAGCTTGAGCGCGTCATCGCGCTGACCGTCGTTGAGCAGCTCGAAGAACTGGTCCATGGTTTCAGTGGCTCCCATATCCGCGTGAGTTTATCGGTCGGGCCGAAAAGTCAGGTTCGCTGCGCCAACTGGTGGTTCAAGCCACGACAGGAGGTGGGCGACGGGCTGGTTCATCTCGATTCGATGCGCGGCGAAACTCAGATCTGGGCCGGAAGGCCTGAAATCTGCCAGTCGTCGTGCCCGAAAGGAAAGCGCGGGCGATCTTATTGATCGCTTGAACCACCGTTTGGTTCAAGGGCGGTTGACCGTACGTAAGTGGCTGTGAAGGCCCGACGGCCATCCTTGAATCGCATGGCTACACGAGAGACGCGACTCGAGCGCGGAAGACGACGCGGCCGCGCAGTGACCGCCCGGCTCATGTCCGAGCTCGTAACCACGCGCCAGGCATTGAACGTCAGCCAGCGCGCGCTATCGGCCGAGCTGCACAGATCACAGACCGCTCTTGTGCGCATGGAGCGCCTGGCAAACCTCGATCGCATCTCATTCGTCGAAGTGGCGCAGATGGCTTCGCTACTGGGACTCGAACTTGGCGCCGGCTTGTATCCCCTGGGTGATCCAATCAGAGACAAAGGCCACCAGGCGCTGCTCAAACGCTTTCGCGCCCGCCTTTCGCCCATCGTGAAGGTGATGGCCGAGGTGCCGCTGTCCAACGCGGGCGATCGTCGCTCTTGGGACTTATTCCTGACGATCGTGCACCAGCGAGTCGGAGTGGAGGCCGAAACGCGAATTCCCGACGGTGGCGCGGACGAAGTCCTGTTGATCCTTGGCGAGAGCGCCGTCAATCGCCGACTACTGCCGGACCTCCTCGAGGCACTGGGCCCGCGCTTCGTGACGCCGCCGCGGCTCCTCCTCAAATATCTGCGTGAGGGCCGCCCGCTACCTGGCTCCGGGGTGCTCCTGCTCTGACGAGCGACTAGTAACCGCCGCCTGCGCCGCCGCCACCACCACCGCTGCCGCCACCGCTGAAGCCGCCCGAGCCACCGCCCGAGCCTGACGACGAGGGCGAATTACCGATCGATGACAGGGCAGCCATCATGCCCCCGAAGTTGGGAATGGCCGACGACGAGAACAGACCGGGGGCGATGCCGCTGGGCCCGCTCGAGCCGCCGCCACTCAATCCCGCGCCATACCAGGCGGGTAGCCATGGGTGGTAAGTCGACACGCCGGCCTGCTGATCCTCCGCGCTGCGGCCCAGGACCTGCTCGACGTCGTGCTGCAGGCCCAGAGCGACGCCCCAGGCGACTGCCTGGTCGGGTGTTTCCATCCACGCCAGGGCCGGTTGTTCCACGACCGTATTCATTGACCGTGCCTGGGCCATGGTGTTCTCCATGGTGCGGCGGTATGCCGCGAGCATGGCGAAGATCATCGCGCCGGCCATCGTCCGCGCCGGCATCGCGCGCGAGATGAGCAGCATGGCGCCCGCGGCAGCCATCCAGCACACAGAGGCGAACACCAGGCCACCGCTGGGGATGTTGACGGCGATGATGAATGCGACGAAACCCAGGATCAGGATGAGGATCGCACGCGAAGCCCAGCGCGAGACGGCCTTGGCCGGCGCCTCGCGGAACCAGCCCTTGCGCACGACGTGGCCTTCGATCTGGTTGTCGAAACCGCTTACGTACTTGCCGAACTTGAGCAAATCCGACGAGTCGATGTAATTGCCGGTGAGCGGCGATGCGATGCCGCGCAAGTGCTCGAGCGCGTACTGCTCGGCGTACGAGAGGGGTTTGCGTCGGTTGCGCGCAATGCTCGCGTCGTCGGCCGAGTAGCTGTCGTTGATCTGGATGCCCGCCTTGGTGCGCAGGCCCAGCATTCCGCCCTCGGGCTTGAAGCTGAGCTCACCGCGACTGGCGAGATCGAGCATTGCCGTCGTCAGCGCACGACGCGTCGAGTGGCCCTCCCAGATGACGGCGCCCGACGCAGCGGTGAGATCCGGTGGGGGTGCCGGCATCAACACTGACGGGTCATCGAGATAAACCGGGTCCTTGCCGTAGCGCAGCCAGGCGAGGGCCGCCCAGCCGACCAGCAGGATGAAGATGCCCGGCCCGGCAATCAGGCCGATCGCCGCGTCGATGATGCGCGCCCGCTCGAGCTGCTGAGCGTGCTCCGGTGTGGCCGCGGCATCGATCTTGTTGAGAGCCGCCAGGAGAGCGCTGTCCTCGTCGCACTGCTTGAGATACGGGACCATGTCGTTATCGAAGATGGACTGGCGCTCGTCGTTCGACAGATACGCGGCGCGATAGCCGGGCGCGGCATAGAGCTGAACCTGGCCATTGCCCGACACGCCCGGCAGGCATTGCAGGCGATTGGAGTTCCACATGATGGCCATGCCATCGTCGAAGCCCTTGCGGCCGACGCCCCACTGGTCGATCAGCGCGATGGCATCTGCCTGCGTTGTGTCCTCGTCTGAGGTCGGGTTGTACTGGGTGTAGACGACGATCTCGGCCCCGGTGCGGTGCTCGATGTCGGTGATGATCTGGGTGGCCCGCGCCTCGGTGGCTGGCGAGAGGATGGCGGCGTAGTCGTAGACGACGACGTCGATCTGCGGCGCCGGAAACGGTGGGCCAGCGAGTGGGGGATTGGCCGCGAATACCGCGCCACCGCCCACGGCCAACAGCCAGCCAGCGGCCAGCGTGGCGCGCAATGCGGCGGTGTACCGGCGGCGGGTCATGCTCTAGCTCCTCGGGGCGCTGACGCTGGTGGCGGTGCTAGTGACGATGCGATTGTCGGCCCTGATACGCCGCACGAGTTCTGCCGCGAGCTCATAGCGACCGAAGCTGGGCATGATGTAGGTGCCGTGAACGGACGGGGCGAGTGCCTCGAGCAACCGATGCGCCATCTCGAGGCCCACTTCGGCGCCGCGCTCACCGGCGGCATGCATCGCCGCGCGCACCTCATCAGGGATCGTGATGCCGGGTACTTCGTTGTGCAAAAAGTCCGCGTGGCGCGCGGTGTGCAACGGCAGCACGCCCAAGAGAACGGGCACGGGCGGACCTGCTGGCCAGCGAACGGCCGCGCGATCCATGAAGCGATCCCACTGGTCGCGCGAGTAGATGGGCTGGGTCATGATGAGGTTCGCGCCCGCGTCGATCTTGGCGGCGAGACGCTCGATCTCGTTGTCAAGCTTGTCAGTGGTGGGATCGAGCGCGCAGGCGACGGTGAAGCCCGCCGGGCTGCCGATTGGCTTGCCGGCCTGATCCTCGCCCCGATTGAGCCGCGCCAGGATGCCGATCAGGCCGACCGAGTCCACGTCCCAGATGCCGGTGCCGATGAGATAGTCACCAACGCGCGGCGGATCGCCGGTCAGCGCCAGGATGTTGCGCACACCCAGCGCATGGGCGCCCAGCAGCTCTGATTCGAGCGCCATCAAATTGCGATCGCGCGTCGTGAAGTGGACGACGCACTCGAGATCGAGGTCGTGCTGAATACCAAAGGCAACGGCGAGGGCGCCCATGCGCACCCGGGCCATGGCGCTGTCGCTGATGTTCACAGTATCCACGCCGGCTTCCTTGAGCAGCCGCGCAGCCTCGATGGTGCGCTCGATCCGAACAGATCGCGGTGGATCGATCTCGACGCTGACGATGAACGTGTCCTGCGTCAGCAGCTGCGCCAAACGGGTGGGTGGTGGCGGTTCCGTGACCGAGCCGCTGGTCCGCTCAGCGACGGGCGTGCGTGGAGTGCCGCCGATCTCGGGTTTCTCGTCCACGACCGCGCCGCTGGATCGCTGCCGCGCGCCGTAGATATCGAGCGCCTGGCGCATGTGGCGGATGTGTTCGGGCGTGGTGCCACAGCAGCCACCGACTATCCGCGCACCTGCGTCCAGGAACCTTGGAACCTCGTCCGCGAAGTAGGCCGGACCAGCGGCATAGACGAACTGCCCTTGGACGCGCTGAGGCAAACCGGCGTTGGGCACGATGGACCGCGCCAGCCCCGCCGATGGGCGGCCCATCTGGGTCAGCGCGTCAAGACAGATCTGTGGTCCAACACCGCAGTTGACGCCGACGCCATCGACGCCCGCCTGGGCGAGTGCCGTCGCTGCCGTCTGGGGGCTGGTGCCGTCAACCGCGAACAACTCTTCCCCGAATGTCATCTGGGCGACGATCGGCAGGTCGCTCAGTGCCTTCGCTTCGGCGATGCCGAGAAGCAGCTCGTGCAAGTCGCTGAATGTCTCGAACAGCAGGAGGTCGACCCCGCCTTCGAGGAGGCCCTCGATCTGTTCCTTGAACGTGGCCCGGATCTGTTCCTCGCGCGGACCCTTTGGGCCGTGCAGCGGCGACTCGAGCGGCCCGATCGAACCGGCCACCAGCACGTCGCGCT